>NZ_JBSFHN010000013.1:0-182022 GCF_053597115.1 Streptomyces sp. NPDC001515
CTGTTCACCAAGCCGGGTGACTACCCGACGGACGTGTACGTGCTGCCCAAGCACCTGGACGAGAAGGTCGCCCGTCTCCACCTGGCCTCGCTCGGCGTTCGGCTCACCACGCTCCGCCCGGAGCAGGCCGCGTACATCGGCGTCGAGGTCGACGGCCCGTACAAGCCCGACCACTACCGCTACTGAGCCACCGATCCCGAGCGCGCACCGGCCGGCTGATCCTCGAACACCGAGGTGAGCCGGCCGGAGGCGTCCGCCAGGGCCTTCAGGGCGTCCCCGATCCGCCACTGCTCCCGGTCGCGCGGCCCGACCGCGTTGGACACGGCCCGCAGCTCCACGACCGGGCAGCCCACCGCCGCCGCGGCCTCGGCCACGCCGAAGCCCTCCATCGCCTCCGCCAGGGCGTCCGGATGACGGTCCCGCAGCGCGGCGGCGCGCGCGGCCGTGCCGGTCACCGTGGACACGGTGAGAACCGCGCCGGTACGCGCCCCCGTCGCCTCGGCGATCCGGGCCACGAGCGCGGCGTCCGGCCGGTGCTCGACGGTGCCGAAGCCCAGCTCGGTCACCGCGACGAAGCCGTCGGCCGTCTCCGCGCCCAGATCGGCCGCGACGATGCCGCTCGCCACGACGAGCGAGCACAGCGGCGCCTCCGGCTGGAAGCCGCCGCCGATGCCCGTGCTGACGACCAGTGCGTATCCCGCCCCCCGCCGGTCGGCGGCGGCCAGAACGGCGGCGGTGGTGGCGGCAGCGGCGGCGGGTCCCACCCCGGCGGCCAGCACGTCCACGCCGACGCCCCCCGCGGTCTCCCGGTGCAGGATGCGGGCGGCGGCCGGAGCGGGGGCGGGCGCGGCGGAGGTCTCGCGGAAGGCGCCCGCCACCGCGTCCTGTTCGGCGGTGACCGCCGTGACGACGAGGACCCGCGCGGCGGCCCCCTCGTCGGGGCGGCCGTGCGGGTCCGGCTGGGAGATCATCGCGTCACCGTTCAGTGGGTGTGCTGGCCGCCGCTGATGACGGCGACGAAGGCCATCTTCAGGTACGTGTCGCCCCGGCGGCGCGACAGCAGCGCGAACGAACCGGCCAGCGCGAGCAGTTCCAGGTCGTCCCAGTCTCCGGTGACCTCGATCCGCACGGACTTGCCGTCGGACTTGCCGAGGGAGAAGTCGATCGTGTCGGCCCCCCGGACGAGCGTCGCCCGGTAGCCGCCCCGGCCCGGCGGGGACATCCGCCACTCGACCGGCGCGCCGCCGCCGGGCACGAAGGCGCCCCCGCCGTCCAGGCACAGGATCGCGGGATCGGCGGCCGTGACCCGGGTCCGCCGGCGTCCGGTGGCCGCGATCGGCAGGGCACGGCCACCGACGGTGACCGTGCCCGTGCGCATCCCGCGGTCGAACTTCAGCGTGCCCGTGGGCTTGTCGAGGCCGTCGACGACGAACGCGCCGCCCTTCTTGCGCAGGCGGAGTCCGGTCTTCGCCATGCCTCAGTCCTTTCGCGCCGTCCGGGCGAACCCGGGGATGAGCACCAGGGCGACGACCACGTGCATGGCCAGCAGCGTGATCGTGGAGCCGCTGCCCTCGCCGCTGCCGGCCGGGCCGAGCAGGGAGAGCACGAAGACGACCGAGGAGATGATCGTCCAGCGGTTGCGGGCGGACGCCGGCTTGCGGTCGAGCAGCGCGGCCACGCCCCAGGCGGCGAAGCCCACGACGAGCGTCACGATGACGACCATGGGCAGGCCGATCTCCTGGACGTCGTCGCCCGACGCCTTCGCCTGGATGCCGTTGTCGAGGGCGGCGTGCCCTATGAGCCAGACGATGACGGTCGCCACGGTCGCGGCCAGCGGATAGACGAGCCGTCCGCGGGCCAGCTGACGGGTGGGGGAGGCGGTCGCTGTATTCGACATGCGTCTTCATCCTTAGGCCGATGCGCGTGTCCCGGTCCGAGGGCGGACCTTTGCGAAAGTTCACGGTACGGGCAAGCGGCGCCGCCGGTGCAGGCGCTGGATCGTATCTGTAGGGATTCTCTTAGCGGTCGGTCCACCAGCATGGAGCTGCGCTGCCCGGGGCTGTTGTGTTCGCGGGGCCAGCAGACCGTATCCATGCCGGACTCGACGCTGAGGAGACGCACGGGTGGACGCAGGATTCAAACGCGAGATCGAACAAAAGGTCGCCGCCGGCGAGCGCCTCAGCCGGGAGGACGGTATCGCACTGTACGCGTGCGACGACCTGGCCTGGCTCGGTGGACTCGCCCACGAGGTACGGACGCGGAAGAACGGCAACGTCGTCCACTTCAACATCAACCGCCACCTCAACATGACCAACGTGTGCACGGCCTCGTGCGCGTACTGCTCGTTCCAGCGCAAGCCGGGCGAGATGGACGCGTACACCATGCGCATCGAGGAGGCCGTCAAACTGGCCAAGGCGATGGAGTCCGAGCAGCTCACCGAGCTGCACCTGGTCAACGGCCTCCACCCGACGCTGCCGTGGCGCTACTACCCGCGCTCGATCCGGGCGCTGAAGGAGGCGCTGCCGTCGAACGTGGCGATCAAGTCCTTCACCGCCACCGAGATCCACCACTTCGAGACCATCTCGGGCCTCCCCGCCGACGAGATCCTCGACGAGCTGATCGACGCGGGGATGGAGTCGCTGACCGGCGGCGGCGCGGAGATCTTCGACTGGGAGATCCGGCAGCAGATCGTCGACCACAAGACCCACTGGGAGGACTGGTCGCGCATCCACCGCCTCGCCCACGAGAAGGGCGTCAAGACGCCCTGCACCATGCTCTACGGGCACATCGAGGAACCGCGCCACCGCGTCGACCACGTGCTGCGGCTGCGCGAGCTCCAGGACGAGACCGGCGGCTTCCAGGTCTTCATCCCGCTGCGCTACCAGCACGACTTCCATGACTCCATGGACGGCAAGGAGCGCAACCGGCTGATGGCCAAGACCAAGATGGCCACCCCCGCGGAGTCCCTGAAGACCTTCGCCGTCTCCCGGCTCCTCTTCGACAACGTGCCGCACGTCAAGGTCTTCTGGGTCATGCACGGCCTCCAGACCGCGCAGCTCGCGCTCAACCACGGCGCCGACGACATCGACGGCTCCGTCGTCGAGTACAAGATCACCCACGACGCGGACAACTACGGCACCCCGGACAAGATGTCCCGCGAGAGCCTGCTGGACCTGATCCGCGACGCCGGGTTCCAGCCCGTGGAGCGCAACACCCTCTACCAGATCGTCCGCGAGTACGAGGGCCCGGATCCGGAGATCCGCGAGACCCCCCAGCCCATGCGGGTCTGACCCATGACCATCACGACAAGTATCGGCAGGTGTGCGCGATGACCGTACGGGACGAGGACCTCACGGGTGATGCCCTGGAGGTCTGGATCGACCAGGACCTCTGCACGGGCGACGGGATCTGCTGCCAGTACGCTCCCGACGTCTTCGAGCTCGACATCGACGGGCTCGCCTATGTCAGGAACGCCGACGGGGACCTCCTGCAGGACACCGGTGCCACGGTCATCGTGCCCACCATCGCCCTGCGCGACGTCACCGACTCGGTGAAGGAGTGCCCGGGGGAGTGCATCCACGTGCGCCGGGTCAGCGACGGCGTCGAGGTCCTCGGACCGGACTCGGCGGACGCCTGATGACGACCGTCGCCGGGCCGGCCCGCCCCGCCGCCCCGGCCCGCCCCGCCGCCCCGGCCGGCCTCGGCCGGCCGCGCGTCGGCCACATCGACTTCCTCAACTGCCTGCCCCTGTTCTGGGGACTGGCCCGTACGGGAAGCCTGCTCGACCTCGATCTGCGCCGGGACTCGCCGGAGCGGCTGAGCGACGCCCTGGTCGCCGGGGAGCTGGACATCAGCCCCATCAGCGTCATGGAGTACCTGCGCCACGCCGACGACCTGGTCGTCCTGCCCGACATCGCGGTCGGCGCGGACGGGCCGGTCATGTCCTGTCTGCTGCTGAGCAAGGTGCCGCTGGAGGAGCTGGACGGGGTCCCGCTCGCCCGCACCACGGCCAGCCGCACCACCGTGCGCCTGGCCGAACTGCTGCTCACCGAATCGGTCGGCGTCCGCCCCGCCTACTTCGACTGCCCGCCGGACCTGCCCACCATGATGGCCGGGGCCCCGGCCGCCGTGATCATCGGCGACGCCGCCCTGCGCGCCTCCCTCCTCCAGGCCGACACCTTCGGCTTCCAGGTCTACGACCTGGCCGAGATGTGGCGCGAGTGGACCGGGCTGCCGTTCGTCTTCGCGGTCTTCGCCGCCCGGCGCGCCTTCGTGGAGGAGCGCCCCGAACTGGTCCGCGAGGTCCACTCCGGATTCCTGCGCTCGCGCGAACTCTTCCTCGACGAGATCGAGGCGGTCTGCCACAAGGCCGCCCGCTGGGCGGAGTTCGACTTCGAGACCCTCAAGCGCTACTACCTGTCCGCGCTCGACTTCGACCTGGGGGAGCGGCAGCTCGCCGGACTCCGCGAGTTCGCCCGCCGGGTCGGCGGAGCCGAGGCCGGCTTCGCGCCCGATCTGGGCATCCGTCTGCTGGAGACCGGGCGCATCCGCTGACGGCGCCCGCCGACCACACCGGGCGCGCCCGCTGACGGCTTCCGCCGACCACGCCGGGCGCACCCCTCAACGGCGCCTGCCGACCCATCCGAAACAGAAAGGTGGCCCGATGGCCATCCCGACCAGTCATCTCACCGCTGCTCTGGACCGCGCCGCCACCGGAGGCCGCCTCACGCCCGACGAGGCACTGGAGCTCTACCGCCACGCCCCGCTCCACCTGCTCGGCCAGGCCGCCGACGAGGCGCGCCGCCGCCGCTACGCGGGCCGCGAGAACCTGGCGACGTACATCATCGAGCGGAACATCAACTACACCAACGTCTGTGTGACGGCGTGCAAGTTCTGCGCGTTCTACGCGGCGCCCAAGGACACGGACAAGGGCTGGTCCCGGGACCTGGACGACATCCTGCGCCGCTGCGCGGAGACCGTCGAGCTGGGCGGCACGCAGATCATGTTCCAGGGCGGGCACCACCCGGACTACGGCGTCGAGTACTACGAGACCATGTTCTCCGCCATCAAGGAGCGCTTCCCCGAACTGGTCATCCACTCGCTCGGCGCCTCCGAGGTGGCCCACATGGCGAAGGTCTCCGGGGTCCCGGTGGAGGAGGCCATCGTCCGCATCCGCGACGCCGGCCTCGACTCCTTCGCGGGCGCCGGCGCCGAGCTGCTGCCGGCCCGGCCGCGCACCGCCATCGCCCCGCTCAAGGAGTCCGGCGAGCGCTGGCTGGAGATCATGGAGACCGCCCACGGCCTCGGCCTGGAGTCCACCACGACGATGCTCATGGGCACCGGCGAGACCAACGCCGAGCGCATCGAGCACCTGCGGATGATCCGCGACGTGCAGGACCGCACCGGCGGCTTCCGCGCCTTCATCCCCTACACCTACCAGCCCGAGAACAACAAGCTGCGCGGCCGCACGCAGGCCACTTCGCTGGAGTACCTGCGCGTCATCGCCGTCGCCCGGCTCTTCCTCGACAACGTCGCCCACATCCAGGGCTCCTGGCTCACCACGGGCAAGGAGATGGGCCAGATGACCCTGCACTACGGCGCCGACGACCTCGGCTCCGTGATGCTGGAGGAGAACGTCGTCTCCTCCGCCGGGGCCAAGCACCGCTCCAACCTCCCCGAACTGCTCCAGCTGATCCGCGGCGCCGACCGCGTACCGGCGCAGCGCTCCACGACGTACGAGATCCTCCGGGTGCACGACGACCCGTCGGCCGACCCGGCCGACGAGCGCGTCGTCTCCCACATCTCCTCGATCGTGGATTCCGGCGACGGCGTCCGCCGCCGCTCACTGAAGGTCCTGCCGGTCGGCTGAGGGAGACGGATCGACGTGAAGGTATTTGTCACAGGCGGAGCCGGCTTCATCGGCTCGCAGTACGTGCGGGCGATGCTCGCCGGCGAGTACGCCGGATACGAGGACGCCGAAGTCACCGTGTTCGACCTGCTCACCTACGCCGGCAACACCGCCAACCTGCCCATCGGCCACGAACGGCTGACCTTCGTCCAGGGCGACATCCGCGACGCGGCCGCCCTGGACGCGGTCCTGCCCGGCCACGACGTGGTCGTCCACTTCGCCGCCGAGTCCCACGTGGACCGCTCGGTCGCCGGCGCCGTCCCGTTCGCCTCCACGAACGTGGTCGGCACCCAGCAGATCCTGGACAGCTCCGCCCGCCACGACGTGGCGACCGTCCTCTGCGTCTCCACCGACGAGGTCTACGGCTCCATCGAGCACGGCTCCTGGGACGAGCACGAACCGCTCCAGCCCAACTCGCCCTACGCGGCCTCCAAGGCCGGCAGCGACCTCGCCGCCCTCGCCTACCGGCGCACCCACGGCCTCGACATCCGGCTCACCCGCTGCTCCAACAACTACGGCCCCTACCAGAACGCCGAAAAGCTCATCCCCCTCTTCATCACCCGCCTCCTGCGCGGCCAGCCCGTCCCCCTCTACGGCGACGGACGCAACGTCCGCGAATGGCTCCACGTCGCCGACCACTGCGCCGCGCTCCAACTGGTCCTGACGGACGGCGCCCCCGGCGAGGTCTACAACATCGGCAGCGGCGTCGAGGTCACCAACATCTCCCTCGCCCGCCGCCTCGTCGAACTCTGCGGCGCCGACCCCTCCATGATCCAGCAGGTCACCGACCGCAAGGGCCACGACCTGCGCTACTCCCTCGACTTCAGCAAGATCACGAAGCTCGGGTTCACCCCGTCCATCGAGTTCACCACCGGCCTGGAAAGCACGGTCCGCTGGTACCAGGACCACCCGCAGTGGTGGCCCGCCGAGACCGCCTGACGGAGTCTCGGCCAGGGGCGCGACGGCCGCCGGACCGACATGGGTCCGGCGGCCGTCGCGTGCGCGGTCCGGTCCGGCTCCACCGCTCAGGGGGCGCTGCTAGATCGCGGCGGTCACCAGGAGCCGTCAGCTCGGTCTCGCGGCCCTCCAGTCACTTACCGCCCATCTCCTGCGCCCCGTACCGCCCGACGACCGGTTCGCGGTGGGAGAAGCCGAACACCCCGCCCCGCCTGAGGTGGGACGCCACCCGGGGGAACAGCTCCTCGGCGTCGGTGAACCAAACGGCCCCCCACGTCGAGTAGATCGCGAACCGCGGACCGTCCGCGTCGAGGAAGGCACACGCCCCGGCGTGCACGAACGTGAGCCGCCTCTCGCCTTTCCAGAAGCGGCGCGCCCGCTCGACCTGGACGGCGGAGAAGTCGACAGCGGTCACCTCGACCCCGGCGCGGGCGAGGAAGGCGGCGTTCTCGTCCTCTGCCGGCCCCAGATCCAGTACTCGGCCGGTGTGGTCGGGGCGACGCCGAGCATCAAGAAGTCCTCCGGGAGACGTGCCGGACGGTGGAGCCCGTCAAGCTACTCGCGTCCCCGCGCGTGTTGTGGGCGAATCTGAGCGTGCCGCCCGAACGGGGAGCCCGGAGGCGCCTGAGCCCCCGTCTCCACCAGCAGTTCGTGCACCCCGTAATGGAGCATGTCCGAGCGGAGCGGTACGTCGGCCTCCGGCGTCGCGAGGCGGAGGCCGGGGAAGCGGGCGAAGAGCATCGGGAGGGCGATGCGGAGGGTGGCGCGGGCCAGGTTCTGGCCGATGCACTGGTGCTCGCCGTGGCCGAAGGCGACGTGGCCCTGGGCCGGGGCCGTGATGTCGAGCCGGTCGGGGGCGTCGAAGTGGGCGGGGTCGCGGTTGGCGGCGGGGAGGGCGAGGACGACGGTGTCGCCCGCCTTGATCGGCACGCCGTTCAGCTCGACGTCCTCCAGGGCGGCGCGGCTGGCCCCCAGGTGGGAGATCGTGAGGTAGCGGAGCAGTTGCTCCACGGCGTTGTCGGCCAGGTCGGGGCGGGCCCGCAGGAGGGCCAGTTGGTCGGGGTGGGCCAGCAGGGCGAAGGTGCCCAGGGCCAGCATGTTGGCCGTCGTGTCGAAACCGCCGCCGAGCAGGGCCCAGGCGAGGTTCACGACCTCCTCGTCGGTGAGGCCCTCGTCGGTGGCGAGTTCGCCGAGCAGGTCCGTGCCCGGGTCGGAGCGCTTGGCGGCGACGAGGTCCTGGAGCGCCTCGGCGATCGCCGTGCACGCGGTGATCAGTTCCTCCACCGTGTAGTGCATCCGGGACAGGACGGCCAGATGCCGGGACAGCGGTTCGCGCAGCGCCTCGGGCACGCCGAGCATCTCGCACATCACCCGGACCGTGAACGGCTCCGCGAACGCGCTCACCAGGTCCACCGGCCCGCCGGACCCGGCCAGCGCCTCCAGGTACTCCTCCGTCAGCCGCGTGATCATCGGGGTCAGCGCGGCCACCGACCGCATCGTGAACCGCCGGGCCAGCAGCCGCCGGTAGCGGGAGTGGTCCGGCTGGTCCATCTTGATGAACGCGCCCGGGGCGGCGGGCGGCGGGGCGTACGTGTCCATCGGGAAGGGCGGCGGGATCGGCAGGCCGATCAGCTCGTTGCGGTGGCTGAACCGCCGGTCGCTCAGCACGGCCCGTACGTCGGCCAGCCGCGTCACCAGCCAGCCCGAGCCCTCGCCCGGCCCCACGGTCAGGGCGAGGGGCGCGACCGGACACGTCTCGCGCAGCTTGGCGTACTCCGGCGGCGGGTCGAAGGGGCAGGTCCGCGTCTGCGGCAGCGCGACCGGCGGGTCCGCCACGGACCCGGCCCCCGTCACGGACCCGGTCTCCGCCACGGACCCGGCCCCCGTCACGGACCCGGTCTCCGTCACGGACCCGGTCACCGGTACGTGCCCGGTCTCCGCCACGGACCCGGTCACCGGTACGTGCCCGGTCTCCGTCACGGAGCCGGTCTCCCGTACAGGCCCCGGGCCGGTCTCCCGTACCGGCCCCGGGCCGGTCTCCCGCGTCATCGCGTTCCCTCCGGTATCAGCGCCCGCAGCCGTTCCTCGATCGCGTCGGCGGCCCGCGCCGCGCCGCCGGCCGCGCGGACGTGGTGGCTCATGTCCTGGACGCGGGCGCGGAGCGCGGTGTCGGCGGCCACGTCGAGAACGGCGTCGCGCAGGGCGGTCACGGTCGCGTCCTCGCGCCGCACGGTCCGGGCGAGGCCGAGATCGGTCAGGCGCCGGGCGTTGACGTGCTGTTCGGGGTGGTGGGGGACGACGACCATGGGGACGCCGGCCCGCAGCCCTTCCAGGACGCTGCCCATGCCGGCCTGGCAGAGGAGGACCGAGGTGTGCGGCAGGACCTCGGCCAGGGGCACCCAGGGATGGGCCTCGACATGGGGCGGCAGGGGGCCCAGCTCTTCGGGGGCGACCCGTTTGCCGAGGGCGAGGACCAGGTGCCAGGGGAGATCGGCGAAGGCCCGTACGCAGTCGCGGAAGAAGTCGGGGTGGTTGTTGACGGTGGTGCCGAGGGAGACGAGCAGGACCGGGCGGCCGTCCGCCGGCGGCTGCCAGGCGGTGGCGTCGGCCGCCGGGGCCGGGGGCCGGGTCGTCGGTCCGACGAAGACGTGGTGGCCGTCGAAGGTGTCGCCCCGGAACTGGAATTCCTTGGGCACGAAGGCGACGGTGAACTCCTCGTGCCCGTTGAACAGTTCGGCCTGCTGCTCCTCGCGCAGACCGCTGCCGGTCACGATCGCCCGCAGCCGCTCCGCGAAGGCGACGATCGCCGGGTGGGCCGGGTCGATCTGCCCGGCGAACTCCTGGTGCTGCTCGGAGAGGTTGAAGTGCTCGTTGGAGATGAACGTGGGGGACAGCTGCACGCTGGGCCGCCCCCAGCGGGCGGCCAGCAGCCGCCCGGTCAGCCACAGCGTGGTGTCGTACGCGACGACGTCCGGCGGCCCGGCCGCGAAACGCGCCTCGATCGCCGGGAGGACCGCCGTGCTGGCCTCCAGCAGCTTCAGCGGGGCCCGCGCGCACTCGTCGGCGTCGATGACGTCCGGCGGCGGGTCGGAGGAGAGCGGCGGATCGTACAGGCACGCCTCCGCGCCCGTGGCGCGGACCCGCTCCAGGAACTCCTCCGTGGTGAAGCAGGTGACCCGGTGGCCGCGCTCCACGAGCTCGGCGACCACCGGGAGCGCCGGCACCATGTGCCCGTACGCCGGGTAGGGGAGGAAGGCGAAGTGCCGGGGGGTCTCGTTCATGACGCGGCAGCCCTGGCCTCGATCGTGTCGGCGGCGAGCGACGGGCCGCGCCGGGCGGCGATGCTCGCGGACAGTTCCCGCACCCGCCGCCGGGCCTCCTGGTCCCCGGCGAGGTCCAGGACGGCGGTGCGCAGGCCCTGCGCGTCGAGGTCGGCCGGGGCGATGGAGCGGCCCAGGCCCAGTTCGGCGACGCGTGCGGCCACCAGGTCCTGTTCGCCCGTGCGGGGCACCACGACCGGCGGGACCCCGAACGACAGGGCCTCCATCGTGCTGCCCATGCCGGCGTGCGAGACGAAGGCCGAGGCGTGTGCGAGGACCGACAGCTGCGGCACCCAGGGCGCGGCCTCCACGTTCGGCGGGAGCGGGCCGAGGTCGTCCGCCGTGACCAGGCCGCCCAGCGACATGACGACGTGCCAGGGCAGATCGGCGAGCGCGGCGAGCGCGTCGCGGTAGAACGCCGCCTGGTTCTCGTAGCCGAAGCTGCCCAGGGCGACGAGGACCACCGGGCGCCCGTCGTCCGGACGCTGCCAACTGCCCTGGTGGGCGCGGTCCCCGATGCACGGCCCGACGAACACGTGCCGCTCGTCGAAGGTCTCGGTGCCCGGCTGGAACTCGGGCGCGACGAAGACGACGGTCCGCTCCTCGGGAGCGCCGGTGAACTCCTCGTTGGACAGATCGCCCAGGCCGTGCGCGTCCAGGGTGCCGCGCAGCAGCTCCCGGTGGCGGGCCAGCGCCGGATGGTCCGGATCGGGCGCGGACATGGTCGCGGCGAGTTCGGCGTACGGATTGCAGGTCTCGCTGACCACGAACGTCGTCGCGGTGAGCACCGAGGGCAGCTGCCACTTGCGGGCCAGCAGCCGGCCGGTGGCGAAGCCGAACGCGTCGTAGACCATGACGTCCGGCCGGTCGTCGCCGAGCCGCTTCTCCGCCTCGTCCAGCGGCGCGAACGCCTCGGTCAGATGGCCGACCGCCGCCTCGGCCATGTCGTCACCGGTGATCTTCGCCGGGATGGCGACGGTGTTCCAGGACTTCGGCACGACGGACTCGTACGGGATCACGTCGGCGCCGGTGGCCGCGACCACGTCCGCGAACTGGTCCGCGACCACGTACGTCACCCGGTTGCCGCGCCGCACCAGCTCGGCGACGACGGGCAGGGTGGGGTTCACATGGCCGTGCGCGGCGTAGTTGAAGAAGGCGATGTGACGACCGCTCATCGCAGGGCCGCCATCTCCCGGGGCTGTGCCGCGGCGGTGGGCAGCGGGCCGGAGGAGGCCGGGCCGGAGGGGGCCGGGCCGGAGGGGGCCGGGCCGGACGGGGCCGTGGCCTCCAGGCTTCGGCGGGCGAGATTGATGACGTACTCGCCGTAACCGGACTTGGTCAGCCGTGCGCCGCGCCGCAGGCACGCCTCGGCGTCGATGAAGCCGCGCCGCAGGGCGATCTCCTCGATGCAGGCGATGCGCACGCCCTGGCGCCGCTCCAGCACCTGGACGTACTGGCCCGCGTCCATCAGCGAGTCGTGGGTCCCGGTGTCCAGCCACGCGAAGCCCTGGCCGAGGTCGACCACCTGCGCCTTGCCGTCGCGCTGGTAGTGCCGGATGACGTCGGTGATCTCCAGCTCGCCGCGCGCCGACGGCGTCAGGTTCTTGGCGATGTCCACGACGTGGTTGTCGAAGAAGTACAGCCCCGTGATGGCGCGGTTGGTGCGCGGCCGGGCCGGCTTCTCCTCGATGCCGATCAGCCGGCCCCGCTCGTCGACCTCGCCCACGCCGTACCGCTCGGGGTCGGAGACGTGGTAGCCGAACAGCACGCAGCCGTCCAGGTCGCGGCGGCTCTCGTGCAGCCGGTCGGACATGCCGGGGCCGTAGAAGATGTTGTCGCCGAGGATCAGCGCGACCGAGTCGTCACCGATGAAGTCCGCGCCGATGACGAACGCCTCGGGCAGTCCGTTGGGGTCCTGCTGGACCGCGTAGCTCAGCCGCAGGCCCAGCTCGGAGCCGTCGCCGAGGAGCCGCTGGAACAGCGGCTGGTCCTCGGCCGTCGAGATGATCAGGATGTCCCGGACGTCCGCGAGCATGAGCACGGAGAGCGGGTAGTAGATCATGGGCTTGTCGTAGACGGGGAGCAGTTGCTTGGAGACGGCGAGGGTCACGGGGTGCAGGCGCGTTCCGGCGCCCCCGGCGAGGATGATGCCCTTCATGGGTGAGTCACTTCCGTAGGTGGCGCGGGATGGGTGCGTGGAGGGCCGGGCCTGCGCATCAGGCGTTCGACGGTGTCGGCACCGCGTACGGCGCCTCCCGCCTCGCGCACGTGGCGGCGCATCGCGGCCACGGCGGCGGCGATGTCCTGCCCGGAGACGACCTCGTCGACCGCCGCACGCAGCGCGGCCGCACTGGCCGACTCCCGCATGAGGACGCGTCCCAGATCGAGGCCGGCGGCCTGCTGGGCGATGACCCGCTGGTCGATGTGGTACGGCACGAACACCATCGGGACGCCGTGGACGAGCGACTCCATGACGCTGCCCATCCCGGCGTGGGTGATGAACGCGGAGGCGTGCCGCAGGACTTCGGGGTGCCGGAGCCACTGGTGGGTCTCCACGTGGTCCGGCAACGGGCCCAGTTCTTCCGCGGTGACGCGGTGGCCGAGGGTCACCACCAGATGCCACGGTGATCCGGCCAGCGCCTCGACGCAGAACCGCAGGAAGGCGGCCTGGTCGGGGGTGTACGAGCTGCCGAGCGAGAGCAGCACGACCTTACGGCCGTCCGGCGGCTGCCAGCCGCCCTCGGCTTCCGGTGCGCCGTCCTCGGAGCCGTCGGTCAGGCAGGGCCCGATGAACGCGAACCGGTCGTCGAAGGTCTCCGCGGCCGGCTGGAACTCCTTCGGCAGGAAGACGATGTTGTCGCCGTCGTCCCCGCCGAAGCCGTCCAGCGGGGAGTCGTCCAGGCCGTGCGCGGCCAGCAGCCGCTTGCGGCGGTCGGTGAACGCGGTGATGGCCGGGTCGTGCGGGTCGACCGGTTCCGGCGGCGGACCGGTCACCTCCCGGCTCTGCCGCTCGGACATCGAGAAGCCGGGGCCCGAGGCGATGGTCGGGCACAGCTGCACCACCGGGACGTCCCAGGCGCGGGCCAGCAGCCGGGCGCCCTCGGAGGCCGCGAGGTCATGGGCGAGGAGGTCGGGCCGGTCGCCGCCGAACCGGGTGGCCACCGTCTCCACCGGGGCCAGCGCCTCCTCGAAGAAGGCGAGGATGTTCTCCACCGGCGTTCCGGTGGGCCCGTCGGCCCACGGGAAGCGCGACGGATAGACGACCGCCTCGGCGCCGCTGCTCCGCACCAGATCGGTGAAGCGCTCGGCGACGAAGCAGGTGACCCGGTGGCCGCGCCGCACCAGTTCGGTCATCAGGGGAACGGCCGGTGCGATGTGCGCGTACGCGGGGAAGGTGCAGACGCCGATGTGGCCGCTTCGGCCGGCTGTCCGCAGGGGCGTGGGTCGGTCCTGGGCCGGTTGTCCGTTCACGGCGTGAGTATGTACACGCCCGGCTGCCGCCTTCGAGCGAGCGGAACGAAGACTAGGGCTCCCGCTAGACCGTGTTGACCAAGCTGGTTGTCGATGGATTCAGGACATCAGTCCGCCTCACATCAGTCCGCCTCGACAGAGAGACGCAGTCACCGATGAACACATACGCAAGTCCACCCGGACACCGTCTCGCACGCCGTGCGAAGGGGACAGTGATCGCGGTCGTGGTGACGATGACGGCCATGCTGACCACGGCGAGCGCGTCGGCGGGCGGCCAGGCCCAGGTGAGCGGCACGGTGCCGCTGACCCGTGTCGTTCCGCAGCCCGTCGAGGTCCGCACCACGGCCGGTGTCGCCTTCGACCTGGAGCCGGACGACGCGGTCTACGCGACCGCCGGTTCCAAGGAGGCGACCGAAGCCGCCGCGTTCCTCACCGGACTGCTGCGCAAGCCCACCGGTTACGCCCTGCCGGTGCGCTCCCTGGCCTCCGGCGCCCGGCCGGAAGGCATCGTGCTGGCGCTCGGCGGCGCCAACACGGTGACGAAGCCCGAGGGCTACGAACTGGAGGTGAACGCGCGCGCGGTCACGATCCGCGCCGACGACCGGGCCGGCCTGTTCAACGGGGTGGAGACGCTGCGTCAGCTGCTGCCGGTCAAGGTCGACCGCGCCCAGCGGATGCCGGGTCCCTGGCGGGTGCAGGGCGGTGTGATCTCGGACGCCCCGCGCTACGGCTACCGGGGCGCCATGCTCGACGTGGCCCGGCACCACCTCCCGGCCCCGGACGTGAAGGGCTACATCGACGCGATCGCCCGCTACAAGATCAACTATCTGCACCTCCACCTGGTCGACGACCAGGGCTGGCGCATCGAGATCAAGTCCTGGCCGGAACTGGCCAGGATCGGCGGCAGCAGCGGTACGGGCGGGATGCTCGGCGGCTACTACACGCAGGAGCAGTACAGCGACCTCGTCGCCTACGCCTGGGCGCGCGGCATCACGGTCGTCCCGGAGATCGAGGGCCCGAGCCACATGCACTCGGCGCTGGCCTCGTACGCCAAGCTGACCTGTGACGG
Source organism: Streptomyces sp. NPDC001515 (assembly GCF_053597115.1). NCBI lineage: Bacteria > Bacillati > Actinomycetota > Actinomycetes > Kitasatosporales > Streptomycetaceae > Streptomyces > Streptomyces sp. NPDC001515. Next base: position 14,726 of record NZ_JBSFHN010000013.1, read on the forward strand.
CAAGCCGTTGGAGCCGTACACGGACTGGGTGAACAGCCCGCTCGGCAAGCTGTGCATCGACAACCCGACGACGTACGAGTTCCTGGACGACGTGATCGGCGAGATAGCGGCCCTCACCCCCGGGCCGTACATCCACATCGGCGGTGACGAGGCGCACGAGCGGCCGCAGGCCGAGATGGACCTCTACCTCCAGAAGGTCGCCAAGCTGGTCGAGAAGCACGGCAAGAAGGTCTTCGGCTGGCAGGAGGCCGCCGGGTCGCTCGACCCGAAGACCTCGGTGACCGAGCTGTGGGCCGCGGGCATCAACGACGAGCAACTGGTCGAGGCTGCCAAGGGCGGCGGCAAGTTCATCATGGCGCCGGCGAGCAACGCGTACCTCGACATGAAGTACAACGACGCGCTGCCGGAGTACCCCGTCGGCAACTCTTGGGCGGGCACCTCCACGGTGGAGGACTCCTACGACTGGAAGCCCGAGGAGCAGGTCGCCGGGCTGGGCGAGTCCACGATCGCCGGTGTCGAGGCGCCGCTGTGGTCGGAGACGGTGTTCGGCATCAACCAGCTGGAGAACCTCGCGTTCCCCCGCCTCCTGTCGATCGCCGAGATCGGCTGGGCGAAGGCGTCCTCGCACAACTGGGACGCCTTCAAGGTGCGGCTCGCGGCCCAGGGGCCGCGGCTGCGCGAGGCCCGCGTGAACTACTACCCGTCGCCCGAGGTCCCCTGGCCGCTGGGCAGCTGATCCGGCGGCCCCGGCGCCGGTGCCTTCGCGGGCGCCGGGGCCGTGGGGGTGGCAGTGATTCGGTAGTACGAAAAGGCCCGGCCGGAGGAATTCCGGCCGGGCGTTTTCCGTGGAACCGAGCGTTATCCGTAGAGCCGCGCGTTTCCGAATGCCGTACTGCCCGCGGGGTCAGACGCGGACGGCCTGCACCATGTAGTAGTTGTCCTCGGCGTCGGTCAGCGGCGCCTGCTGGGGCGTCACCTCGAAGCCCTGCGCGCGCAGGATGGAGCAGACCCGCTCCAGCTGGTCGTCCAGGTCCGCGACCTCCACGACCACGCGGCGGATGCGCGGCCACTGCGCGTCGTCGATGCCGAGCAGTACATCGGCCTCGGCGCCCTCCACGTCGACCTTCAGCAGGTCCACGTCACGGTCCGCCGGCAGGTAGGCCGCCAGCCGCTCCACGTCGACGGTGACCTTCTCGGCGAAGTACATCTGGTCCGCGAGCGCCGCGTCGGACAGCTGCGCCATCTGCGCCTTGGGCTGCTCCTTGATCTCCGGATACCGGGTGGAGTTGGCCGGGAGCATCGGGAAGAACGAGAAGCTGACACCCGCCTCCGGCTTGCTGCCCAGCGCCGTCCGGTGCAGCGTCACGTCCGTGTGACCGTGCAGCTCCATGTTCCTGCCGAACAGGTCGATCGAGTCCGGCATGGGCTCGAACGAGACGATCTCCGCGTCCGGGTACGTGCTCTTGATGAAGAGGACGAACATCCCGATGTTGCCGCCGACGTCGAACACCAGCGGCTTGTCCGGGAGTTCCAGCGTGCTGTAACAGCCCTGCTGGAAGATCTCGTCGTAGATGTACTGCGTTTCGAGGACGCTCTGCGTATACACCTGCAGGCCGTCACCCAGCTTGACCAGTTCCGTCACCATCGCCCCTTGGTCGACCTGTGAGGTGGAGAGTTTGTGAAACGAGCGTATGGGCGAGAAGGCGGCCCGGACGGATTCGGCCATCGCATCTAGTCGAACAACTAACCGGGAGCCTGGACCCCGCGATTCCGTGCATAGGCCCGGCAGTTAGACTCGCGGCGTTCGAATCGGACGTATGAACGACTCGGGCCGGTCGGATCTGCGCTGCTCACGCCTGTCCCGCCGGGTGCGGCCGCATGGAAGGGCCGCCCGGTTCCGTGGCCGCCCCGGTCGACGCGGCGCCCGGTGGCCGCGTTCCGTCGCGGCAGTCGCAACCATGGGGGGTTGTCTTGTCTTTCACCGTGAAGAGCACGCACACATACCGCAGGAGCCGTCTGCTGGCGGTCTGCACCTTCGCCGCGCTGTCCGCGAGCGCGTTCGTCCTCGGCCCTGCCGCCGTGGCGCAGGCCGACAGCGGCGCGCCGCACCGCGACCTTGCCGTCCAGCGGCTCGAAGCGGAGCAGCCCGAGGCTCCGCACGCCGCCGAGAAGCCGGCAGCCGGAAAGCCCGACGCTGAGAGGCCCGCCGCCGGGAAGCCGGCGGCCGGGGACACCTCGGCCGCCGCGAGGGCCGCCGCGGTGGCGGGCCCCGACGCACCGCTCTACGACGTCGACGGGGACGGCAAGGCCGACCTCCTCATGCACGGTTCGACCGGCAGCGTCCTGGAGTGGTTCAGCGGTTTCGGCGTGCCGATGAGCAAGAGCGGCTCCACCGAGTACCTCGACATCCTCACCCCCGGTGAGGAAAGCTCCGCCACACCCGGCCCGGAGGTGCTGTCCCTCACGGCCTCGGGCCAACTGTCGCTCTGGGGCAACGAGTCCTTCCCGGAAGGCAGCCCGATCTGGACCGGCCGGGGCTGGCAGACGTACAACAAGGTCGTCGCCGTGGGTGACGTCACCGGCGACGGCCTGGGCGACCTGCTCGCCCGTACGCACACCGGTGACCTGTACTTCTACCGGGGCACCGGCGACTCCTCCGACCCCTTCACCGCCCGCGTCAAGGTCGGCAAGGGCTTCCAGATCTTCGACCAGATGACCGGGGCGGGCGACCTCACCGGCACGGGCCACGGCTCGCTCGTCGCCCGCGATCTCGACGGCAACCTCTGGTACTACGCGCTCGACGGCAACGCCGCCACGCCGGTCGCCACGCGCGTCCAGATCGGCAAGGGCTGGAACACCTACAACCAGATCATCGGCTTCCCCGGCGCCCGTCCGGGCGCACACGGCGGCCTCCTCGGCCGGACCACGGCCGGTGGGGCGTACTACTACGAGGGCGACCCCAACGGGTCCGGCCTCACCCAGCTCACCGCCCGCCAGGACACCACCGGCACGGCCCTGCCTCCCGGCTACTGGCTCCAGCGCTACCTGGTGGCGGGCATGGGCGGAAATCCGGCCTGGGGCAAGGGGAATCTCCTGGCTCTGACCTCCGCCGGTGATCTGTACGCCTACTTCTCCAACGACGACGGCACCGTGTCCGACCGCAGCTTGATCGGCAGCGACCTGAAGGGCGCCAAGATCGTCAACTCCGTCGCCCTCGAAGACTCGGGCGATTCGGTGGTGATGGAGGTCTACAACGGAACCCTCTACGACGACACCGTGGCCGGTGGCGCCCATGCCCTGGCCACCGGTTTCGGCAGCTACGACCTGGTGCTCGGCCCCGGCGACCTGAGCGGCGACGGACGCACCGACCTGCTCGCCCGCGACGGCTCCGGGGTGCTGTGGCTGTACCCCGGCAAGGGCGACGGCACGTTCAACGCCCGGGTGAAGGTGGGCGGCGGCTGGAACCAGTTCGACCAGCTCGTCGGCGCCGGTGACTTCTCCGGCGACGGACGCGCCGACATCGTCGCCCGCGACAGCACCGGCACCCTCTACCTCTACCGGGGAACCGGCACCGCCTCCGCCCCCTTCGAGGCCAAGGCGGCGATCGGCCGCGGCTGGAACACGTACACCAAGCTCGCCGCCCCCGGTGACCTCGACGGCGATGGCAAGGCGGACCTCGTCGCCGTCAACACCGCCGGAGAGCTCTACCGCTACAGCGCCACCGGGCGCGCCGAGTCCACCTTCAAGGCGCCGGTGAAGATCGGCAACGGCGGCTGGAACACGTACACCTGGCTCCAGTGACCTTGTTCCCACCCGAGGGGGCGACGGGCGCCGCCCCGCCGCCCCCTCGACCGTTCACGCCACTGTTCGCGCCTCTGTTCGCGTCACTATGTGTGCCTCTGTTTGCACCTCTGTTTGCGCCTGGGTTTGTTCCAGCCCTTGCTCCTGCGCGTATGCCCGTTCGGCTCGGCAGTCGCGGCAGTAGCCGGGATCGGGATCGGCGGAGCGGAAGACGCGCTCGCAGCCGTCGCAGTCCACGAGCGGGATGACGACGATCTTGCGGCGTGGCGGCGGGACGAGATCCGCGGTGCCGGGCAGCGGCGGCGGCAGGAGCGCGGTGATCCGGCTGCGGACGAACTTCGCCGGGTGTTTGACGGGGACCGGAAGGTCGCTGGTGAGGGCATGGCGTACGGCGTCGGGGTGCGCGTCCCGTTCGAGCCAGGTTGCGACGCCGGGTGCGAGTTTCGCGATATCCCCCTCGGACAGGGTCAGTTGGGGCGCGTGACGGCGCAGGTCAGCGAGCAGCGCCGTGGCGGCCCGGTGAAGCTCCTCGGTGGGCGCATGCGGCTGAGGCAGCGGCGCGGGCTGCTTCCTCGGAGCCGTAGGAGCCGGTACGTGGACGAAGGGGGCGGGGTCCGGAACCGTCGGGGGTGGGGATGCCGGGGGCCGGAGCGGGGACGGGGGCGGCGGGGGAGCGGCCGGTGTCCGCGGAGGCGGTGGCGGTGGCGGGGCCGCTGTTTCGGCGTGGACGTCTGCGTCAGGACGTGGGGGCGGCAGCGTGGTGACCTTGGGGGCGCTGGTCTTCCGGGTGGCGGGTTTGGGCTTGGCGGGCCCGGGAGCGGTGGCCGTGGGCTCGGCGGCGGTGCGCGGCTGGTTGTACGAGACCGTACGGGTGACCACGCGGCCCGTGGCAAGCCGTACGCGGCTGCGGTGCAGATAGCCGACCGCCTCCAGCTCGCGGAGGGCGGACGCGATCCGGGTCTCGCTCTCCGGGAAGCGTTCGGCGAGGACCTTGATGCCGATCTTCGCCCCGGCGGGCAGCGACTGGATGTGCACGGCGAGCCCGATCGCGACGAGCGAGAGCGCGCGGTGCTGGGCGAGCTGGTTGCCGATGACCACGAAGCGGGAGACGTGGCGGGCGTTGACGTGGATGACGCCGGAGGTCGGCGTGACGTCGGTCTGGGACCGGGGTGAGCTGCGCCGGAGGGGCGGGGGCGCGATAGCCTGCGAAGTATCCATCGGGAAGTGGGTGTTTCTTCCTTGTGGTCAGGCCCTCGTTCGAGATTGTCAGTCTCGCCGGGGGCCGTCTCATGTTCTGGGGTGATCGGTCGCCGCGAGCATATGCCAGCCAACCCGCCCCGAATCCAGCCCGATTGCCCTATGTCACCCGTGCGAGTGATGCAGGTCAGGACGGGGGTGGGGTGGGGTTTGGTTGGGTTTTTTCCCAAGTTCTTTAAAAGCATTCAGACGTCGTGGGCGGCCGGGACGCGGTGTACCGGGTCGCGGTTCACCGGGTCGTGGAAACCCACGACCCGGTGGCGATCAGCGGGGAGACCGACAGGGGGCTACCTGGTGGACCGTATGCCCGAGTTGGGTCGGCTCCCGCCGCTCGCGGTGGCTGCGTTCCGCCGATTCGGACTCGCCGTGTAGGACGGGTGGGGCCCCGCCGCTCCGAGGGGGTGAGGCGGGGCCCGGGTCGCGCGTGCTCGATGCTGGCTCGTCAGCCGTTCTTCCTGGCGAAAGTGACCAGATGGAGGAAGCGGTGTCCGATGGCGCTGCCAGCCCCCGGGACCTGGCCTTTCTCCGGGATCGCACCCTTGTGAACGAGGGGCGGAAGCAGATCTACGGCACCCAGATCGCCGGAGTGAAGGACGGCTCGCCGGTCCCGTGGCCCTGCGAGGACCCTGAGCGGAAAGCGCGGCTCGACGGGCTTCATCGGGCGAAGATCCGGCTTGCCGACGAGGTGCTGGTGGTCGGTGACTACATCGGGGACAGTACGCGGGCGGAGATCGCGTACGCCCGGTCGCTGGGGCGGCCCGTGCGGTTCACGCATCCCGATGTCGACCCCGGCGGTGAGCTGGGCGATGGGCGTTAGGCCCCCAGCTCCAGCGCCGCCCCCCGCACCGCGTCGACCACCAGCTCCACCGCGACGTCGGACAGGTGGGGGCCGATGGGCAGGCTCAGGACCTCGGCGGCGAGGCGTTCCGTTCTCGGGAGGGTGGGGGAGGGGGTGTGGCCGGCATAGGCGGGGGTGCGGTGGACGGGGACGGGATAGTGGATGAGGGTGCCGATGCCCGCTTCGTCCAGGCGTTGCTGGAGGAGGGCGCGGTGGGGGGTGCGCAGGACGTACTGGTGCCAGACGTGTTCGGCCCAGGGTTCGGTGCGGGGGGTGAGGAGGCCGGGGAGGCCGGTGAAGGCCTCGGTGTAGCGGTGGGCGATGACGCGGCGGCGGTCGTTCCAGGCGTCGAGGTGGGGGAGTTTGGCGGCGAGGACGGCGGCCTGGATCTCGTCCAGGCGGGAGTTGGCGCCCTTGATCTCGTGGACGTACTTCTCGCGGGAGCCGTAGTTACGGAGGAGGCGCAGGCGGTCCGCGAGAGCGGGGTCGTCGGTGACGACGGCGCCGGCGTCGCCCAGGGCGCCCAGGTTCTTGCCGGGGTAGAAGCTGAAGGCGACGGCATGGCCGCTGCCGACGCGCCGGCCGCGGGCGCGGGCGCCGTGGGCCTGGGCGGCGTCTTCGAGGACGGCGAGGTGGTGGCGGTCGGCGAAGCGGCGGATGGCGTCCGGGTCGACCGGGTGGCCGTACAGGTGGACCGGCATGACGGCCCGGGTGCGCGGGGTGATCGCGGCGTCGAGCTGTTCGGTGTCGATGAGGAAGGAGCCCTCGGCAGGCTCCACGGGGACGGGGCGCGCGCCGGTCGCGGAGACGGGGAGCCAGCTGCCGACGAACGTGTGGGCGGGGACGATCACCTCGTCGCCCGGCCCCACGCCGAGCGCCCGGAGGGTCAGCTCCAGGGCGGCGAGACCGCTGGCCGTCGCGACGCAGTACGCGTTGCCGCAGTAGGCGGCGTACGCCTCCTCGAAGGCCGCCAGCTCCTGGCCCAGGATGTAGCGGCCGGAGCGCGAGACCCGGAGGACGGCGGCGTCGATCTCCTCCTGCACGCCGGTCGCCGCGTGCATCTCGCGCAGGTCGAAGAAGGGAACCTTGGTCACGTCTGCCTCCGGCTGTCCCGCAGGAATTCCTGGTACTCGCGGTAGTAGTCCGCTTCGTCGTAGTGGTGCGACGCCAGGACGAGGCAGACCCCGTCCGGGGTGAAGTCGCTGAGGTCCCGCCAGACCATCGGGCCGACGTACAACGCCGTCCCGGGGGTGTCCAGGCGGTACTCGGCCTGCTGGTGGCCGTCGTCGAGCCGCAGGGTGAAGCCGCCGTGCGCGGCGACGAAGAGCTGCTCCAGCTCGCGGTGGGCGTGCCCGCCGCGGGACGTACCGGCCGTCAGATCGTGCAGGAAGTAGACCCTGCGGATCTCGAAGCCGGCGGTCCACTCCGACTCGGCGACCGAGACGCAGCCGCGTTCGTCCCTGTGCTGTCCGAGTTCGACGATCCGGCTGGGCTTGACCCTGCCGACGGGTGTCTCGGTGATACTCGCTGCCATCGCAGCCACTCCTCGATCGTGTCCGGCGCGCGCGGGGGATGGCTGTGCCGGTCGGGTCGCTATCGGTCCGTGGTGCCTGCCGTACGGGCCTGCCCCAGAGCGGTCACCTCCGGTCCGTGGGCGACGGCGACGCGGATGGCGTCGCTGATGGTCTCGATGTCGTCGGCGCCGACCGAGGGGCCGGTGGGCAGGGCGAGCAACTGTCCGCACAGCGCCTCCGCGTGCGGTGCCGTGACCTGCCGGTCCTCGGCGTACGGCTGGAGCTGGTGCATGGCCTGGGCGAAGTACGGCTGGGCCAGGATGTGTTCGGCGCGCAGGACGTGGAGGAGCAGGTCCCGGTGGAGTCCGGCGGCCTCCTGGTCCACGGTGACCATCAGGTAGTGGTGGGTGTTGCGGTGCCGCTCGTCGTACTCCAGGATCCGCACCCCGGGGATGCCGGCCAGCGCGGTCCGGTAGCGCTCGTAGTTGGCGCGGTTGTGCGCGACGGTCTCCGGGAGCGCGTCGAGGGAGGTCAGGCCCATGGCGGCGGCGGCCTCGTTCAGCTTGCCGTTCGTCCCGACGTGCCCCACCCGGCCGTCCGGGCTGAAGCCGAAGTTCCGCACGGCCCGCATCCGGTCGGCCAGCGCGTCGTCGTCGGTGACGATGGCGCCGCCCTCGAAGGAGTTGACGATCTTCGTTGCGTGGAAGCTGAAGACCTCCGCGTCACCGAAGCCGCCGACGGGGGTGTCGCCGTAGCTGCACCCCAGGGCGGGGGCCGCGTCGAAGTAGAGCCGCAGCCCGTACTTCTCGGCGATCTTCTCCAGCCTCGGCACGTCACAGGGCTGCCCCCACAGGTGTACGCCGATGATCGCCCGGGTCCGGGGGGTGATCAGCGCCTCCACCCGGTCGCAGTCGATGAGCCCGGTCACCGGATCCACGTCGCAGACCACGTGCCGCAGTCCGCGCCAGCGCACGGCGTGGGCCGTGGCGGGGAACGTCAGGGCCGGGACGATCACCTCGTCACCGATCGCGCCGCCCGTCGCCTCGTCCCCCACGAGCATCTGCAGCGCCACGGTGGCGTTGCAGAGGGAGACGCAGTGCCGCACCCCGGCGAGTTCCGCCACCCGCGCCTCGAACTCGTGCATGAGGGGGCCCATGTTGGACAGCCACTCGTTGTCGAGCACCTGGTTCAGGCGGTCGAGGAATCGCTGGCGGTCGCCCTGGTTCGGCCGGCCGACCCGGCGGTCCTCGACAAATGCCGGTGTGCCGCCGAACAGTGCCAGATCCTGTGTGCCGTGCTTCATCCGAACGTTCCCCCCTCTGAAAGCGGACCGGGTCTCCTCAGACCCGTCGCCGATACGCTTGTATGGCCAGCGGGGCGAAGACCGCGGTCATCGCCACGGCCCAGCCGGCCGTCCACCACACAGAGCTTCCGACCGGACCACCCGTGACCAGCGCGCGCAGCGCGGTCGCCTCCTGCGAGATCGGGTTGATGTCGGCCCAGGTCTGCAACCAGCCCGGCATGGTGTCGGTCTTGACGAACACGTTGCTGCAGAACGTCAGCGGGATCGCCAGGACCCCGCTGAACATGTGAACCGTGGTGGCTGACTTGGCGGCGAGGCCGACCAGCATGGACAGCCAGGCGAGGCCCGCCGCGAACACCATGGCCAGCACCAGCCCGGCCAGCAGCTTCCAGACGCTGGTGCGGACCTCGAAGCCCTGGAGCGCGCCCACCGCCAGCAGCATCAGCAGCCCGACCCCGACCCGGACCAGGGTCCCGATCAGATGGCCGATCAGCGGGGCGATCCGGGCGATCGGCAGGCTGCGCAGCCGGTCGAAGAGCCCGTTGGCGATGTCCTGGTGCAGCCCGGTGCCGGTGGTGAGGACGGCGGTGACCGACGACTGGACGATCAGGCCGGGCAGCGCGAACTGGAGGTAGGCATCGGTGTCCCCGGCGATGGCCCCGCCGAAGACGTACACCAGCAGCGCGATCACGATCAGCGGCTGGACGACGGCGAAGCCGATGATCTCGCCCGGGTTGGCCTTGAGGTGCATCAGGTTGCGGCCGCCCAGGGTCAGGCAGTGCCGGGTCACCGTCAGCAGGCTCAGCCGGTGCTTGGGCGCGGGCGCGGTGAGCGCGGTCATCACAGGTTTCCTTCGGACGGAGCGGACGGCGCGGTCAGCAGGGGTGCGGACGCAGCGGATGGCGCGGTCATCACGGGGGCGGGCGGAGCGGACGGCGCGGTCATCGGATGCTTCCTTCCGCCGGTGCGGCCGGCGCGGTTCCCGCGGTGGCCAGCTCGGCCACCCGGTCGCGTTCCTTGCGGCCCTTGCTGCCGGTCAGCGACAGGAACACCTCGTCCAGGCTGGGCCGGCGCAGGGCCAGTTCGGTGACCTCGATGCCCGCCTCGTCCAGTCGCCGCAGCACCGCGCTCGGCAGGGCCGTGTCATTGATCTGGATGCGGAGCGTGCCGCCCTCGCCGGCCGGGCGGATGCCGCTGATCTCCTCGACGATCCGCCGGGTGGCCTCCAGATGGACGGCGTCGGCGGGCTGGATCTCCAGCGTCTGCCGGTCGGTCTTGGCCTTGAGCTCCTCGGGGGTGCCCTTGGCGATGGCCGTGCCGCCGTCGATGACCACGATGTCGTCGGCCAGCTGGTCGGCCTCGTCCATGTACTGGGTCGTCAGCAGGACCGTCGAGCCGTTGGTGACGAGCCTGCGCACGATGTCCCACAGCTCGTTGCGGCTCTCCGGGTCGAGACCGGTCGTCGGCTCGTCCAGGAACAGCACGGACGGCTCGCCCACCAGGCTGACCGCCAGGTCGAGCCGGCGGCGCATCCCGCCCGAGTACGTCGTCGCCTTGCGGTCCCCGGCGTGGCTGAGCCCGAACCGCTCCAGCAGCTCCGCCGCCCGCTTCCGGGCGCCCGCCCGCTTCAGGCCCAGCAGCCGGGCCACCAGGGCGATGTTCTGGGCGCCGGTGAGCTGTTCGTCGATGGCCGCGTACTGGCCGGTGAGGCCGATGACCCGGCGCACCTCGTGCGGTTCGCGCGCCACGTCGTACCCGGCGACCCGGGCGACCCCGCCGTCGGGCGACATCAGCGAGGCGAGGATCCGCACCGCCGTCGTCTTCCCCGCCCCGTTCGGGCCGAGGACCCCGAGGACGGTGCCCTCCCGCGCCTCCAGGTCGAGCCCGCTGAGCGCGGTGACCTCGCCGAACCGTTTGACGAGGCCCTCGGTCTCGATGGCGTACGTCATCGGACACCCGCGTTCACCGGGGCGCCGGGCAGAGCTGCCGTGTCCTTCATGATGGAGTCTCCTGGTGTCGCGTCGGAATCGTTGAGCCAGCCGTCGATCACCTGCGCGGCCCGGCCCGGTCCGCCCGCGGCCAGCAGGTCCATGCGCATCCGGGCCACGCCGCGCCGGATGACGGGATCGGTCGCCACGTGCTCGACCGCCGCCCGCACCCGCTCGGCCGTGACGTCCTCGCCCGGCAACTCCACGCCCAGCCCCAGTTCGGTGACGCGGGCGGCGTTGACGCGGTCCTCCGGGGTGTACGTGACGATCACCAGCGGGGTGCCGAAGGACAGCGACTCCAGGATGGTGCTCATCCCGGAGTGGCAGACCACGGCCGACGCGTGCGGCAGGACGGTGCCGAAGTCCAGCCACTCGTGCAGCTCCACCCGGCCGGACGCCGGCGGCTCGGCGGGCAGATTGCCGGGGCCGACCGCCACCACCAGATGCCAGTCCGTCTCCGCGAAGGCCGCTCCGCAGGTCGTGAAGAAGTCCGGGCGGTCGTTGACCTCGGTGCCGAGCGTGATCAGCGCCACCGGCCCGTCCCCGCTCCCGGACGGCCGCGACCACGAACCCGTCCCGGTCCGGCCGGCCGGAACGCTGTGCCCGGTGAACGTGTACCGCTCGTCGAAGGTCTCGCCGAACGGCTGGAACTCCCTGGGCAGCAGCACCAGATTGCGCTCGTCGAAGTTGGCCATGAACGGCCACACCGCGTCCCGCTCCTCGCCCTCCCCGGCCAGGAAGTCCGCCACCAGCTCGATGCACCGGCCGAGGTTCTCGTCGGCCCCGGAGAACACCTCCATGGCCAGCGAGTAGTGCTCGTTCGAGGCGACGTACGGGAACAGCTGCGCCGTCGGCCTGCCCCAGCGCCGGGCCGCGGTCCGCGCGGTGAAGAAGCTCTCCAGGTCGTACAGGATCAGATCCGGTACGTCGTCCGCGAACGCCTCCAGCGTGCGCGGCAGGATCACGTCCATCGACTCCCGCAGGAACCCCAGCCCCAGCGCGCCGATGTCCTCACCGGTCACATAGCCCGTGCCGAGCCGGCCGCGCCGCGAGGGATAGCCGACGAAACCGGCCCCGGCCGCCTTCACCGGCCCCGCCAGACGCTCGTCCAGCACATAGCTGACCCGGTGGCCGAGCCCCATCAGCAGACGGCTGAACTCCAGCGTCGGATTGACGTGCCCGTGCCCCGGAAAGACCAGGATCGCCACGTGCTTCGCGCTCATGGATGACTGCTCCCGACTCCTCGCCCGGCCGCTCATCGCAGGGCCGGTTCGTGCAGCCGCGCGTCGATGACCTTGATGACGTCGGCGGCGTGGTCGATCAGGTAGAAGTGGCCCCCGGCGTACGTGCGCAGCTCGAACCCGCCGGCCGTGTGCGTGCTCCAGGCCGCCACCTCCTCGTGGCTCGCCTTCGGATCGCTGTCGCCCGCCAGGGCGGTGACCGGGCAGCGCAGCGCGGGGCCCGGCGCGTAGCGGTACGTCTCGGCCGCCCGGTAGTCGTTGCGGATCGCCGGCAGCACCATCCGCAGCAGCTCCTCGTCGCCGAAGACCCGCTGGTCGGTGCCGCTCAGCCCGCGCAGTTCGCGGATCATGCCGTCGTCGTCGCGCTGGTGCACCCGCTCGTCGCGGACCCGCGACGGGGCGCGCCGGCCGGAGGCGAACACCCGCAGCGGGAACAGCCCCCGGCGCTCCAGCCGGATCCCCACCTCGAACGCCAGGGTCGCGCCCATGCTGTGCCCGAACAGCGCGAACGGCCGGTCCACGGAGTCCGCGACCGCCTCGGACACCCGGTCGGCCAGCACCCCCAGGTCGTCGATCATCGGCTCGTTGCGCCGGTCCTGACGGCCCGGGTACTGCACGGCCAGCGCCTCCACCCGGGGGCTCAGCGCCTGCGCCACCGAACGGTAGAAGGAGGCCGAACCTCCCGCGTGCGGCAGGCACACCAGCTGGACCGCCGCCTCGGAACTCGGAAAGTAGCGCCGGATCCACACATCGGTGTCGCTCATGTCGGCCTCTCTCGTCGCGAGCACGGCCGGAGTCCGGGGAGGGCGGGAGCGCATGTCCCGTCGGCCGCTGCTGTCTAGGGAAAGTGGCCGACCGGCCTCGCGGCAGTGCCTCGGCGGGGATCTGAGTGAACACCTAGACCGGCCCGGACGCGCTGGGTCAGCTCCCGGGGCCGTGTTCACCTGGTACGCGACGCCATGGGCCGGACCCGGTCAACCGACCGGAACAGGAGCGCCGCCCCACCGACACACGAACCGGGGGAGACACCATGCCGCTGACCACCGGGCCGGGCGTGCTGCGTCATGCCGACACGACCCTCCAGACCCGCCTCGCGGAGTCGGCCCGCGCCACGGCGGGCGTGGCCACCAGTCCCGAACAGTTCGAGAAGTGGTTCGCCGAGCGCTGCGCGGCCCAGGTCCAGGAGGTCACCCGGGTCCCGTTCGACCAGTTGCGCAACTGGTCCTTCGCCGAGGACAGCGGCCATCTCGTGCACGACAGCGGCCGGTTCTTCTCCGTGGCCGGCCTGCGCGTCGAGGTCGACGAGGACCCGGTGCGCGAATGGGCGCAGCCCATCATCCTCCAGCCGGAGATCGGCCTGCTCGGCATCGCCGTACGCGAGATCGACGGCGTCCTGCACCTGCTCATGCAGGCCAAGGCCGAGCCCGGCAACCCCAACGGCGTCCAGCTCTCGCCCACCGTGCAGGCCACCAAGAGCAACTACACCGGAGTCCACCGAGGCCGGCTCGTCCCGTACGTGGAGCACTTCGCGAAGGCCGACCCGCGCACCGTCGTCGCCGACGTCCTCCAGTCCGAGCACGGCGCCTGGTTCTACCGCAAGCGCAACCGCAACATGGTCATCGAGGTCGGCCCGGACGTCGAGGCCGGCGAGGACTTCTGCTGGCTGACGCTGGGCCAGGTCCGCGAGCAGATGCGCATCGACCACCGGGTCAACATGGACGCGCGCACCGTCCTGTCCTGCCTCCCCGGCAGCGCCGCCGACGAGGGCAGCCTGCACACCGACACCGAAATCCTCAGCTGGATCACCTCGAACCAGGCCGTCCACGACGTGCAGACCACCGTCGTCGGCCTGCGGGACCTGCCCGGCTGGAAGGTGACCGACCTGTCGATCTCCCACGAGCGCGGCCTCTTCTTCAGCGTCATCGGCGTGGACGTCGTCGCCAACAGCCGGGAGGTCGGCGGCTGGACGCAGCCACTCATCGAACCCCACGGCGTCGGCGTCGCCGCCCTGCTCGTCAAGCGGTTCGACGGGGTGCTGCACGTCCTGCTGCGCGCCCGGATCGAGCCCGGCTACATCGACGCCATCGAACTCGCCCCGACCGTGCAGGGCACTCCGGAGAACCACGCCTACCTGGGCGGCCTCGTCCACGAGCAGCTGATCGACGCCGAGCGCCGGATGCGCACCGACCGGGTGCTGTTCGACGCCGAGATGTCCGAGGAGGGCGGCCGTTTCCACCACTCCCGCAGCCGCTACATGATCATCGAGGTCGGCGACGACCACCCGGACGAGGAGCCGCCCGGATTCCTCTGGACGGCCCTGCCCCAGATCACCTGGCTGCTCCAGCACCGCCACTACCTCAATGTGCAGGCCCGCACCCTCATCGCCTGCCTGCACGCCTGCACGGACTGACCCGTCCGTCGTCCGACACCGCACCGTCACGATCCCGGCAGACAGAAGGGGTTATCCCATGAGCGGAAAAACCGAGCAGAGCGAGGCCGTCGACGTCCGCACCGTCCGCGTGACGCTGGTCGGCGGCCCGGCCGACTTCCCCCAGGCCGACCGGACGATCCACGTCAGCGAGGCCGAGGCGCAGCAGAAGATCAAGATCAAGTACTACGGCGGCTACCAGCACTTCGAGCCCTCCGACGAGCTGGGCGGCTCCAGGGGCCCGGCGTCGCGGATCTTCCGCTGGACCGGTTTCACCAAGATCGCGGAATAGGCGGGAGCAGCGCGCCCTATGGACACCTTGCGACCCAACGACCCCCGCACCGGGAACCCCGAGACCCCCGCCCCGTCCCGCACCGGGACGGGCGGGGACCCGGTCGCCATCGTCGGGATCTCCTGCCGGCTGCCGGGGGCGCCGAATCCCGAAGCGTTCTGGACGCTGCTGAGCGGCGGGGAGCGTGCGGTCGGCCAGGTGCCCCCCGGGCGCGAACCGGTCGGCGGGGACTGGGGGGCCTTCATCGAGGGCGCCGACCGGTTCGACGCCGCCTTCTTCGGGATCACCCCCCGGGAAGCGGCCGTGCTGGACCCGCAGCAGCGGCTCATGCTCGAACTCGCCTGGGAGGCGTTCGAGGACGCCCGGATCGTCGCCGCCGACCTCAGCGGCAGCGCCACGGGCGTGTTCGTGGGCGCCATGCGCGACGACTACGCCCAGCTCCTGGCCCGCGCCGGGCGCGACGCCGTCAACCACCACACGATGCCCGGCGTGAGCCGGGGCGTCATCGCCAACCGCGTCTCCCACCTCTTCGGCCTGCACGGCCCCAGCCTGGTCGTCGACACCGGCCAGGCGTCCTCCCTCGTCGCCGTGCACACCGCGATGGAGAGCCTGCGCCGGGGCGAGACCACCCTCGCCCTGGCCGGCGGCGTCAACCTCAATCTGGCCGCCGAGACCGGCGTCGCCGCCGAAGAGTTCGGCGGCCTCTCCCCGGACGGCCACAGCTACGCCTTCGACCACCGCGCCAACGGCTTCGTGCGCGGCGAGGGCGGCGTCGCCCTCGTCCTGCGACTGCTCCCGGACGCGATCGCCGCGGGCGACCGCATCCACGGCGTCCTGCTGGGCGGTGCCGTCAACAACGACGGCGCCACCGCCCAGCTGACCACCCCCAGCCGTCAGGCCCAGGCCGAGGTCCTGCGCCGCGCGTACGCCGCCGCCGGGGTCTCCCCGGCCCGCGCGCGCTACGTCGAACTCCACGGCACCGGCACCCCGGTGGGCGACCCGATCGAGGCCGCGGCCCTGGGCGACGTCCTGGGCAGCGCCCGCCCCGCCGGTGACCCGTTGCTCGTCGGCTCCGTCAAGACCAACCTGGGCCACCTGGAGGCCGCGGCGGGCGCCACGGGCCTCCTCAAGACCGTGCTGGCCCTGTCCCACCGGCAGATCCCCGCCAGCCTCGACTTCGAGGAGCCCAACCCGGACATCCCCCTGGACGCGCTCAACCTGCGCGTCACGGACCGCCCGACCGCCTGGCCCGAGGACGGCCACCCGCGCATCGCCGGCGTCAGCGCCTTCGGCATGGGCGGCACCAACTGCCACCTCGTCCTCAGCGAGGCCCCCACCGCCCCCGAACCCCCTCGCCCGGCCCCGGACGCCACCCCGTCGGTGGTTCCGTGGCTGCTGTCGGGGCGGAGTGCGGCCGCGTTGCGGGGGCAGGCGGAGGCGCTGGGCCCGGTGGCCGCTGACGCCGATCCGGTGTCGGTGGGGTGGTCGCTGGCCACGACCCGGGCGCGTTTCGAGCACCGTGCGGTGGTGCTGGGTGCGTACGGTTCCGGCCTCGCCGCCCTGGCCGCCGATGAGCCGTCGGCGGCCGTGGTGTCGGGGGTGTCCGGTTCGGTGGGGCGGTCGGTGTTCGTGTTCCCGGGGCAGGGGGCGCAGTGGGTCGCCATGGGTGCCCAACTCCTCGATGATTCGCCGGTGTTCGCGCGGGTCGTGGCTGAGTGTGAGGCTGCGATGGCGGGGCTGGTGGACTGGTCGGTCACCGATGTGCTGCGGGGCGGTCCGGACGCGCCGTCGCTGGAGCGGGTGGATGTGGTGCAGCCCGCGTCGTTCGTGGTGATGGTCGCGCTCGCGGAGGTCTGGCGGTCGTACGGGGTGACGCCTTCGGCTGTTGTCGGTCATTCGCAGGGGGAGATCGCTGCCGCGTATGTGGCGGGGGCGTTGTCGCTTGAGGACGCGCTGCGTGTGGTGTGCGTGCGGAGCCGGGCGATTGCCGGGCTGGCCAGTGGTAACGGGACGATGGCGTCCGTTGGTGCCGGGGTGGACCGGGTCGAGGAGATCCTGGAGGCGTGGGGCGATCGTGTGTCGGTCGCTGCCGTCAACGGGCCTTCCCAGGTGGTCATTTCGGGTGAGATCGAGGCTGTGGAAGAGGCCGTGGCCCGGTGTGTGGAGCTGGGGTTGCGGGCGCGTCGCATCGCGGTCGACTACGCCTCCCACTCGCCCGCCATGGATGTGCTGCATGACGAGCTGACGGCCAGTCTGGCCGGGATCACCCCGCAGGCCGGCACGATTCCGCTTCTGTCGACGGTGACGGGTGAGTTCACCGACGGCTCGGACATGACCACCGACTACTGGGTGACGAATCTCCGCTCCCGGGTCCGTTTTGCCGAGGCCATCGAGGAGCTGGCGAACGACGGCTACGGGGTCTTTGTCGAGGTCTCCTCCCACCCCGTCCTGTCGGCCGCCATAGAGGAGATCGCCGACGAGGCCGTGGTCACCGGCTCCCTGCGCCGCGACGACGGCGGCCTGGACCGGTTCCTGGCCGGTGTGGCCGAGCTGTGGGTCCACGGCGTGGACGTCGACTGGACGGCGGCGTTCCCGGAGACCCGTCCGGCGCTCGTGGATCTGCCGACGTACGCGTTCCAGCGCCGGCGCCACTGGTTCGACTCCGTGGCCCCGGAGACCGAGGACGGGGCGGCGGCGACCAGTGTCGTGGCCGGGCGTCTGGTAGCGGCCGAGGGTGAGGAGGAGCAGCGGCGGATTCTGCTGGAGCTGGTGCGTACGCACGCCGCCGCCGTGCTCGGGCACGCGGACGCCGCCGCGATCCCGGACGGGACACCGTTCAAGGACCTGGGCTTCGACTCGCAGTCGTCCGTCCTGCTGCGCAACCGGCTGCGCAAGGCGCTCGCCGTCGAGCTGCCCACCACGCTGCTCTTCGACCACCCCACTCCCCTCCGGCTGGCCGCGCACCTCCAGCGCGCCGCCGGGGCCGGGGCCGCTCCGCAGGTGCCGGAGGCGGCTGGCCGGGCCGCGTACGACGAGCCGATCGCGATCGTCGGCATGGGCTGCCGCTTCCCGGGCGGGGTCAGCTCCCCGGACGACCTGTGGGAGCTGGTGCGCTCCGGCACCGATGCCGTGGCGCCCTTCCCCACGGACCGGGGCTGGGACATCGCACGGCTGCTGGCCGACCCGGACGCCCCGGGCGGATCGGCGGTCGCCCAGGGCGGATTCCTCTACGACGCGGGCGACTTCGACGCCGACTTCTTCACGATCAGCCCCCGCGAGGCGCTGGCCATGGACCCGCAGCAGCGGCTGCTGCTGGAGACGGCCTGGGAGGCACTGGAGCGGGCGGGTATCGATCCGTCCGGACTCGGCGGCAGCCGTACGGGCGTCTTCGTCGGCGCGATGCAGCAGGAGTACGGGCCCCGCCTGGACGAGGCGGCCGACGGCCTTGAGGGCTATGCGCTGACCGGCACGACCGGTTCCACCGCCTCCGGCCGGATCTCCTACGTGCTGGGCTTGGAAGGGCCCGCGCTGACCGTCGACACCGCCTGCTCGGCGTCCCTGGTCGCGCTGCACCTGGCCGCGCAGTCCCTGCGCAACGGCGAATGCTCGCTGGCCCTGGCCGGTGCGGCCACCGTGATGTCCCGGCCCGGTATCTTCGTCGAGTTCAGCCGGCAGGGCGGGCTCGCGCCGGACGGGCGGTGCAAGGCGTTCTCGGACGAGGCCGACGGCACCGGCTGGGCCGAGGGCGTGGGCACCCTCGTCCTGGAACGGCTCTCCGACGCCCGTCGCAACGGCCACCGCGTCCTCGCCGTGGTCGAGGGCACCGCCGTCAACTCCGACGGTGCGTCCAACGGCCTCACCGCCCCCAACGGCCCTTCCCAGCAGCGCGTCATCCGGCAGGCCCTCGCCAATGCCGGGCTGCGCCCGGACCAGGTCGACGCCGTGGAGGCGCACGGCACCGGCACGGTGCTCGGCGACCCGATCGAGGCCGCCGCGCTGATCGAGGTGTACGGGCGCGGGCGCGCCGCCGAACGGCCGCTGTGGCTGGGCTCGTTGAAGTCCAACATCGGGCACGCGCAGGCCGCCGCCGGACTCGGCGGCGTCATGAAGATGGTCCTCGCCCTGCGCCACGGGCTGCTGCCCCGCACCCTGCACGCGGACACGCCGTCCTCGCACGTGGACTGGTCCGCCGGTGAGGTCCGGCTGCTGACCGACGCCGTGCCGTGGCCGGCCGAGGACCGGCCGCGCCGGGCCGGAGTCTCGGCCTTCGGCGTCGGCGGCACCAACGCCCATGTGATCCTCGCCGAACCCACCTCCGCCGCCGAGCCCGCCCGTGCCGACGTGCCGGAAACCCCGGCCGACGTGCCGGATGCCCTGGCCGACGTAGCGGAAGCCCCGGCCGACGCGCCGGAAGCGCTGTCCGCCGGGCTCGCTCTGCCCCACGTCCTCTCCGCCCCCACCTCCACCGCCCTGCGCGAGCAGGCCCGGCGGCTGCGCACCGTGCTGCGCGGCGAGGAGCCGGCCCGGCCCGCCGACATCGCGTACACGCTGGCCCATGGCCGGGCCCGGTTCCCGGAACGCGCCGTGGTGCTCGCGGACGGACCGGAGGAACTGGACCGGACCCTCGCCGTGCTCGCCGAGGACGGCGAGAGCGAGACGCTGGTACGCGGCCGGGCCGCAGGTGATGACCGGGTGGTGTTCGTCTTCCCCGGCCAGGGCGGCCAGTGGCAGGGCATGGCCACCGAACTGCTCGACACCTCGCCGGTGTTCGCCGCCCGCATCACCGCGTGCGCAGAAGCGCTGTCGGAGTTCGTGGACTGGTCGCTGCTCGACGTGCTGCGCGGCGCCGAAGGGGCTCCGCCGGGTGACCGGGTCGACGTGGTGCAGCCCGCCCTGTGGGCGACCATGGTGGCGCTGGCCGAGCTGTGGGAGTCCCGGGGCGTCCGCCCGGCAGCGGTCGTCGGGCACTCGCAGGGCGAGATCGCGGCGGCCTGCGTGGCCGGGGCGCTCACCCTGCGGGACGCCGCACGCGTCGTG
Organism: Streptomyces sp. NPDC001515; assembly: GCF_053597115.1. NCBI lineage: Bacteria > Bacillati > Actinomycetota > Actinomycetes > Kitasatosporales > Streptomycetaceae > Streptomyces > Streptomyces sp. NPDC001515. The sequence continues at coordinate 34,425 of NZ_JBSFHN010000013.1, forward strand.
GCGCTGCGCAGCCGCGCGCTGCTGGCGCTGGCCGGCACCGGCACCATGGCCTCCGTCTTCGAGTCCCCCGACCGGGTGGCCGCACTCGTGGAGCAGACCGGCGGCCGGGTCTCCGTCGCCGCCGTCAACGGCCCCCGTTCCGTCGTGGTCTCCGGCGAGACCGACGCGGTCGCCGGCCTCCTCGCCGAGTGCGCCCGCCAGGACATCCACGCCCGCGCCGTGCCCGTCGACTACGCCTCCCACTCCGCGCAGGTCGAGCCCATCGAGGCCGAACTGGCCCGGCTGCTGGCCCCCGTCGAACCCCGGCGGGCCCGGGTGCCGTTCCACTCCACGCTCACCCGCACCGTCCTGGACGGCACCGAACTCACCGGCGACTACTGGTACCGGAACCTGCGCGGCACCGTTCGCTTCGAAGAGACCGTACGGTCCCTCGCCGCGTCCGGGCACCGCATCTTCCTGGAGTCCAGCCCGCATCCGACGCTGACCATCGGCATCCAGCAGACGCTGGAGAGCGCCGGAGCCGACGACGGTACGGCCGTCGCCTCGCTGCGCCGGGGCGACGGCGGCGAGCGCCGGCTCCGCACCGCGCTCGCCCAGCTGCACGTCCACGGGGTGGAGCCGGACTGGGACGGGCTCCTCGCCGGCACCGGCGGACGCCGGACCGACCTGCCCACCTACCCGTTCGCCCGCCGACGCTACTGGTGGACGCCGCCCGCCAGCGCCCCGGCCCCCGCTGCCCCGCCGGCCCCGGACCGCCGCTACGACGTCGTCTGGCGGCCCCTGGCCGACGCCCCCGCCGCCCCCGTGGCCGGCACCTGGCTGCTCGTGGCCCCGGCCGCCCCGGCCGACGACCACGACCAGGCCGCCGACGCCCTCCGCGCGGCCGGTGCCGACGTCGTCCTGTGCCGACTGCCGGACGGCGAGCCCGACGCGGCGACCCTCGCCCGCGCGGCCGAGGGCGTGGACGTGACCGGGGTGCTGTCCCTGCTGGCCCTGGACGGCGCGGCGGAGGCCGCGTTGGGGGTGGCCGCGACCGTGGCTCCGGACAGCGCGTCGGGTGCGGGTCCGGGCGCTACGGACGCAGCCGCGTCAGGGGGCGCCCCGGCCGTCGCCCCGGGCGCCGCGCGGGGCGTCGCATCGGGCGTGGCCGCGACCGTGGCCCTGGTGCGTGCCCTGGACCGGGCCGGTGTCGCCGCCCCGCTGTGGTGCGCCACCCGGGGCGCCGTGGCCACCGGCCCCTCCGATCCCGCCCCCGATCCGGCGCCCGCCGCCGTCTGGGGTCTGGGACGCGCCGCCGCCGTCGAGCACCCGCGCACGTGGGGCGGTCTCGTCGATCTGCCGCCGCGCTGGGACGGCCGGGTCCGCGAGCGGCTGGCCGCCGTTCTGACCGGGCACGGCGACGAGGACCAGATCGCGATCCGGCCCGCCGCCGTGTTCGGCCGCCGGCTGGTGCGGGCGCTGCGCCCCGCCACCGGGCGGCGTACCTACACGCCCAGCGGCACCGTCCTGATCACCGGAGGCACCGGGGCCCTCGGCCGCCGGCTCGCCCGCCGCCTCGCCGAGGGCGGGGCCGCCCGTGTCGTCCTGCTCAGCCGGGGCGGCGGAGACCCCGAGGAGATGACCCGGCTCGCGGACGAACTCCGGGAAGTAGGCGCCGAGTTGATGGCGGCGACCGGTGACGTCACCGACCGCGCCACGCTGACCGCGCTGCTCGCCTCCCTCGGTGCGGACCACCCGCTGACCGCCGTCTTCCACGCGGCGGGCGTCTGCGAACTCGCCCCGCTCGCCGACCTCGCCCCCGAGGAACTGCCCGCCCTCATGGCCGCCAAGGCCGACGGGGCGCGCCTCCTGGACGAGCTGCTCGGGGACACCCCGCTCGACGCGTTCGTGCTGTTCTCCTCGATCTCCGCCACCTGGGGCGTCGCCGAGCACGCCGCGTACGGCGCCGCGAACGCCTGCCTGGACGCCCTGGCGGCCCGGCGGCGCGCCCGGGGGCTCACCGCCACGTCCGTCGCCTGGGGCCCCTGGAGCGGCGGCGGCATGATCGACGCGGACCGGGAGGCGGCGCTGGCCGCCACCGGACTGCCGCTGCTCGAACCGGACCCGGCGCTCGACGACCTGACGACCGTGCTCGACCACGACGAGACGGCCGTCGTCGTCGCGGACGTCGACTGGGAGCGCTTCGGCCCCGTCTTCACCGCGACCCGCCCGAGCCCTCTGTTCGGCGAACTGGTCGCCGCCCCGGCGGACCCGGCCCCCGCCGACGAACCCGGCACCCCCGCCTCCGCCCTGCGCGCCGAACTGGCCGGGCTCACCGAGGAGGCCCAGCGCGAACGGGTCCTGGACCTGGTGCGCCGGCACACCGCCCAGGTGCTCGGCCACAGCGCACCCAAGGACCTCGCCGCCGACCGGGCGTTCAAGGAACTCGGCTTCGACTCGCTCACCGCCGTCGGCCTGCGCGACCGGCTCGCCAAGGCGCTGGGCACCCGGCTGCCCACCACCCTCGTCTTCGACCACCCGACCCCCGCCCTGCTCGCCGAGCACCTGCGGCGCGAGGCGCTGGGCGTACGGCCCGCACCGGACGCCGGCATACCGGCCCGTGCCGCCGCCGACGAACCGCTCGCCATCGTCGGCATGTCCTGCCGGCTGCCCGGCGGCGTCGACGGCCCGGAGGCGCTGTGGCGCCTGCTCGTGGACGAGGGCGACGCCGTCGGCGGCCTCCCCGCCGACCGGGGCTGGGACATCGAGTCGCTGTACGACCCCGACCCCGACCGGCACGGCACCAGCTATGCCCGGGGCGGCGGATTCCTGCACCGGGCCGCCGAGTTCGACCACGAATTCTTCGGGATCTCCGCCCGCGAGGCGCTGGCCATGGACCCGCAGCAGCGGCTGCTCCTGGAGACCTCGTGGGAGGCGTTCGAGAACGCCGGACTGGTCCCCGCCGACCTCAAGGGCAGCGCCACCGGAGTGTTCGCCGGAATTCTGGCGAGCGACTACGGACGGCTGCACGGCATGCCCGGCGAACTGGAGGGCTACCACGTCACCGGCGGCGCGCCGAGCGTCGCCTCGGGCCGCCTCTCGTACACCTTCGGCTTCACCGGCCCCGCCGTCACCATCGACACCGCCTGTTCCTCCTCGCTGGTGGCGCTGCACATGGCGGCCGGTGCCCTGCGCTCCGGCGAATGCGCGCTCGCCGTGGTCGCGGGCGCGTCGGTGATGTCGACGCCCACCCCGATGATCAGCTTCAGCCGGCAGCGCGCCCTGTCCGCCGACGGCCGCTGCCGGTCCTTCGCGGAGGACGCCGACGGCTTCGGCATGGCCGAGGGCGTGGGCGTCCTGCTGGTGGAGCGGCTGTCCGACGCCCGGCGCCACGGCCACCGCGTCCTGGCCGTGGTGCGCGGCAGCGCCGTCAACCAGGACGGCGCGAGCAACGGCCTGACCGCCCCCAACGGCCCCTCCCAACAGCGCGTCATCCGCCAGGCGCTCGCGACCGCCGGGCTGACGGCCGCCGACGTGGACGCGGTCGAGGCGCACGGCACCGGCACCACGCTCGGCGACCCCATCGAGGCCCAGGCCCTGATCGCCACCTACGGCCAGGACCGGCCCGACGGGCGGCCGTTCTGGCTGGGCTCCGTCAAGTCCAACGTGGGCCACACCCAGGCCGCCGCCGGGGTCGTCGGCGTCATCAAGATGGTCCAGGCGCTGCGGCACGGGACCCTGCCGAAGACCCTGCACGCCGCCGAGCCCACCTCGCGCGTCGACTGGTCGGCCGGTGAGGTCCGGCTGCTGACCGACCCCGTGCCGTGGCCGGCCGGGGACCGGCCGCGCCGGGCCGGGGTCTCCGCCTTCGGCATCAGCGGCACCAACGCCCATGTGATCCTGGAGGAGGCCCCCGAACCGGCCGCCCCCACCCGGGCCCCCGCGGGGCAGCGGCCCGAAGGCGCCGTCCCCTGGCTGCTGTCCGCCCGCGAACCCGAGGCGCTGCGCGCGCTGGCCGCCGCCCTCGCCCCGCTCGCCGGCACGGCCGACCCCTACGACACCGCCCACGCCCTCGCCCTGACCCGCGCCCGGTTCGAGCACCGCGCCGTCGTCGTCGGGGAGCCCGGACCCGCCCTGGCCGCCCTGGCGACGGGCGACCCCGCCGCGCACCTCGTCTCCGGCACGGCCGGACCCGTCGGCCGCCCCGTGTTCGTCTTCCCCGGCCAAGGCGCCCAGTGGGCCGGCATGGCCGTCGAACTCGCCCGCTGGTCCCCGGTGTTCGCCGCACGCCTCGCCGCGTGCGAGACCGCCATGGCCCCGTACGTGGACTGGTCGCTGACCGAGGTGCTGGCCGGGGCGCCGGGCGCCCCCACCCTTGACGCGGTCGACGTCGTCCAGCCCGCCTCGTTCGCCGTCATGGTGTCCCTGGCCGCGCTGTGGCAGGCGTACGGCGTCGAGCCCGCCGCCGTCGTGGGCCACTCCCAGGGCGAGATCGCCGCCGCCTGCGTCGCCGGGGCCCTCACCCTGGAGGACGCCGCCCGCGTCGTCTGCGTCCGCAGCAAGGTGCTGACCAAGGTGACCGGACGCGGCGCCATGGCCATCGTCGCCCTGCCCCAGGACCGCATCGACGGCCTGCTCGCCCCGTACGGCGAACGGCTCTCCGTCGCCGCCGTCAACGGACCCTCCTCCGTCGTCCTCTCCGGCGACCGCGACGCCCTGGAGGACCTGGCCCTCGTCTGCAAGGAACGCGAGATACGCGTGCGGACGATCCCCGTCGACTACGCCTCGCACTGCGCCCACGTGGAACCCGTCCTGGACGAACTGGCCGACCTGCTCGCCCCCGTGACGCCGCTCTCGCCCCGCATCCCCTTCTACTCCACGGTCACCGGGGAGTGGATCGACACGGCGGCGCTCGACGCCGCCTACTGGTGCGCCAACCTGCGCCGCCCCGTCCGCTTCGCCGACGCGGTGGGCGCCCTCGCCGCCGAGGGCTACGGCGCCTGGATCGAGAGCAGCCCGCACCCGGTGCTGCTCGCCGCCGTGGAGGAGACCCTCGACGGCCGCGAGGACGCCTTCGCCGTGGGCTCCCTGCGCCGCGACGACGGGGGCGGCGACCGCTTCCTGCTCTCGCTGGCCGAGGCATGGGTGCGCGGGCTCCCCGTCGACTGGGAACGCGCGTTCACCGGCGCCCCCGGCACCGCCGTGGAGCTGCCCTCCTACCCCTTCCAGCGGCGCCGCCACTGGATCGAGGCCCCCGCCGACACCGCCGCCCAGCGCGAACGCGCGCTCGTCGACGGCTGGCGCTACCGCGTCACCTGGACCCCGGTCCCGGCCACCGGCGCCACCGCCCTGTTCGGTGACTGGCTCGTCGTCACCCCCGATGCCGCGGTGGACAGTTCGCTCGTGCGGGCCGTCCTCGACGGACTCGCCGCCCACGGTGCGACCGTCCACCCCGTCGGCGTACGGGAACTGACCGCCGGCACCGCCCGGCTCCCCGACCGGATCGACGGCGTGCTCTCCCTCGCCGCCCTCGACGACCGCCCCCGCCCCGACGCCCCGGCGCTCTCCACCGGACTGGCCGACACCCTCGGCTGCGTACGGGCCCTGGCGCCGGACGCGCCGCTCTGGCTGGCCACCCGGGGCGCCGTCGGCACCTCGGCCGACGACCCCGTCCGCCATCCGGTCCAGGCCCAGGTGTGGGGGCTCGGCGTGGTCCTCGGACTCGACGAACCCGACCGGCTCTGCGGGCTGGTCGACCTCCCGGACCGGCTCGACGCCGACGCCCTCGACCGGCTCGCCGAGGTGCTGTCCGAGACGACCGGGGAGACCGAGGTCGCCCTGCGCGGGCCCGCCGTCCTCGCCCGGCGCCTCGTCCAGGACCCGGCACCCGGCGCCGCGCCGTGGCGCCCGCGCGGCACCGTCCTGATCACCGGCGGCACCGGCGCCCTCGGTTCCCACGTGGCCCGCTGGGCCGCCCGCAACGGCGCCGCGCACCTGCTGCTGACCAGCCGCCGGGGCGCCGACGCCCCCGGAGCCGCCGCGCTGGCGGAGGAACTGACCGGGCTCGGCGCCCGGGTGACGATCACCGCCTGCGACGTCGGCGACGCGGACGAGGCCGCCGCCCTCCTGGCCTCCGTCGACCCGGCCGAACCGCTGACCGCCGTCGTCCACACGGCCGGGCTCACCCAGCCCGAGATCCCCGTCCGCGAGCAGTCCACCGACGCCCTCGCCCGGATCCTGCGCGGCAAGGCCGAGGGCGCCCGCCACCTGGACGCCCTGACCGCCGGACTGGACCTGGACGCCTTCGTGCTGTTCTCCTCCGGCGCCGGCACCTGGGGCGACGCGGGCAAGGCGGGCTACGCCGCCGCCAACGCCTACCTCGACGCCCTCGCCCAGCAGCGACGCGCCCGGGGCGAGACCGCCACGGCCATCGCCTGGGGCGCCTGGGACGGCGGCGGCATGGTCGAGGGCGAGGTCTCCGACCTCCTCACCCGGCGCGGCATGCGCCTGATGCGGCCCGAAGCGGCCGTACGGGCCCTGGCCCTCGCCGTCGGCAACGGCGACACCACCCTCGCCGTCGCCTCCATCGACCTGAGCCGCTTCCTGCCCCTCTACACCATGACGCGCGACCGCCGCCTGGTCGCCGCCCTCACCGAGGCCGCGGAGCGGGCGGAGGCGGCGACCGCGTCCGAACCCGGCGACACGGCCGGCGAGACCCGCCCCGACGCCTCCACGGCCCTCGCGGACCGGCTCGCCGGACTGAGCGCCGACGAGCGGGAGAGCACCCTGGTGGACCTCGTCCGCCGGGAGGCCGCCGCCGTCCTCAAGGCGGGACGCCCGGAGGAGATCCGCCCCCGCCGCGCCTTCAAGGAACTCGGCTTCGACTCCCTGACGGCCCTGGAGTTCCGCAACCGCCTCAACACGGCGACCGGCCTGAAACTGCCCGCGACCCTCGTCTTCGACCACCCCACCCCCGCCGCGCTCGCCCGCAGGCTGCGCGACGAACTGAGCGGCGGGAGCGACGACGTACTCGCCGGGCTGACCCGGCTGGAGGCGCGACTGTCGGCGCTTCCGGACGACGAATGGACCCGCCTGGACCTGGACGGCCGGCTGGCCGCCCTGCTGCGCCGGACCGTACCGGCGGCCGCACCGACCGACGCCCCGCACCAAGACCTTGCAGCGGCGACGAACGACGAGATCTTCGACCTGATCGACCGGGAGTTGGGCATCCGATGAGCAGTGGCGCGAACGAACAGCGGCTGCGGGACTATCTGAACCGCGTCACCGCGGACCTGCAGACGACGCGCAGAAGGGTGAGGGAGCTGGAGGACCAGCGGACCGAGCCCATCGCGATCGTGTCGATGGCCTGCCGCTTCCCCGGCGGCGCCGACACCCCCGAGGAGTTCTGGGACCTGATCGCGGCGGGCGCCGACCTCGTCGGCGAACTGCCCGCCGACCGGGGCTGGGACCTGGACGGGCTCTACCACCCCGACCCGGCCCACCCGGGCACCAGCTACACCCGCAACGGCGCGTTCCTGCCCGGCGCCGCCGCGTTCGACGCCGACTTCTTCGGCATCTCGCCGCGTGAGGCCCTGGCCATGGACCCCCAGCAGCGGCTGCTCCTGGAGACCTCCTGGGAGGCCGTCGAACGCGCCGGCCTCGACGCCGAGCGCCTGCGCGGCACGCGGGCGGGCGTCTTCGTCGGAGCGAGCCACCAGGGCTACGGGGAAGGCGTGCGCACCGCCCCCGAGGGCGTCGAGGGCCATCTGCTGACCGGCGGTTCGGGCGCCGTCCTGTCCGGGCGGATCGCCTACACCCTGGGGCTGGAGGGCCCCGCCGTCACCGTCGACACCATGTGCTCGTCCTCCCTGGTCGCCCTCCACCTCGCCGTGCAGGCACTCCGCAACGACGAATGCTCCCTGGCCCTCGCGGCCGGTGCCACCGTGATGGGCTCGACCCGCAACTTCACCGAGTTCAGCCGGCAGTCCGGGCTCGCCGTCGACGGCCGCGTCAAGGCGTTCTCCGACGACGCCGACGGCACCGGCTGGGGCGAGGGCATCGGCGTCCTGCTCCTGGAACGCCTCTCCGACGCCCGCCGCCACGGCCACCACGTCCTCGGCGTGGTGCGCGGCTCGGCGGTCAACCAGGACGGCGCGAGCAACGGCCTGACCGCCCCCAACGGCCCCTCCCAGCAGCGCGTCATCCGCCAGGCCCTGACCAACGCGGGCGTCGCCTCGTCCGAGGTGGACACCGTGGAGGCGCACGGCACCGGCACCTCCCTCGGCGACCCGATCGAGGCGCAGGCCCTCCTCGCCACATACGGTCTGGGCCGCCCCGACGACCGGCCGCTCCTCCTCGCCTCCGTGAAGTCCAACATCGGCCACACCCAGGCCGCGTCCGGTATCGCCGGGGTCATCAAGACGGTCCTCGCGATGCGGCACGGGCTGCTGCCCCGCACCCTGCACGCCGAGAACCCCTCCACGCACGTCGACTGGTCGTCCGGCGCCGTCGAACTGCTCACCGAGGAACGGCCCTGGCCGCGCGGCGAGCGGCCCCGCCGGGCCGGCGTCTCGTCGTTCGGCGCCAGCGGGACGAACGCCCACGTCATCCTTGAGGAAGCCCCGGACCGGGACGAGGCCGAGGCCGAGGCGGACACCACACCCGACGCTCCCCGGTCCGCGCTCCCCGTCGTCCCGTGGCCGGTCTCCGCCCGGACCGCGTCCGCCCTGCCCGCCCAGGCCGCACGGCTCGCCACCCCGGCCGCCGCCCTGGATCCGGCGGACCTGGGCCTCTCCCTGGCCACCACCCGCACGGCCCTCGACCACCGCGCCGTCGTCCTCGCCACGGACGCCGACGACCTGCGCACCCGCCTCGCCGCCCTCGCGGCCGGAGAACCCCTCCCCGGCACGGTGACGGCGACGGCCGGCGACGGCTTCACCGCCTTCGTCTTCTCCGGCCAGGGCGGGCAGCGGGTCGGCATGGGCCGCGAACTGGCAGACGCCTTCCCCGTGTTCGCGGTCGCTCTCGACGAGGCGTGTGCGCACTTCGAGGGGCTGCGCGAGGTGATGTTCGGGGACGCGGAGGCCCTGAAGAACACCGGCTGGGCGCAGCCCGCCCTGTTCGCCGTCGAAGTCGCCCTCTACCGGCTGGTCGAGTCCTGGGGCGTCCGCCCGGACTATCTCGTCGGCCACTCGGTGGGCGAACTGGCCGCCGCGCACGTCGCCGGGGTGCTGTCCCTCGCGGACGCGGCCCGGCTGGTCTCCGCCCGTGCGACGCTCATGCGGGCGCTGCCGTCGGGCGGTGCGATGTGGGCCGTGCGGGCCACGGCGGACGAGGTGACGCCGCTGCTGGTGGAGGGCGCCTCCCTGGCGGCGGTCAACGCGCCCGGCCAGGTCGTCGTCTCCGGCACGCGCGAGGCCGTCGAATCGGTAGCGGACCGGCTCACCGACCGCCAGGGCCATTGGCTGGAGGTCAGCCACGCGTTCCACTCGGCGCTGATGGACCCGATGCTGGCCGAGTTCCGGGCGGCGGCCGAGGAGCTGACGTACGAGACGCCCCGTATCCCGATCGTCTCGACGCTCACGGGCGAGGCGGTGACCGCGTTCACCGCCGCGTACTGGGCGGACCAGGTGCGTGGCACGGTCCGCTTCGCGGACGCCCTCACCCACCTCAAGGACCTGGGCGTCACCCGGCTCCTCGAACTCGGCCCGGACGCGAGCCTCGTGGGCGCGATCGACGAGACGTACGACGGCGACGCGCTCGCCGTCCCCACCCTGCACCGCACCCGCCCCGAGCCCACCACCGCCGTCACGGCCCTGGCCCGACTCTGGGCGGACGGCGCCGACGTCGACTGGGCGGCCTACTTCGCCCCCTCGGGCGCCCAGGTCGCCGACCTGCCCACGTACGCCTTCCAGCGCCGCCACTACTGGCTGGAGGACCGGAACGCACCGGCACGCCCCACCGCCGACCCGCTGGACACGTGGCGGTACGGCGTGGAGTGGGTGCCGGGGGAGGCGGTCGCGGTCGGCGGGCGGCTTTCGGGGCGTTGGCTGGTCGTGAGTTCCGCCGGTGCGCGGGGCGCTGACGCCGAGGCCGTGGTCGCGGGTCTGGGCGGGCGCGGTGCGGAGGTCGTGGAGCTGGTGCTTCCGGCCGACGCGGACCGTGAGCACATAGGCGGTGCGCTGGCCGAGCAGTCCGATGTTGCCGGTGTGGTGTCGTTGCTGGCCTTCGACGAGGAGGTCTGTGCGGAGCACCCCGCGCTGACGGTCGGCCTGGCACTGAATGTGCTGCTGACCCAGGCGCTCGCCGACCGGGACCAGCCGGTCTCGGTCTGGATGTGCACGCGCGGCGCGATCTCCGCCGTACGCGGTGACGAGGTCGGGCACCCGCTCCAGGGCAGCACCTGGGGCCTCGGGCTGGTCTTCGGGCTGGAGTTCCCGCAGTGGTGGGGCGGCCTGGTCGACCTTTCCGAGGCGGCGACCCCGGGGGACCTGGACCGCTTCCTGGACGTCGTGGCCTCCGACGGTGCGGAGGACCAGATCGCCGTTCGCGGTGGCGACGCCCTCGTACGCCGGCTGCGGCGGGAGCCGCAGGGCTCGGGGACGCGGGAGCCGTGGCGTACGAGCGGCACGGCGCTGATCACGGGCGGTACGGGAGGGCTCGGCGCGCACACGGCGCGGTGGCTGATCGAGGCCGGAGCGGAGCACCTGGTGCTGACCTCGCGGCGGGGCGCGGACGCGCCCGGGGTCGCCGCACTGGTCGAAGAACTCGGCGCCACCGGCACCAGGATCACCGTCGCCGCCTGCGACGTGTCCGACGAAGCGGCCCTGACCCGGCTCGTCGAACGGATCGAGGCGGACGGGCCGCCGATCCGCACGGTCGTGCACAGCGCGGGCGTCGGCGGGGCCGCCCCGCTCGCCGGCACGGACCTGGCGGAGTTCGAGGCCGGGGCGGACGTCAAGCTCGCCGGAACCGCCCACCTGGACCGGCTCTTCGACCGCACGGAGCTGGACGCGTTCGTCCTCTACTCCTCCGTGGCCGCCGTCTGGGGCGCAGGGGGACACGGCTCGTACGCGGCCGGGAACGCCTACCTCGAAGCCGTCACCCGCAACCGGCGCGCCCGGGGCCTCACCGGCACGACGATCGCCTGGGGCCTCTGGTCGGCGGACGACGGCACCGGCCTCGGCGGCACCGTCGACTCCGGAACCCTCAACTGGCACGGCCTCACCCCCATGGCCCCGCGGACCGCGATCGACGGGCTGCGGCAGGCGATGGCCGACGGCCGGCCCTTCCTCGCCATCGGAGACGTGGACTGGGACGCCTTCACCCCCGCCTACACCGCCGCCCGCCCCCGCCCGCTGATCGAGGGCGTCCCGGAGGCCCGCGCGGCCCTCGGCACCGGCCCGGACGACGCGGCCGATCCGCACGCCGCCGGGGCGGACACCCTGCGCGAGCGGCTGCGCCCGCTGCCGCAGGAGGAGCGCGAGCGCGCCCTGCGCGACCTCGTACGGTCCCACGCGGCCACGGTGCTCGGACACTCCTCCCCGGACGCCATCGACGAGGGACGCCCGCTGCGCGACCTCGGCTTCGACTCGCTCCTCGCGGTGGAGCTGCGCAACGCCCTGATCGCCGACACCGGGCTCAAGCTCGCCACCACGCTCGTCTTCGACCACCCGAACGTCACCCGGCTCGCGGAGCACCTGCACGCGACCCTCTTCGGTGAACAGCCCGGAGCCGAGCCCGCCCTCGCCCAGATCGCCACGCGGGGCGCGCACGGCGACGACGCCATCGCGATCATCGGCATGGGCTGCCGCTTCCCCGGCGGCATCGAGACCCCCGAGGCCCTGTGGCAGCTCGTCACGGACGGCGGCGAAGTCCTCGGCGGCTTTCCCGACAACCGGGGCTGGGACCTCGACCGCCTCTTCGACCCCGACCCGGACAACGAGGGGCACAGCTACGTCCGCACGGGCGGCTTCGTCCGCGAAGCGGGCGACTTCGACCCCGCCTTCTTCGGGATCTCGCCGCGCGAGGCGCTGGCCATGGACCCCCAGCAGCGGCTGCTCCTGGAGACGGCCTGGGAGGCCATCGAACACGGCCGGATCGACCCGCACAGCCTGCGCGGCAGCGAGTGCGGGGTGTTCATCGGCGCCGGGAACGGCGGCTACGGCACCGGGCTGCGCCGGCTGCCGGACGGCGTGGAGGGCCACCTCCTCACCGGCACGGCGACGAGCATCGCCTCCGGCCGGATCTCGTACACCCTGGGCCTCGAAGGCCCGGCGGTCACCGTCGACACCGGGTGCTCCTCGGCCCTCGTCGCCGTACGGCTCGCGGCCCAGGCCCTGCTGACCGGTGAGTGCACGATGGCCCTGGCCGGGGCGGCCTCCATCGGGTCCTCGCCGCTCGGCTTCATCGAGTTCAGCCGGCAGCGCGGGCTCGCGGAGGACGGCCGGTCCAAGGCGTTCTCCGAGGACGCGGACGGCATGGGCATCTCCGAGGGCGCGGGCGTCTTCGTCCTGGAACGCCTCTCCGACGCCCGCCGCAACGGCCACCAGGTCCTCGCCGTCGTCCGTGGTTCCGCCATGAACCAGGACGGCGCGAGCAACGGTCTGACCGCCCCCAACGGCCCCTCCCAGCAGCGCGTCATCCGCCAGGCGCTGGCCAACTCCGGCCTGACCGGCGCGGACATCGACGTCGTCGAGGCCCACGGTACGGGCACGAAGCTCGGTGACCCGATCGAGGCGCAGGCCCTCCTCGCCACCTATGGCCAGGACCGGCCCGAAGGCCGTCCGCTGTGGCTCGGCTCGGTCAAGTCCAACCTGGGCCACACCCAGGCCGCCGCCGGGGTCGCGGGCATCATGAAGATGATCCTCGCCATGCACCACGGTGAACTCCCGCGCACCCTGCACGTCGGCACCCCGTCCTCGCGCGTGGACTGGTCGGCCGGAGCGGTGGAGCTGCTGACCGAGGCGCGGGAGTGGCCGCGCGGCGAGCAGCCGAGGCGCGCGGGCGTCTCGGCGTTCGGCGTCAGCGGGACGAACGTCCACCTGATCCTGGAGGAGGCCCCCGACGCGGACGCCCCCGAGACACCGGCCCCGGCCCCGGCTCCGGCCGTGGTGCCGTGGGTCCTGTCCGGGCGCGGTGCATCCGCGCTGCGCGAACAGGCGGCCCTCCTCGGCGCCCCTGCCGTTCTGGACGCCGACCCGCTCGCCGTGGGCTGGTCCCTGGCGACCACCCGCGCCCGGTTCGAGCACCGGTCCGTGGTGCTCGGCTCGTACGGCTCCGCGCTGAACGCCCTGGCCTCGGGCGAGCCGTCGGCGGCCGTGGTGTCGGGCGTCACCGGCCCGGTGGGCCGGTCGGTGTTCGTGTTCCCGGGGCAGGGGGCGCAGTGGGTCGCCATGGGTGCCCAACTCCTCGATGATTCGCCGGTGTTCGCCGGTGTCGTGGCTGAGTGTGAGGCTGCGATGGTGGGGCTGGTGGACTGGTCCGTCACCGATGTGCTGCGGGGCGGTCCGGGCGCGCCGTCGCTGGAGCGGGTGGATGTGGTGCAGCCCGCGTCGTTCGTGGTGATGGTCGCGCTCGCGGCGGTGTGGCGGTCGTATGGGGTGACGCCTTCGGCTGTTGTCGGTCATTCGCAGGGGGAGATCGCTGCCGCGTATGTGGCGGGTGCGTTGTCGCTTGAGGACGCGCTGCGGATCGTGTGCGTGCGGAGTCGGGCGATTGCGGGTCTGGCCAGTGGGAACGGGACGATGGCGTCGGTCGGTGCCGGGGTGGACCGGGTTGACGAGATCCTGTCCGCCTGGGACGGCCGTGTGTCCGTTGCCGCCGTCAACGGGCCCTCGCAGGTGGTGATCTCCGGTGAGATCGAGGCTGTGGAAGAGGCCGTGGCCCGGTGTGTGGAGCTGGGGCTGCGGGCGCGCCGTATCGCGGTCGACTACGCCTCCCACTCGCCCGCCATGGATGTGCTGCATGACGAGCTGACGGCCAGTCTGGCCGGGATCACCCCGCAGGCCGGCACGATTCCGCTTCTGTCGACGGTGACGGGTGAGTTCACCGACGGCTCGGACATGACCACCGACTACTGGGTGACGAATCTCCGCTCCCAGGTCCGCTTCGCCCAGGCCATCGAAAAGCTGGCAGGTAAGGGCTACGGCGTCTTCGTCGAGGTCTCCTCCCACCCCGTCCTGTCGGCCGCCGTGCAGGAGATCGCTGAGGCCGCCGCCGAGCGGGCAGGGGTGGAGCCGGGGGTGGTCGCCGGGTCGCTGCGCCGCGACGACGGCGGGCTCGACCGTTTCCTGGCCGGTGTGGCCGAGCTGTGGGTGCGCGGCGTGGACGTGGACTGGACGGCGGCCTTCCCGGCTCCCCGGCCCGCGCCCGTCGCCCTGCCCACGTACCCCTTCCAGCGCCAGCACTACTGGCTGGAGGACGACTCCACCGTCCCGCTGAGCGAACCGAGCCCGGTCGACGCCGAGTTCTGGGCGGCCGTCGGCAGCGGAGACGCGACGGCCTTCGCCCAGGAACTGGGCATCGAGGAGCAGGCCCCGCTGAGCGCGATGCTCCCCGCTCTCCATGCCTGGCGGATGCGCCGCGCCGAGGCATCCACGCTGGACACCTGGCGGTACGGCGTGGAGTGGGTGCCGGGAGAGGCGGTCGCGGCCGGCGGGCGGCTTTCGGGGCGTTGGCTGGTGGTGAGTTCCGCCGGTGCGCGGGGCGCTGACGCCGAGGCCGTGGTCGCGGGTCTTGGCGCGCGGGGTGCGGAGGTGGCCGAGTTGGTGCTTCCCGTCGACGCGGACCGCGAACGGATCGGTGGCCTGCTGGCCGAGCAGCCCGGTGTCGTCGGTGTCGTGTCGTTGCTGGCCTTCGACGAGGAAATGAGTGCGGAGCACCCGGCGCTGACCGTCGGGCTGGCGCTGAATGTGCTGCTGACGCAGGCGCTGGCGGACTGGGATCAGCGGGTCGCGGTGTGGATGTGCACGCGCGGCGCGATCTCCGCCGTACGCGGTGATGCGGTCGGGCACCCGGTTCAGGGCAGTACCTGGGGTCTTGGTCTGGTGTTCGGGCTGGAGTTCCCGCAGTGGTGGGGCGGTCTGGTCGACCTGCCGGAGGTGACGACGCCGGAGGATCTGGACTGCTTCCTCGATGCCGTCGCCTCCGAGGGCGTGGAGGACCAGTTCGCCATCCGGAGCGGTGGCGCTCTCGTACGCCGGCTGCGGCGGGAGCCGTTGCGGGAGAAGGCGCGGGAGCCGTGGCGTACGAGCGGCACGGCGCTGATCACGGGCGGTACGGGAGGGCTCGGCGCGCACGCGGCGCGGTGGCTGATCGAGGCCGGGGCGGAGCACCTGGTGCTGACCTCGCGGCGGGGCGCGGACGCGCCCGGGGTCGCCGAACTGGTCGAAGAACTCGGCGCCACCGGCACCAGGATCACCGTCACGCAGTGCGATGTCTGCGACTACGACGACCTGACACGCATGGTCGAAGAAGTGGAGGCGGACGGGCCGCCGATCAGGACGGTCATCCACTGCGCGGGCGTCGGCCACCTCGCCGCGCTGACCGGCACGAACCTGGAGGAGTTCGCGGCCGGGGCGGAAGCCAAGCTCTCCGGTACCGCCAACCTCGACCGGCTCTTCGACCGGGACAGCCTCGACGCCTTCGTCCTGTACTCCTCCGTGGCCGCCCTCTGGGGCGCCGGGGAGCACGGCTCGTACTCGGCGGGCAACGCCTATCTCGACTCGGTCACCCGCAGCCGCCGCGCCCGGGGCCTCACCGGCACCACCATCGCCTGGGGCCTCTGGTCGGCGGACGACGGCGGCATGGCCAACAAGGTGGACCCGGGGTCGCTCAACTGGCGCGGTCTGGCGTTCATGAACCCGCAGACCGCGATGGCCGGACTGCGCCAGGCCATGGCCGACGACGAGGAGTTCCTGGCGATCGGGGAGGTGAACTGGGAGGCGTTCACCCCCGCGTTCACCGCCATGCGCGAACGCCCCCTGCTCGACGGCGTCCCGGAGGTCCGGGCCTACCTGGAGCGCAACGCCGCGCCCGCCGCCCGTGAGGAAGCGGCCGACGACAACGCGCTGCGCGAGCGGCTGCGCCCGCTGCCGCAGGAGGAGCGCGAGCGTGCCCTGCGCGATCTCGTACGGGCCCACGCGGCCACGGTCCTCGGGCACTCCTCGCCGGAGGCCATCGAGGAAGGCCGGCCGCTGCGCGAACTCGGCTTCGACTCCCTCCTCGCGGTGGCCTTGCGCAACGCCCTGGTCGCCGCCACCGGGCTCAAGCTCGCCGCCACGCTCGTCTTCGACTACCCGAACGTCACCCGGCTGGTGCGCCACCTCGACGAGGAACTGTTCGGCGGGGCCGAGCCCGAGCCCCGGGCCGTCGCCGCGGCCGTCCCCGGGGCGGACGGCGACGACGCCATCGCCATCGTCGGCATGAGCTGCCGGTTCCCCGGCGGGATCAACGCGCCGGAGGACCTGTGGCGGCTGGTCACCGCCGAGGACGAGGTCCTGAGCGCCTTCCCCGACAACCGTGGGTGGGACCTCGACCGGATCTTCAGCCCCGACCCCGACGAGGAGGGCCACACCTACGTCCGCTCGGGCGGGTTCGTCCAGGACGCGGGCGACTTCGACCCCGCCTTCTTCGGGATCTCGCCGCGCGAGGCGCTGGCCATGGACCCGCAGCAGCGGCTGCTGCTGGAGGTCTCCTGGGAGGCGATCGAGCACGGCCGGATCGATCCGCACAGCCTGCGCGGCACCGAGTGCGGGGTGTTCATCGGTGCCGGGAACGGCGGGTACGGAAGCGGCGTGCGGCACCTGCCCGAAGGCATGGAGGGCCACCTGCTGACCGGTACGGGTCCCAGCATCGCCTCCGGCCGGATCTCGTACACCCTCGGTCTCGAAGGCCCGGCCGTCACGCTCGACACCGGCTGCTCCTCCGCGCTCGTCGCCCTCGACCTCGCCGTCCAGGCCCTGCGGTCCGGCACCTGCTCGCTGGCCCTGGCCGGGGCGGCCTCCATCGCCTCGACCCCGGAGGGCTTCATCGGCTTCAGCCGGCAGCGCGGGCTCGCGGAGGACGGCCGGTCCAAGGCGTTCTCCGAGGACGCGGACGGCATGGGCCTCTCGGAGGGCGTCGGCCTCTTCGTGGTGGAGCGGCTGTCGGACGCCCGCCGCAACGGCCACCAGGTCCTCGCCGTGCTTCGCGGCTCGGCCATGAACCAGGACGGCGCGAGCAACGGTCTGACCGCCCCCAACGGCCCCTCCCAGCAGCGCGTCATCCGCCAGGCGCTGGCCAACTCCGGTCTGGTCTCCGCCGATGTGGACATCGTCGAGGCGCACGGTACGGGCACGAAGCTCGGTGACCCGATCGAGGCCCAGGCCCTCCTCGCCACCTATGGCAAGGACCGCCCCGCCGACCGCCCGCTCCGACTGGGCTCGGTCAAGTCCAACCTCGGGCACACCCAGCTCGCGGCCGGGGCGGCGGGCGTCATGAAGATGATCCTCGCCCTCCGGCACGGCGTGATGCCGAAGACCCTGCACCTGGGCACGCCGTCCTCCCGCGTCGACTGGGAGGCGGGAGCGATCGAACTCCTCGCCGAGGCCCGGCCATGGCCGCGCGGCGAGCAGCCCAGGCGCGCGGGCGTGTCGGCGTTCGGCATGAGCGGGACGAACGTCCACGTGATTTTGGAGGAAGCCCCCGACGAGGAGCTTCCCGCGACGTCGTACGACGAGTTCCCGCCCGTCGCCCCGTGGCTGCTCTCCGGCCGGGGCGCCGAGGCGCTGCGCGAGCAGGCGGCGGCGCTCGGCATCCTGGCGGAGGACAGCGACCCGGTGGCGGTGGGCTGGTCCCTGGCCACCACCCGGGCCCGGTTCGAACACCGCGCCGTGATCCTCGGTGCGTACGGCTCCGGCCTCGCGGCCCTCGCCGCGGGCGAGCCGGCCGATCAGGTGGTATCCGGGGTGTCCGGTCCGGTGGGCCGGTCGGTGTTCGTGTTCCCGGGGCAGGGGGCGCAGTGGGCCGCCATGGGGGCCCAACTGCTGGATGATTCGCCGGTGTTCGCGCGGGTCGTGGCTGATTGTGAGGCTGCGATGGCGGGGCTGGTGGACTGGTCGGTCACCGATGTGCTGCGGGGCGGTCCGGACGCGCCGTCGCTGGAGCGGGTGGATGTGGTGCAGCCTGCGTCGTTCGTGGTGATGGTCGCGCTCGCGGCGGTGTGGCGGTCGTACGGGGTGACGCCCTCGGCCGTTGTCGGGCATTCGCAGGGGGAGATCGCTGCCGCGTATGTGGCGGGGGCGTTGTCGCTTGAGGACGCGCTGCGTGTGGTGTGCGTGCGGAGCCGGGCGATTGCCGGGCTGGCCAGCGGTAACGGGACGATGGCGTCGGTCGGTGCCGGGGTGGACCGGGTCGAGGAGATCTTGTCCGCCTGGGACGGCCGGGTGTCGGTCGCTGCCGTCAACGGGCCTTCCCAGGTGGTCATTTCGGGTGAGATCGAGGCTGTGGAAGAGGCCGTGGCCCGGTGTGTGGAGCTGGGGTTGCGGGCGCGTCGCATCGCGGTCGACTACGCCTCCCACTCGCCCGCCATGGATGTGCTGCATGACGAGCTGACCGGCAGCCTGACCGGGATCACCCCGCAGGCCGGCACGATTCCGCTTCTGTCGACGGTGACGGGTGAGTTCACCGACGGCTCCGACATGACCACCGACTACTGGGTGACGAATCTCCGCTCCCGGGTCCGTTTTGCCGAGGCCATCGAGGAGCTGGCGAACGACGGCTACGGGGTCTTTGTCGAGGTCTCCTCCCACCCCGTCCTGTCGGCCGCCATAGAGGAGATCGCCGACGAGGCCGTCGTCACCGGCTCCCTGCGCCGCGACGACGGCGGCCTGGACCGGTTCCTGGCCGGTGTGGCCGAGCTGTGGGTCCACGGCGTGGACGTCGACTGGACGGCCGCGTTCCCCGAGACCCGTCCGGCGCTCGTGGATCTGCCGACGTACGCCTTCCAGCGCCGCCACTACTGGCTGGTGGACGACTCCACCGCCCCCGCCGACACGTCCGCGCCGCTCGACGCCGCGTTCTGGGCGGCGGTCGAGGGCGAGGACGCGGATGCGCTCGCCGCGACGCTGGGGGTCGAGGACGCCGCGCCGATCGAGACGCTGCTGCCCGCGCTCTCCGACTGGCGCCGCCGCAGGCGCCAGGAATCCGAAGTGGACTCCTGGCTCTACGACGTGCAGTGGCAGCCCCTTCCGCACGCTGCGGCCCCGCGTCTGGACGGGGAGCGGTGGCTGCTGCTCGTCCCGGACGGCGGGCACCGCTGGTCCGACCGGGCCGCCCAGGCGCTCGGCGCGTCGGGCGCCCGGGTGCGGGTGGCCGAGGTGACGGCCACCGACCGGGCGGAACTGGCCGCGCACCTGCGCGAAGCCGGGGCCGACAGCACCGGAGTGCTCTCCCTCCTCGCCTCCGGCCGGGAGACGGACCTCGAACGGACCGCGCTGCTCGTCCAGGCGCTGGGGGACGCGGGCCTCACCGCCCCGCTCTGGCTCGCCACCCAGGACGCCGTCTCCGTCGGCCCCTTCGACCGCACCGTCGACCCCGGCCAGGCCGGGCTGTGGGGGCTGGGACGGATCGCCGCCCTGGAGTACCCGCAGCGGTTCGGCGGTCTGGTGGACCTGCCGGACGCCCCCGACGCACAGGCCGCCGAACGGCTCGTCCGGGCGCTGACCGCACCTGACGGCGAGGACCAGCTCGCCGTACGGGCCGGTGGCACGTACGTACGCCGCCTGGTGCGCAAGCCGCTGGCCGCGCTGACCCCCGTACGGGACTGGCGGCCCGCCGGCACCGTGCTCGTCACCGGGGGCACCGGCGGCGTCGGGGCCGAGATCGCCGCGTGGCTCGCGGAGAACGGCGCCGAGCACCTGCTGCTGACCAGCCGGCGCGGCGACCGGGCCCCCGGCGCCGCCGAACTGACGGAGCGGCTGACCGGGCTCGGCGCCCGGGTGACGATCGCCGCCTGCGACGTCACCGACCGGGAGGCGCTGCGCGCCGTCCTCGGCGCCGTACCGGCCGACGCGCCGCTCACCGGCGTCGTGCACGCGGCGGCCGTCCTCGACGACTGCCTGATCGACGAGCTGACCCCCGAGCGGGTCCGCACGGTGCTCGGCCCCAAGGCGATCGCCGCCCACCACCTGCACGAACTCACCAAGGACGCCGGGCTGGACGCCTTCGTCCTCCTCTCCTCGATGGCCGGGACGCTCGGCGGGCCCGGCCAGGGCAGCTACGCCGCCGCCAACGCCCGTCTCGACGCCCTGGCCCTGCTCCGGCGGGCCGAGGGGCTGCCGGCCACCTCGCTCGCCTGGGGCGCCTGGGCGCGGGTCGGGCTCGCCACCGGGGACATGGCCGAGCGGATGGGCCGCAGCGGGGTCGCGCCGATGGCGCCCGAGACGGCGCTGCGCGCGATCGGGCACGCGCTGGACCACGACCTGGGCTACCTCATGGTCGGCGACATCGACTGGCCGGTCTTCGGCCCGAACTGCACGGCGGGCCGCGCCGGGAAGGTCCTCGACCGGCTGCCCGAGGCGCACCCCGCCCCGGCCTCCGGCGCCGCCGCCGAACCGGCCGAGGAGGGCTTCGCCGCCGGGCTCGCCGGACGGACGCCCGCCGAGCGCGAGCAGGCCCTGTCCACGCTGGTCCGCACCCAGGCGGCGGCCGTCCTCGGGCTGACCGGGCCCGAGGCCGTCGACCCCGACCGGGCCCTGCGCGACCTCGGCTTCGACTCCATCACCGCGGTCGAACTCCGCAACCGGCTCAACACCGTCACCGGACTGCGCCTGCCCGTCACCGTGGTCTTCGACCACACGGCCGCCGGACCGCTCGCCCAGCACCTCTACGGGCAGCTGTTCGGCCAGGAGTCCGAGGAGGCGCCCGCCGCCCTCGCGGTTCCGGCCGCCGTACCGGTGGGCGGCGAGGACGACCCGGTCGTCATCGTCGGGATGGGCTGCCGCTTCCCCGGCGGGATCGAGACCCCCGAACAGTTCTGGGAGCTGCTGGCCGAAGGCGGCGACGCCGTGACGGAGTTCCCCACCGACCGGGGCTGGGACCTGGAGGGGCACTACGACCCGGACCGCGACCGGCCCGGCACGTACTACGCCCGGGGCGGCGGATTCCTGCGGGACGTCGGCGCGTTCGACCCGGTGTTCTTCGGGATCTCGCCCCGGGTGGCGCCCGCCATCGACCCGCAGCACCGGCTGCTGCTGGAGACCTCGTGGGAGGCGTTCGAACGGGCCGGGATCGATCCGGCGACGGTGAAGGGCACCCCCGTCGGCGTGTTCGTCGGCTCGAACTACAACGACTACGGGCACCGGCTCCTCGGTGTCCCGAGCGAGTTCGAGGGGCAGCTCGCCACCGGCAGCGCGTCCAGCGTGACCTCGGGCCGGGTGGCGTACACCTTCGGTCTCGAAGGGCCCGCCGTCACCGTCGACACCGCCTGCTCGTCCTCGCTGGTGGCGCTGCACCTGGCCGCCCAGTCCGTGCGCTCCGGCGAGTGCGCCATGGCACTGGCCGGCGGAGTCACCGTGATGTCGACCCAGGACACCTTCATCGAGTTCAGCCGGCAGGGCGCCCTCTCGCCCGACGGGCGCTGCCGGGCGTTCTCCGC
Organism: Streptomyces sp. NPDC001515; assembly: GCF_053597115.1. Taxonomy (NCBI): domain Bacteria; kingdom Bacillati; phylum Actinomycetota; class Actinomycetes; order Kitasatosporales; family Streptomycetaceae; genus Streptomyces; species Streptomyces sp. NPDC001515. Next base: position 56,041 of record NZ_JBSFHN010000013.1, read on the forward strand.
CGACGCGGACGGGGCCGGCTGGGCCGAGGGCGTCGGGATGCTGCTGGTCGAGCGGCTGTCCGACGCGCGGCGCCACGGGCACCCGGTGCTCGCCGTGGTGCGCGCCAGCGCGGTCAACCAGGACGGCGCGTCCAACGGCCTGACCGCGCCCAACGGGCTCGCCCAGCAGCGGGTCATCCGGCAGGCGCTGGCCAACGGCGGGCTGAGCCCCGCCGACGTGGACCTGATGGAGGCGCACGGCACCGGCACCTCGCTCGGCGACCCGATCGAGGCCGACGCGCTCCTCGCCACGTACGGGCAGGGCCGGTCCGGCGACCGGCCGCTCTGGCTCGGTTCGGTCAAGTCCAACATCGGGCACACCCAGGCGGCGTCCGGTGTGGCCGGGGTCATCAAGACCGTGCTGGCCATGCGCCACGCCACCATGCCGGGGACGCTCCACGCCTCCGAGCCCACCCCGCACGTCGACTGGTCGGCGGGCACCGTGCGGCTGCTCACCGAGGCCCGCGCCTGGCCGGAGGGCGACCGGCCGCGCCGGGCCGCCGTCTCCTCGTTCGGCGTCAGCGGCACCAACGTCCACATGATCATCGAGCAGGCCCCGGCCGCGCCGGACGCGCCCGCGACCGGCGAGGACGCGGGCGCCGACGGAGCCGTACCGCTGCCGTTCGTGCTGTCCGCCCGCAGCGCCGCCGCGCTCACCGAGCAGGTCGACCGGCTGAAGGACGTGCTCGACACCCGGCCGGAGACCGGTCTCGCGGCCGTCGGGCGCGCGCTGGCCGCCCGTTCCCGCTTCGAGCACCGTCTCGTGGCGTGGAGCGGCGACCGCGACGGGCTGCGCGCACAGCTCGACGCCTGGCTGGACGGGCGCACGACCGCACCCTCGGCCGCCGGCACGGCGAGCGGCGGACGCACCGCGTTCCTGTTCTCCGGCCAGGGTGCGCAGCGGCTCGGCATGGGCCGTGAGCTGTACGAGACGTTCCCCGTGTACGCCGACGCCTTCGACGAGGTCTGCGCCCATGTGGACCTCGAACTCCCGCTGCCGCTGCGGGACGTCGTGTTCGCCGCCGAGGACGGCGAGCGGGCCGGACTGCTCGACCGCACCGAGTACACGCAGCCCGCGCTGTTCGCCGTCGAGGTCGCGCTGTACCGGCTCCTGGAGTCCTGGGGCGTGCGGCCCGACTACCTGATCGGGCACTCCGTCGGCGAACTGGCCGCCGCCCACCTGGCCGGGGTCTTCACCCTTCCCGACGCCTGCCGCCTGGTCGTGGCGCGGGGCCGGCTCATGGGCGAACTGCCCGCCGGTGGCGCGATGGCCGCCCTGACCGCCACCGAGGACGAGGTGCTGGCGCTGCTCGCGGGCCGGGAGGACCGGATCGCCGTCGCCGCGGTCAACGCCCCGGACGCCGTGGTCGTCTCCGGCGACACCGCCGAGGTCGACCGGATCGCCGCCCACATCGCCGGACTCGGCGGAAAGACTAGGCGTTTGCGGGTCAGCCATGCGTTTCACTCGCCCCATATGGACGCGATGCTGGACCGCTTCGCCGAGATCGTCCGGGACATACCGATGTCACCGCCGACGATCCCGCTGGTGTCGGACGTGACCGGGGAGACCGCCACGGCCGACCGCCTGTGCACGCCCGCGTACTGGGTGGACCAACTGCGCGGCGCCGTGCGGTTCGCCGACGGCGTCCGGACCCTCACCGAGGCGGGCGTCACCCGCTTCCTGGAGGTCGGACCCGACGCCGTGCTCGCCGCGATGGCCCGGGACTGCCGGGCCGACGACGCCCCCGGCACGGTCGTGCCGCTGCTGCGCCGGGGCCGCGACGAGACCCGCTCCGCGCTCGGGGCGCTCGCCGAGCTGTACGTCCACGGCGGCGGCTGCGACTGGTCGGCTCTCCTTCCGGACGCCCTCCCCGCCGAACTGCCCACCTACCCCTTCCAGCGCCGGCGCTACTGGCTGGACGCCCGGCCCTCGGGCGATGTGCGGGCGGCCGGGCTCGACGCGGCGGACCACCCGCTGCTCGGTGCCGCCGTCCGGCTCGCGGACGACGGGGCGCTGTTCACGGCCCGGCTCTCGCGCCGGAACCACCCCTGGCTCGGTGACCACGTCATCGCCGGGCGGGCACTCCTGCCCGGCACGGCGTTCCTTGAACTCGCCGTGCGCGCCGGAGACCTCCTCGGCCTCGGCGGCATCGGTGAACTGACGCTCCAGGAGCCGCTGGTGCTCCCGGAGACCGGGGCGGTGCAGATCCAGGTCCGGGTCGGCGCCCCCGACGCCGACGGGGCCCGCACGGTCGAGGTGCACTCCCGGGCCGACGGCGAGGACACCGGCGCGCCCTGGCGGCGCCACGCGGGCGGCACCCTGCTGCCCGGCGCCCCGGCCGCCGCACCGGCCCCCGAGGTCTGGCCCCCGGCCGGCGCCGACCCCGTCGCCCTCGACGGCTTCTACGGACGGCTGGCCGAGGCCGGCAGCGACTACGGGCCGGTGTTCCAGGGACTGCGAGCCGCTTGGCGCCGGGACGCCGAGGTCTTCGCCGAGGTCTCCCTGCCCGAGGGCACGGACGCCACCGGCTTCGGCCTCCACCCGGCGCTGCTCGACGCAGCCCTCCAAGCCGTGTCCCTGGGCGCGCTCGGTGACGCGGGCCGCAGCGTCGTCCCGTTCTCCTGGCAGCGGGCCGCCCTGCACAGCACGGGCGCCACGGTCCTGCGGGTCGCGCTCACGGACATCGGTGAGAACACCGTGTCCGTCCGCGCCTGGGACCCGTCCGGCACCCCGGCCGTGTCCGCCGACGCCCTGGCGTTCCGCCCGGTGACCGGCACGGCGGCCGGCCCGCGCACCGATCTGCTGATGCGCACCGCCTGGCAGCCGCTCCCGGCCGCCGAACCGCGGGGCGGCTCCTGGGCCGTCATCGGGCACGGGCGGTCGCCCGGTCTCACGGCCGCCCTCACCCGGGCCGTCGTCCTCGCCCCGTACCCGTCCCTGTCCGAGCTGGCCGACGCCGTCGCCACCGGCACCGCCGTCCCCGACCGGGTCCTCGTCGCCGCCCCGCCCTTCGACGGAGCACCGGCCGCCGCGGCCCGTGCCGCCGCCCACTGGGCCCTGGAGCTGGTGCAGGGCTGGCTGGGCGAGGAACGGCTCGCCGGGTCCCGGCTCGTCTTCGTGACCCGGGGCGCCGTCGCCGCCGGCGCGGACGCCGAACTGACCGATCTGCCCGCCGCCACCGTCCACGGACTGGTCCGGGCCGCGATCACCGAACACCCCGGCCGCTTCGCCCTCCTCGACCTCGGGGGCGGCGAACCGGCGGCCACCGCCCTGGCCACCGCGCTCACCGCCGACGAACCCCAGACCGTCCTGCGCGGCGGCACCGCGCTCATGGCCCGGCTGGCCCGGGTCCGCCGGGAACACGACGCGGAGCCCGCCGGGTCCCCGGTCTGGAACCCCGACGGCACCACCCTGGTCACCGGAGCCACCGGCACCCTCGGCCGGCTCGTCGCCCGCCACCTCGTCACCGAGCACGGCGTACGCCGGCTGCTGCTGATCAGCCGCAGCGGACTGGCCGCGCCGGGGGCCGCCGAGCTGGAGGCCGAACTCACCGGCCTGGGCGCCGAGGTGACGGTCGCGGCCTGCGACGCCGCCGACCGGAACGCGCTGCGCCGGCTGCTCGACACCGTCCCCGCCGCGCACCCGCTGACCGCCGTCGTGCACGCCGCGGGCGTCGTCGACGACGGGGTGATCACCTCGCTCACCCCGGAGCGGATCGACGGGGTCCTCGCGCCCAAGGCCGACGCCGCCGTGAACCTGCACGACCTCACCGCGGACCTGGACCTCGACGCGTTCGTGCTGTTCTCCTCCATCGCCTCCACGTTCGGCGGCGCGGGACAGGGCGCGTACGCGGCGGGGAACGCCTTCCTCGACGCGCTCGCCTCCCACCGCAGGGCCCTCGGGCTGTCCGCGGTCTCCCTGTGCTGGGGGCCGTGGACCGAACTCAGCACGATGACCGGCAAGCTCGACGCCGCCGACCACGCGCGGTTCGCCCGCGCCGGCATCGTCTCGCTGTCCACGGCCGAGGGACTGGAACTGCTCGACGCCTCGCGCACGGTCGACGAGGCGGTCCTCGTCCCCGTCCGGCTGTCGCTGGACGGGCTGGACGCCGAGCAGGTGCCGCCGCTGCTGCGCGGACTCGTCCGGGCCGCGTCCCGGCCGGCCGCCGCGCCCACCGCGCGGGAGACCGCCCCCGAGGCCCCGGCCGACCGCTTCGCGGGGATGACCGGACCCGAGCGGGCCCGCGCCCTGACCGATCTGGTCCGCGACGAGGCGGCCGTCGTCCTCGCCTACGGGGCCGGTGAACGCGTCGGCATGGACCGGGGGTTCCTGGAGATGGGCTTCGACTCGCTCAGCGCCGTCGAACTGCGCAACCGGCTCGGCAAGGCCACCGGCCTCACCCTGCCCGCCACCCTGCTCTTCGACTACCCGACCCCGGCCGCGCTCGCCGCGCACCTGGACGAGGTCTTCCCGTCGGACAGCGCGCGCGTCCTGGCCCCGCTCCTGCTGGAGCTGGAGAAGCTCGGCGCCAACCTGCCCGACACGGCCGCCGACGACGAGCTGCGCGGCGCGGTCGAGAGCCGGCTGCGGGACCTGCTGGACCGGGTGGCCGCACCCGGCGCCCCGGTGCGGGCGTCCGCGGCGCCGGACACGGTGATCGACGACGTCGACGCCGCGTCCGACGACGAGATCTTCCAGTTCCTCGACGGGCTGGACCGGTGAGCGGCGGACCGGAGGAGGAGAACGTGCATCAGGCCGGCTGGTCCGGACGAGGGGGAGACCGATGAGCAGTCCCATGAACGAGGAACGGCTGCGCGACTACCTGAAGCGGGCCACCGCCGACCTTCAGCGCACCCGTCGCAGGCTCGCGGAGTACGAGGCGAAGGACACCGAGCCCGTCGCCATCGTCGGCATGAGCTGCCGCCTGCCCGGCGGGGTCACCTCGCCCGACGAGCTGTGGCAGCTGGTCGCCGACGGCACCGACGCCGTCTCCGAGTTCCCCACGGACCGGGGCTGGGACCTCGCCGCGCTCTACGACCCCGACCCCGACCGGCCCGGCACCTGCTACTCCACCCAGGGCGGCTTCCTCCACGAGGCCGCCGAGTTCGACGCCGAACTCTTCGGGATGAGCCCCCGCGAGGCCCTGGCCACCGACCCGCAGCAGCGGCTCCTCCTCGAAGCCTCCTGGGAGGCCCTGGAACGCGGCGGGATCAACCCCGTCTCGCTGCGCGGCAGCCGTACCGGCGTCTACGTCGGCGTCATGTACAACGACTACGGCGGGCGGGTGCGGCAGGCCCCGCGCGGCCTGGAGGGCTACATCGGCAACGGCAGCTCCCCGAGCATCGCCTCCGGCCGCATCGCCTACACCCTCGGCCTCGAAGGGCCCGCGGTCACCCTCGACACCGCGTGCTCCTCCTCGCTGGTAGCCCTGCACCTGGCCTGCCAGTCCCTGCGGTCCGGCGAAGCCGACCTGGCCCTGGCGGGCGGCGTCACCGTCATGTCCACCCCGGTCACCTTCGTCCAGTTCAGCCGGCACCGGGGCCTCGCCCCCGACGGGCGCTGCAAGTCCTTCGACGACGGCGCCGACGGAACGGGCTGGTCCGAGGGGGTCGGGCTGCTCGCCCTGGAACGCCTCTCGGACGCCCGGCGCAACGGCCACCCCGTCCTCGCCGTCATCCGCGGCTCCGCCATCAACCAGGACGGTGCCAGCAGCGGCCTCACCGCCCCCAATGGCCCCTCCCAGCAGCGCGTCATCCGCCAGGCCCTGGCCAGTGCCGGACTCACCCCCGCCGACGTCGACGCCGTCGAGGCACACGGCACCGGCACCAAGCTCGGCGACCCGATCGAGGCCCAGGCCCTCATCGCCACGTACGGCAAGGACCGGCCCGAGGACCGGCCGCTGTGGCTCGGCTCGCTCAAGTCCAACATCGGGCACGCCCAGGCCGCCGCCGGGGTCGCCGGGGTCATCAAGATGGTCCAGGCGATCCGGCACGGCAGCCTGCCCAGGACCCTCCACGTGACCGCGCCCTCCCGGCACGTCGACTGGTCCGCCGGACGGGTCCGGCTCCTCACCGAGCCCCGGCCCTGGACCGCGACGGACCGCCCCCGCCGGGCCGGCGTCTCCGCGTTCGGCGTCAGCGGCACCAACGCCCACCTGATCGTCGAACAGGCCCCGGAGGAGGAGCCCGCCCCCGCCCCGCAGGACGCCGCCGGGTCCGACATCCCCCCGCGCACCCTGCCCGTGATCCCCTGGGTGGTCTCCGCGAAGACCGCCGAGGGCCTCACCGCCCAGGCCCGCGCCCTGCTCCCCGGCGTCACCGGCCACCACCCCCGGGACGTCGGCCACGCCCTGGCCGTCACCCGCGCCGCCCTGGAGCGGCGCGCCGTCGTGGTCGGCACCGGCCCGCAGGACCTGACGGCCGCCCTCACCGCCCTCGCCGACGGCGACACCACCGCACCCGGAGTCCTGACCGGGCAGCCTCTCGACGGCCCCGTCGCCTTCATGTTCAGCGGCCAGGGCTCCCAGCGGGTGGGCATGGGCCGCGAACTGTACGCCGCCTACCCGGTGTTCGCCCGCGCGCTGGACGAGATCTGCGCCCACTACGACACGGGGACGGGCACCCCGCTGAAGACCGTCATGTTCGAGGACACCGGACTCCTCGACCGCACCGAATACACCCAGCCCGCCCTGTTCGCCCTCGAAGTGGCCCTGTTCCGGCTGCTGGAGTCCTGGGGCGTGCGGCCCGACCACCTCATCGGCCACTCCATCGGTGAACTCGCCGCCGCCCACGCCGCCGGCGCGCTGTCCCTGGCCGACGCCTGCCGGCTGGTCGCCGCCCGCGCCCGGCTCATGCAGGCACTGCCCGGCGGCGGTGCCATGCTCGCCGTACGCGCCACCGAGGCCGAGGTCGGCGGGCTGCTCGGGCCCCGGGTGTCGATCGCCGCGATCAACGCCGCCGACTCCGTGGTCCTCTCCGGCGACGAGGACGAGGTGGCGCGCGTCGCCGGGGAACTCACCGGCCGCGACACCCGCCGCCTCACCGTCAGCCACGCCTTCCACTCCGCCCACATGGACGGCATGCTGGAGGAGTTCCGTGCCGTGGCCCGGACCGTGGAGCACCACAGGCCCGCCGTCCCGGTCGTCTCCAACCTGACCGGGCGACCCGTCGAGGAGTTCACCGCCGACCACTGGGTGCGCCACGTCCGCGACGCCGTCCGCTTCGCCGACGGCATCGACCACCTCCACACCCTCGGCACCCGGCGGTTCGTCGAACTCGGCCCCGACGGCCCGCTGTGCGCGGCCGTCGCCGGTGACCGGACCGCCCAGGCACTCGTACGCCCGCTGCTGCGCAGGGACCGGCCCGAGGCCGAGACGCTGACCGAGACCGTGGCCCGGCTCTGGGCCGGCGGCGTCCCCGTCGACTGGGCCGCCTTCTACGACGGCACCGGCACCCACCGCCCCACCCTGCCGACCTACGCCTTCCAGCGCCGCCGGTTCTGGCTGGACGCCCCCTACCCGCAGCGCGACACCTCGGCCGGCCACCCCGTCCTCGCGGCCGGAACCGAACGCGCCGACGCCGACGGCCACGTCTTCACCGGCGAACTCTCCGTCGCCACCCACCCCTGGCTCGCCGACCACCGCGTCGCCGACCGCATCCTGGTGCCCGGCACCGCCTTCCTCGAACTCGCGCTGCGCGCCGGCGCCGACATCGGCTGCCCCCGCGTCGAGGAACTCGTGCTCGCCGAACCCCTCGTGCTGGAACCCGCCGACCGGATCACCGTGCAACTGGCCGTCGGCGCCGCCGACCCGGCCGGCCGGCGCACCGTCACCGGCTACGCCCGGCCCGAGACGGACCTCCCGGACCAGCCGTGGACCCGCCACTTCACCGGCAGCCTCACCCCGGCGGCGGACCCGGCCCCCTTCCCGGACCCCGCCGACTGGCCGCCCGCCGGCGCGACCCCCCTGGACACCACCGGCCTCTACGACGCACTGGCCGACGCCGGACTGGCGTACGGGCCGCTGCTGCGCGGGCTGCGCGCCGCCTGGCGGCTCGGCGACACGATCCACGCCGACGTCGAACTCCCCGAGTCCGCGCACATCGAGGCCGAACGCTACGGTCTGCACCCGGCGCTCCTGGACGCCGCCCTGCACGCCTCCGCGCTCGGCGGCGACACCTCCGACGCCGCGATCCCCTTCACCTGGACCGGCGTCGCCCTGCACACCCCCGGCACCACCGCCCTGCGCGTCACCCTCGACCGGTCCGGACAGCGCTCCCTGACCCTGACCGCGACCGACACCGCCGGAACCCCCGTCGTCTCCGTCGAATCGCTGCTCGTCCGCCCCCTGCCCGGGGACACGCTGCGCGCCCTGCCGCGCCACCGCGACGCCCTGTTCCGCGTCGAATGGCCCGAGGTCCCCGCAGGGCCCGCCCCGGCCGGCATCCCCGAGGTGGTGGACCTGCCGGGCGGCCCCGCGCTCCCCGACGACCCGCACCCCGCCCTGCGCGAGGCCCTGCACCGTACCCTCGCGCTCCTCCAGGACCAGCTGTCCCGGCCGGAGAACCCCGACGGCACCCCGCTCGTCCTGTGCACCCGCGCCGCCGCCCGGCTGCCCGGCGAGAGCGGCGACATCGACCCCGTCGCCGCCGCCGTCCAGGCCCTGGTGCGCAGCGCGCAGTCGGAGAACCCCGACCGGTTCGTCCTCGTCGACATCGACGACTCCGCCGACTCCGCCGACATCCCGGTAACCGCCCTCCCGTACGACGAACCGTCGCTGCTGTGGCGCGAAGGCCGCTGGTACGCGCCCCGGCTCGCCCGCCCCGAGCCGCGCACCGAGGAGGCCGCCCCGGCCTTCGCGCCCGAGGGCACGGTCCTGGTCACCGGCGCCACCGGCCTCCTCGGCCGCGCCCTGTGCCGGCACCTGGTCGAGCACCACGGGGTCCGGCATCTGCTGCTGACCAGCCGGTCCGGGCCCGGTTCGGCGGACGCCGCCGAACTGACCGGGCTGGACGCGGACGTCCGGCTGGTCTCCTGCGACGTCACGGACAAGGACGCCCTCGCCGACCTGCTCGCCACCGTGCCCGCCGCGCACCCGCTGACCGGCGTCATCCACCTGGCGGGCGTCCTGGACGACGGCATCATCCAGTCCCTGACGCCCGAGCGCCTCGACGCCGTCCTCGCCCCGAAGGTCGGCGGCGCGCTCCACCTGCACGAACTGACCCGCGATCTGCCGCTCACGGCGTTCGTCCTGTTCGCGTCGGCCGCCGGCACCTTCGGCGGCCCCGGCCAGGGCAACTACTCCGCCGCCAACGCCTACCTCGACGCCCTCGCCGAACACCGGCGGCGCCAGGGGCTCCCCGGCCTCTCCCTGGCCTGGGGCCTGTGGGAGGGGCAGGACGGCATGGTCGGCGGGCTCTCCGACGTCGATCTGCAACGCGCCGCCAGCATCGGCGTCCTCAGCCTCGGCGGCGCCGAGGGACTCGCCCTCTTCGACACGGCGCTCGGCCGCCCCGAGAGCAATCTGGTGCCCGCCGCCTTCGACTTCCCCGTCCTGCGCGGCCAGGACGGCAAACAGGCCATGCACGCCCTGCTGCGCGGGCTCGTCCGCCACGCGAAGCCCGCCACCGGCCCGGCCACGACCCGCCAGGTCCGGATGATCGACCTGGTCCGGGCCCGGGTCGCCGCCGTCCTGCGGCACACCTCGGTGAACGCCGTCGACCCCGACAAATCGTTCTCCGAACTCGGCTTCGACTCCCTGATGGCCGTCGAACTGCGCAACACCCTCAGCGAACAGACCGGTCTGCGGCTGCCCGCCTCCGTCATCTTCGACCAGCCGACCCCGGCCGCGCTCGCCGCCCACCTGGAGTCCCTGACGGCCGGCCCGGCGACCGCACCCGGCACCCCCGCTCCCGCACCGGCCGCCGCCACCACGGACGACGAGCCGATCGCGATCGTGTCCATGGCCTGCCGGCTGCCCGGCGGCGTCGCCACCCCCGAAGCGCTCTGGGACCTGGTGCTGCGCGGCGAGGACGCCGTCGGACCGATGCCCCGGGACCGCGGCTGGGACCTCGACGCGCTCCTGGACCCGGACGCCGACCGTCCCGGCACCAGCTACGCCTCCGAGGGCGGCTTCCTCACCGGGGCCGACCGCTTCGACCCCGCCCCGTTCGGGATCTCCCCGCGCGAGGCCCTCGCCATGGACCCCCAGCAGCGGCTGCTCCTCGAAACCTCCTGGGAACTCTTCGAACGCGCCGGCCTGCCCGTACGCTCCCTGCGCGGCACCGACACCGGCGTGTTCATCGGCCTGATGTACACCGACTACCCGGGCCTGCTGCACGGCCGCGACCACGACCTCGAAGGCCACCTCGGCACCGGCACCGCCGCCAGCGTCGCCTCCGGCCGGCTCGCCTACACCTACGGCCTGGAGGGCCAGGCCGTCACCGTCGACACCGCCTGCTCCTCCTCGCTCGTCTCCGTCCACCTGGCGGTGGCCGCGCTGCGCTCCGGCGAATGCTCGCTCGCCCTGGCCGGCGGCACCACCGTCATGTCGACGCCGACCGTCTTCCAGGAGTTCAGCAGGCAGCGCGGACTCGCCACCGACGGCCGCTGCAAGCCCTTCTCGGAGGGCGCCGACGGCACCGGCTGGGGCGAGGGCGTCGGCCTGCTCCTCCTGGAACGGCTCTCCGACGCCCGCCGCAACGGGCACACCGTCCTCGGCCTGGTCCGCGGCTCCGCCGTCAACCAGGACGGCGCGAGCAACGGCCTGACCGCCCCCAACGGCCCCTCCCAGCAGCGCGTCATCCGCCAGGCCCTCGCCGACGCCCGGCTCGACGCCGCCGACATCGACGCCGTCGAGGCCCACGGCACCGGCACCCCGCTCGGCGACCCCATCGAGGCCCAGGCCCTCCTCGCCACCTACGGCCAGGAACGCGGCGACGGCACCCCGCTGCTCGTCGGCGCCCTCAAGGCGAACCTCGGCCACACCCAGGCCGCCGCCGGAGTCGCCGGAATCATCAAGACCGTCCAGGCCATGCGCCACGGCGTCCTGCCCCGGATCGTCCACCTGGACGCCCCCTCGTCCCGCGTCGACTGGGACTCCGGAGCCGTACGCCTCCTGGACCGCAACGAGGAGTGGCCCGACACCGGGCGGCCGCGCCGCGCCGCCGTGTCCTCCTTCGGCATCAGCGGCACCAACGCCCATGTCGTCCTCGAACAGGCACCGGACGCACCCGCCACCGCCCCCGCCGAGGACCGCCGACCGCCCGCCGCCGTCGCCTGGACCCTGTCCGCGCCGAGCGAGACCGCCCTGCGCGCCCAGGCGGAGAGCCTGCTCCCCGCCCTGCGGGACACCGCACCCGCCGACGCCGGACTGACCCTGGCCACCGTCCGCACCCCCTTCGAGCACCGCGCGGTGGTCGTCGGCGCCGACCGGGACGAACTCCTCGGCGGACTGGCCGCACTGGCCGCCGGCGAACCCGACGCCCACCTCGTCGAGGGCACCGCCCGCCCCGCGAGCCGCCCCGTGTTCGTCTTCCCCGGCCAGGGCTCCCAGTGGGCCGGCATGGCCGCCGAACTCATCGACACCTCCCAGGAGTTCGCCCGCTCCATCGCCCGCTGCGAGGACGCCCTCGCGGAATTCGTCGACTGGCGGCTCACCGACGTCCTGCGCGGCGTGCCCGGCGCCCCCGGCCTCGACACCGATGACGTGGTCCAGCCCGCGACCTTCGCCGTCACCGTGTCCCTCGCCGAACTGTGGCGCTCCTACGGCGTCGAACCCGCCGCCGTCGTCGGCCACTCCCAGGGCGAGATCGCCGCCGCCTGCTTCGCCGGGGCCCTCACCCTGCGCGACGCCGCCCGCGTGGTCTGCCTGCGCGGCCGCGAGGTCACCGCCCTCGCCGGACTCGGCGGACTCCTCTCCGTGGCCGCCCCCCTCGACCGGGTCGAGGAACTGCTGACTCCGTACGAGGGCCGGCTGCACATCGGCGCGGTCAACAGCCCCCGCGCGGTCATCGTCTCCGGCGACGCGGACGCCCTGAAGGAGTTCGCCGCCGACTGCACCGGGCACGACATCCGCACCCGGACCGTCCCCATCACCTACGCCTCGCACTCCCCGCACGCCGACGCCGTCGAGGACCGCCTCGCCGAGGTCCTCGCCCCGGTCACCCCCACGGCCCCCGAGGTGCCGTTCTTCTCCACCGTGACCGCCGACTGGGCCGACGGCCCCGTCTTCGACGCCGGCTACTGGTTCCAGAACCTCCGCCGCCCGGTCCGCTACGCCGACTCCGTCCGCGCCCTCGCCGACCAGGGCTTCGGCCCGCTGATCGAGGTCAGCGCGCACCCCGTGCTGACCGCCGCCGCCGAAGAGACCCTGGCCGACCGCGACGACACGGTGGCGCTCGGCACCCTGCGCCGCAACGACGGCGGACTCGCCCGCTTCCTGCGCTCCGTCGGAGAGGCCCACACGGCCGGGGTCACCGTCGACTGGGCCCGGGTCTTCGAGGGCACCGGGGCCCGCCGCGCCGACCTGCCCCCGTACACCTTCCAACAGCGCCGCTTCTGGCCCGAGTTCGCCCCGCTCACCGCCCCCGCCGCCGACCCGGCCGAGGCCGAGTTCTGGCGGGCGGTCGGCCACCAGGACCTGGACGCGCTCACCGCGCACACCGGCCTGGACCGCGCCGAACTGGCCCCCGCGCTGCCCGCCCTGTCGCGCTGGCACACCGGGCGCAGACTGCGCACCACGCTCGACCACTGGCGCTACCGCACCGCCTGGGAACCGGTGACGGCCCCGGAGGCCCCGCTCACCGGGGACTGGCTCGTCCTGCGCCCCGCCGGCACCCACGACACCCTCGCGGATGCCGCCGTACGGGCGCTGGCCGCCGCGGGCGCCGGCCCCACCGACATCACCGTGGACACCGCCGAGAACGACACCGAACGGCTGGCCCGGCAGATCACCGACGCCCTCGACGGCCGCCGCCCGGCGGGCGTCCTCTGCCTCACCGGCCTGGACGACACCCCGCACCCCGACCACCCCGCCGTGACCGCCGGACTCACCGCCGCGCTCACCGCGGTCCGCGCCCTGGGCGCCCTGGAGCTGGACGCCCCGCTCTGGCTGGCCACCACGGGCGCGATCGGCACCGGCCCCGGCCGCCCGCCCCGCAACCCCGCCCAGGCCACCGTCTGGGGCACCGGAGCGGTCCTCGGCATCGACCTGCCACGTCAGCGCTGGGGCGGACTCGTCGACCTGCCGGAGGCACTCGACGCGGACAGCGCCCGCCACCTGTGCGCCGTGCTCGGCGGCACCACCGGCGAGGAGCACCTGACCGTCGACGCCACCGGCATCCGGGCCCGGCGACTGGTCCGCGCACCCGCCGAGGGCGCGGCCACCCCCTGGCAGCCCCGGGACACCGTCGTGATCACCGGAGGCACCGGGGCGCTCGGCAGCCGGCTGGCCCGCTGGGCCGCCCGTTCCGGAGCCGACCGGATCGTCCTGGTCAGCCGGCGCGGCGAGGCCGCCGAGGGCATGCCCGACCTCATGGACGAACTCGTCGACCTGGGAGCCGACGTCGTCGTCGCCGCCTGCGACCTGGCCGACCGGGCCGCGCTCGGCGACCTGTTCGCCAAGATCGGCTCCGACGGGCCGCCGGTCCGCGCGGTCCTGCACACCGCCGGCACCAGCGGACGCGCGCTCACCACGGACGAAGTCACCCCGGCCGACCTGTCCGCCGTCCTCGGCCCCAAGACCACCGGCACCCGCAACCTCGCCGCCCTCACCGACGGCCTCGACCTCGACGCCTTCGTCCTCTTCTCCTCCGGCGCCGGCACCTGGGGCGACTCCGGCCGCATCCCGTACGCCGCCGCCAACGCCCACCTCGACGCCTTCGCCGCCGAACGCCGCGACAAGGGCCTGCCCTTCCTCTCCGTCGCCTGGGGCGCCTGGGACGGCGGCGGCATGGTCGACGCGGACACCGCCGCCCAGCTGCGCCGGGCCGGCAACCGGCCGATGGACCCCGACACCGCCGTCGCCGCCCTCGCCGACGCCCTCGGCCGCCGGGACCACAACCTGGTCGTCGCGGACCTCGACTGGGCGTCCTTCGCCCCCGCCTACTCCGCCACCCGCACCCGTCCGCTCATCCTCGGCGTGCCCGAGGCACGGCAGGCCCTCACCGACTCCGGGGCCCCCGAGACCGACGGCGACACCGCGACCGCGCTCGTCCGCGAACTCTCCGCCCTGGACACCACCGCACGCCACCACCTCCTCCTGGACCGGGTCCAGCGCGAGGCCGCCGTCGCCCTCGGCCACGACTCACCCGCCGAACTCCGCCCCGACCGCTCCTTCCGGGACATCGGCTTCGACTCCCTGACCGTCGTCGCCCTGCGCAACCGGCTCTCCGCGCTCACCGGACTGAAGCTCCCGACCACGCTCGTCTTCGACCACCCCACCTTCCCCGACCTCACCCGCTACCTGATGGGCCGCCTGTTCGGAGACGGCCCCGAAACGGCGGCCCAGAGCCCCGAGGAAGCCGCCACCTGGCAGACGCTCCGCACCATCCCGCTCAGCCGGCTCCGCGAGACCGGCCTGCTGGACGCCCTGCTGGAACTGGCCGCCGCCCCCCAGCAGCCCACCGCCGCCACCCCGGAACCGGACACCGGGGAGCGCATCGACGACATGAATCTGGCCGACCTGGTCGAGCTGGCGCTCGGCACCGACACCACCGCACAGGAAAGCTGACATGACCGCACCCTCGGACAAGATCGTCGACGCACTGCGCGCCGCGCTGCGCAGCAACGAACAGCTCAAGCAGCGCAACGAGCGCCTGGAACAGGTCGCACGCGAACCGATCGCGATCGTGGGCATGGGGTGCCGGCTCCCCGGCGGTGCCGACAGCCCCGACCGGCTGTGGGAGCTGCTGGCCGGAGGGGAGGACGCCATCTCGCCGTTCCCCGACCGGCCCGGTTGGGAGACCGAATCCCTCGTCGACCCCGACCCCGACCGGCGCGGCACCACCTACGTCAGCGAGGGCGGCTTCCTCCACGACGCCGACGGCTTCGACGCGGGCTTCTTCGGGATCTCCCCGCGCGAGGCCCTGGCCATGGACCCCCAGCAGCGGCTGCTCCTCGAAGTCGCCTGGGAGACCCTGGAGAGCGCACGGATCTCCCCGGCCTCGCTGCGCGGTACCGCCACCGGCGTCTTTACCGGGGCCACCGGCCAGGACTACGGACCCTTCGTCCACGAGTCGGGCATCGACACCGAGGGCTACCTCGCCACCGGCGTCGCCACGAGCGTCGCCTCCGGCCGCATCGCCTACGTCCTGGGCCTCGAAGGCCCGGCGGTCACCGTGGACACCGCCTGCTCCACCTCCCTGGTGGCCCTGCACCTGGCCGTGCAGTCCCTCAGGTCCGGCGAATGCTCGCTGGCCCTGGCCGGCGGCGCCCAGCTGATGACCAGCCCGTCCACCTTCCGCGAGTTCAGCCGGCAGCGGGGCCTGGCCCCCGACGGCCGCTGCAAGCCCTTCTCGGAGGACGCCGACGGCACGGCCTGGAGCGAAGGGGTCGGACTGCTCCTCGTCGAACGCCTCTCGGACGCCCGCCGCAACGGCCACCGCGTCCTGGCCGTGGTGCGCGGCACGGCCGTCAACCAGGACGGCGCCTCGAACGGCCTCACCGCCCCGAGCGGCCCCGCCCAGCAGCGCGTCATCCGCCAGGCCCTCGCCAACGCCCGCCTGACCTCCGCCGACGTGGACGTCGTCGAGGCCCACGGCACCGGCACCACGCTCGGCGACCCCATCGAGGCCCAGGCCGTCCTGGCGACCTACGGCCAGGACCGCCCGGCGGGCCGGCCGCTGTGGCTCGGCTCGGTCAAGTCCAACCTGGGCCACACCCAGGGCGCGGCGGGCGTCGCGGGCGTCATCAAGATGGTCCAGGCGATGCGCCACGACCTCATGCCGAAGTCCCTGCACCTGGGCACCCCGTCGTCCCATGTCGACTGGTCGGCCGGAGCGGTGGAGCTGCTGGCCGAGGCCCGCGACTGGCCGCGCGGCGAGCGGCCGAGGCGCGCCGGCGTGTCGGCGTTCGGGATGAGCGGCACCAACGCCCACGTGATCCTGGAGGAGGCCCCCGCCGAGCAGACCCCCGAGGCCCCGGACACCGCCCCGTCGCCGTCGGTGGTTCCGTGGTTGCTGTCGGGGCGGAGTGCCGCCGCGTTGCGGGGGCAGGCGGAGGCGCTGGGCCCGGTGGCCGCTGACGCCGATCCGGTGTCGGTGGGGTGGTCGCTGGCGACGACCCGGGCGCGTTTCGAGCACCGTGCGGTGGTGCTGGGTGCGTACGGTTCCGGCCTCGCCGCCCTGGCCGCCGATGAGCCGTCGGCGGCCGTGGTGTCGGGCGTCACCGGCCCGGTGGGGCGGTCGGTGTTCGTGTTCCCGGGGCAGGGGGCGCAGTGGGTCGCCATGGGTGCCCAACTCCTCGCTGATTCGCCGGTGTTCGCCGGTGTCGTGGCTGAGTGTGAGGCTGCGATGGAGGGGCTGGTGGACTGGTCCGTCACCGATGTGCTGCGGGGCGGTCCGGACGCGCCGTCGCTGGAGCGGGTGGATGTGGTTCAGCCTGCGTCGTTCGTGGTGATGGTCGCGCTCGCGGAGGTCTGGCGGTCGTACGGGGTGACGCCTTCGGCTGTTGTCGGTCATTCGCAGGGGGAGATCGCTGCCGCGTATGTGGCGGGTGCGTTGTCGCTTGAGGACGCGCTGCGTGTGGTGTGCGTGCGGAGCCGGGCGATTGCGGGTCTGGCCAGTGGTAACGGGACGATGGCGTCGGTCGGTGCCGGGGTGGACCGGGTCGAGGAGATCTTGTCCGCCTGGGACGGCCGGGTGTCGGTCGCTGCCGTCAACGGGCCGTCCCAGGTGGTCATTTCGGGTGAGATCGAGGCTGTGGAAGAGGCCGTGGCCCGGTGTGTGGAGCTGGGGTTGCGGGCGCGCCGTATCGCGGTCGACTACGCCTCCCACTCGCCCGCCATGGATGTGCTGCATGACGAGCTGACGGCCAGTCTGGCCGGGATCAGCCCGCGTGCGGGGACGATTCCGCTTCTGTCGACGGTGACGGGTGAGTTCACCGACGGCTCCGACATGACCACCGACTACTGGGTGACGAATCTCCGTTCCCGGGTCCGTTTTGCCGAGGCCATCGAGGAGCTGGCGAACGACGGCTACGGGGTCTTTGTCGAGGTCTCCTCCCACCCCGTGCTCTCCGCGGCGATCGAAGAGATAGCCGACGATGCCGTGGTCACCGGCTCCCTGCGCCGCGACGACGGCGGGCTCGACCGGTTCCTGGCCGGAGTGGCCGAGCTGTGGGTGCACGGCGTGGACGTCGACTGGACGGCCGCGTTCCCCGAGACCCGTCCGGCGCTCGTGGATCTGCCGACGTACGCCTTCCAGCGCAGCTCCTACTGGCCCGAGGTCCGTGCCGATGAGGCGACCGTCTCCGGTGAGGGGACCGCCGCCGACCGGGAGTTCTGGGCGGCGGTGGAGCGGGCCGACGCGCAGGCGCTGGCCGGGACGCTCGACGCGGAGGCGGCGGTCATCGATCCGCTGCTACCCGCGCTCGCGGACTGGCGGCGCAAGCAGCGCGAGCAGGACACCACCGACTCCTGGCGCTACGAGGTGAAGTGGCGCCCGTGGCGTACCGGTGACGGGCGGCCGGAGCCGGCCGGGGACTGGCTGGTGGTGCTGCCGGAGAGCGAGGCCGGGACCGAGTACACCGCAGGTGTGCTCGACGCCCTGCGCGCGCACGGCGTCGAGGTGCGGACCCTGGTGACGGCGGACGGCGACGGCGAACGGGCGGCCCTCGCCGAGCGGCTGCGCGCCCTGGTGCCGCAGCCGGCCGGGGTGCTCTCGCTCGGGGCGCTGGACGAGCGCCCGTACGCCGGGCAGCCGGCCGTGCCGTCCGGGCTGGCGGCCACGGTCGCGCTGGTCCAGGCACTGGGGGACGCCGAGATCACCGCCCCGCTCTGGATCGCCACCCGGGGCGCGGTGGGCATCGGCTCCTCCGACCCGGAGCCCAGCGCGGCGCAGGCGGGCATCTGGGGGCTCGGCCGGGTCGTCGGCCTCGAACACCCCGACCGCTGGGGCGGGCTCATCGACCTGCCCGCACTCCTCGACGCACGCGGCGCGGCGCGGCTCGCCGCCGTGCTGGCCGACGGCGGCGAGGACCAGATCGCGCTGCGCGCCTCGGGCTCCTACGTACGCCGTCTCGTCCACGCCCGGCCCGAGGACGCCCGGGTCCGCCGCTGGCGGCCGCACGGCACCGCGCTGGTCACCGGAGCCACGGGCGGCATCGGCGCCGAACTGGCCCGGTGGCTGGCCGCCGAGGGTATCGACCATCTGATCCTGACCAGCCGGCGCGGCGCCGAGGCGCCCGGGGCGGCGGAACTGCGCGACGAACTGACCGCACAGGGCGTCGGCGTCACACTCGCGGCCTGCGATGTCGCGGACCGCGCGGCCCTGGCCGATGTGCTCGGTCTGGTGCCCGAGGCGCACCCGCTGACGGCGGTCGTGCACGCGGCGGGCGTCGGGGAGTTCGCGCCCCTGGCCGAGCACCGCGCCGACGGCCTCGCGGACGTGCTGGCCGCGAAGACGCTCGGCGCCACCCACCTGGACGACCTGCTCGGGGACCGGCCGCTGGACGCGTTCGTGCTGTTCTCGTCCAGTGCCGGGGTCTGGGGCAGCGGCGGCCAGGCGGTCTACGCGGCGGCCAACGCCCATCTCGACGCCCTCGCCCACCGCCGCCGGGCGGCGGGCCGGACCGCCACCTCGGTCGCCTGGGGCGCCTGGGGCGGCGCGGGCATGGCCGCCGACGACTCGATGGCCCGCCATCTGGGGGCCCGGGGCATCCGCGCGATGGCGCCCGCCTCCGCGTTCGCCGCGCTGCGCGCCGCCGTCGAGCGCGACGAGACCACCGCGATCGTGGCGGACATGGACTGGGAGCGCTTCGCGCCCGCCTTCGCCTCCGCCCGCCCCCGCCCGCTCCTCGACGAACTCCCCGAGGCCGTACGGGCCCTGGCGGCCGGGCAGCCGGAGGGCACCGGGCCGGACGCCACCGACGACACCCTGCGCCGCCGTCTGGCCGCACTGACCCCGGCCGAGCAGCAGCGCGAACTCCTCGACCTGGTGCGCGCCCACGCCGCCGCCGTCCTCGGCCACGCGGACGCCGACGCGATCGAGCAGGGCCGCGCCTTCCGCGAGCTGGGCTTCGACTCGCTCACCGCCCTGGAGCTGCGCAACCGCCTGGGCACCGCCACCGGACTCCGGCTCCCCGCCACCCTGGTCTTCGACCACGCCCAGCCCCGTCTGCTGGCCGCCTTCCTCCGTACCGAACTCCTCGGCGGCACCTCCGCCGCCCAGGACACCACCGGCACCCCGGGCACCGGCTCCGGGGCGGCCGACGAGCCCATCGCCATCGTCGGCATCGGCTGCCGCTACCCGGGAGACATCCGCTCGCCCGAGGACTTCTGGAACCTGCTCGCCGCCGGGACGGACGCCCTCTCCGCGCTGCCCACCGACCGGGGCTGGCCCACCGATGTCGCCGGGGTCCGCGAGGGCGGATTCGTGTACGACGCGATCGACTTCGACGCCGGGTTCTTCGGCATGAGCCCGCGCGAGGCCCTGGCCACCGACCCGCAGCAGCGACTCCTGCTCGAAACCGCCTGGGAGGCGTTCGAGCACGCCGGGATCGACCCGACCTCGGTACGCGGCAGCCGTACGGGCGTCTTCATCGGCTGCAACAGCATGGGGTACGGCAGCGGACTGCCGTCCGTTCCCGAGGAGGTCAAGGGGCATCTGCTCGTCGGCAACGCCACGAGCGTCGTCTCGGGCCGCGTCGCGTACACCCTCGGTCTGGAGGGTCCGGCGGTCACGCTCGACACGGCCTGCTCCTCCTCGCTGGTCGCGCTGCACTGGGCCGCCCAGTCCCTGCGCTCCGGCGAGTCCACGATGGCCCTGGCCGGCGGTGTGGCCGTGCTGGTGACACCGGACAGCTTCACCGAGTTCAGCCGGCAGGGCGGTCTCGCCGGGGACGGCCGGTGCAAGGCGTTCTCCGACGACGCGGACGGCACCGGCTGGGGCGAGGGCGCGGGCGTCCTCGTCCTGGAGCGGCTGTCCGACGCCCGCCGCAACGGCCACCGCGTCCTGGCCGTGGTGCGCGGCACCGCCACCAACCAGGACGGCGCCTCCAACGGGCTCAGCGCCCCCAGCGGCCCCGCCCAGCAGCGCGTCATCCGCCAGGCGCTGGCCACCGCCGGGATCTCGGCCGCCGAGGTGGACGCGGTCGAGGCGCACGGGACGGGCACCCGCCTGGGGGACCCGATCGAGGCCCACGCACTCCTCGCCACGTACGGCCAGGACCGGCCCGAGGACCGCCCGCTGTGGCTCGGTTCCGTGAAGTCGAACCTCGGCCACACCCAGGCCGCCGCCGGGGTGGCCGGCGTCATCAAGATGGTCCTGGCGATGCGGCACGGCGAACTGCCCCGGACCCTGTACGCCCGGACGCCGTCCACGCACGTCGACTGGTCGGCGGGCGCCGTGGAACTGCTCTCCGACGCACGGCCCTGGCCCGCCGGCGACCGGCCGCGCCGGGCCGGGATCTCCGCCTTCGGCATCAGCGGGACGAACGCGCACGTCATCCTCGAAGAGGCGCCCGCCGCGCCGGAACCCGCCCGGACCACGGCCCCGCTGCCCGTCGTCCCGTGGCTCCTCTCCGCCCGGTCGCGCGACGCCGTCGCCGCCCAGGCCGCCCGGCTGCGCGACCGCGCGGCGGAGGCGGGCCCGGCCGATGTGGGCGTGTCCCTGGCGACGACCCGGGCCGCCCTGGACCACCGCGCCGTCGTCCTCGGCACCGGCACCGACGACCTGCTCGACGGGCTGGGCTCCCTGGCCGACGGCGTCCCCGCCCCCGGCACGGTGACCGCGACGGCCGGCGACGGCCTCACCGGCTTCGTGTTCTCCGGCCAGGGCGGTCAGCGGGTCGGCATGGGACGTGAACTGACCGACTCCTTCCCGGTGTTTGCGGAGGCCCTGGACGAGGTGTGCGCGCACTTCGACGCGCTGCTGGACCGGCCCCTGCGCGATGTCGTGTTCGAGGACGCGGAGGCCCTGAAGAACACCGGCTGGGCGCAGCCCGCCCTCTTCGCCGTCGAAGTCGCCCTCTACCGGCTCGTGGAGTCGTGGGGAGTGCGTCCGGACTACCTGGCCGGTCACTCGGTGGGTGAGCTGGCCGCCGCGCATGTTGCCGGGGTGCTGTCCCTGGCGGACGCTGCCCGGCTGGTGGCGGCGCGTGCGGGTCTGATGCAGGCGCTGCCGTCCGGTGGTGCGATGTGGGCGGTGCGGGCGAGGCTGGACGAGGTCGCTCCGCTGCTGGTGGAGGGCGTTTCGGTCGCCGCGGTCAACGCGCCGGGGCAGGTGGTGCTTTCGGGTACCCGTGAAGCCGTCGAAGCGGTGGCCGCGCGGTTGTCGGGGCGTCAGTCGCGGTGGCTGGAGGTCAGTCACGCCTTCCACTCCCCCCTGATGGACCCGATGCTCGACGCCTTCACGGCTGTCGCCGCCGAGTTGGCGTACGAGACGCCTCGTATCCCGATCGTGTCCACGCTGACCGGGGAACCGGTCACCGAGTTCAGCGCCGCGTACTGGACCGACCAGGTCCGTGGCACGGTCCGCTTCGCGGACGCCGTGACCCGGCTCAAGGACCTCGGGGTCACCCGGTTCCTGGAGCTGGGCCCGGACGCCACCCTCACCGGAGCCATCGACGAGACGTACGCGGACGCCGCGTCCGTGGGGGCGCTGCTGC
The DNA here is from genome assembly GCF_053597115.1 of Streptomyces sp. NPDC001515. Lineage (NCBI taxonomy): Bacteria > Bacillati > Actinomycetota > Actinomycetes > Kitasatosporales > Streptomycetaceae > Streptomyces > Streptomyces sp. NPDC001515. The sequence continues at coordinate 77,903 of NZ_JBSFHN010000013.1, forward strand.
GGCGGGACAAGCCGGAGCCCGTCACGTCCGTCACCGCGCTCGCCCAGCTGTGGGCGGCCGGGGCCGAGGCCGACTGGGGCGCGTTCTTCGCCCCGGCCGGGGCACGGGTCACCGAACTGCCCACGTACGCCTTCCGGCGCCGGCGCTACTGGCTCGGCGCGGGCGCGGATACCCGGGACGGGTGGAACCACCGCGTCGTCTGGCGCCCCGTCACCGAACGGCCCGGTCCGCTCGCCGGGCGCTGGCTGGTGCTGGCCCCCGGGACCGGTGACGACCCCCTGGTCACCGGGCTCACCGACGCACTCCGCGCCGCGGGCGCCGAGCCCGAAGCGGTCGCGCTCGCCCCGGACACGGACATCGCGCCGCTCCTCGCCCCGCACACCGGGGCGGCCGGGGTCGTCTGCCTGCCGACCGGGGCCGCCGGGACGGGAGCGGCCCGGACCGGCTGGCTCGCGGACGTGGTGCGCGGGCTCGGCGAGGCATCCGTCACGGCGCCCCTGTGGTGCGTGACCAGCGGCGCCGTCGCCACCGGGGACGACGACACGGCACCGGACCCCGAGCAGGCCGCCGTGTGGGGGCTGGGCCGGGTCGCCGCGCTCGAACACCCCGACCGCTGGGGCGGACTGGCCGACCTGCCGGCCCGTCCGGCCGCACCGGACCTCGAACGGCTCGCCGGTGTGCTGGCCGGGACGACCGGCGAGCACGAGGTCGCCGTCCGCGCGACCGGGCTGTCCGTACGACGGCTGGAACGCGTGCCCGGCCCGGCCCGCACCGGGGGCGAACCGCCCCTGGGCGCGACCGTCCTGGTCACCGGCGGCACCGGGGCGCTCGGCGGCCACGTCGCCCGGTGGCTGACCGGCCACGGCGCCCGGCACCTCGTCCTCGTCGGCCGCCGGGGCCCCGACGCGCCCGGCGCGACCGCGCTGCGCGAAGAACTGACCGAGGCGGGCGTCCGCGTCACCCTCGCCGCCTGCGACGTCTCCGACCGGGACGCGCTCGCCGCGCTGCTCGACGGACTCGACGCCGACGGCGTCCGCGTCGACGGCGTCGTGCACGCGGCCGGGATCGTCGACGACGGGCTGCTGCACACCATGACCCGCGCCCAACTGGACGCCATCTGGGCGGCGAAGGCCACGGCCGCCGCGCACCTGGACGCGCTGCTCGCCGACCGCGCGCCGGACGCGTACACCCTGTACTTCTCCTCCCTCGCCGGGACCCTCGGCTCCGTCGGCCAGGCCGGCTACGCGGCGGCCAACGCCTACCTCGACGCCCTCGCCGAGACCCGCCGCCGGGCCGGGCACCGCGGGCTGTCCGTCGCCTGGGGCCCCTGGGCCGGTGACGGCATGGCCGCCGACGGCGACCTCGCCGCACGGATGCGGCACACCGGGCTCACCCCCATGGCCGCCCCGGCCGCGCTCGCCGCGCTCGCCCACGCCCTGACCGGCGACGCGTCCGGCGCGGTGATCGCGGACGCCGACTGGGCACGGATGTCCGCCGGACGGACCGGCGGACTGCTCGCCGCGCTCGCCGCGCCCGAGGACACCGCCGACCAGCCGGGCGGCGACGCACCGACGCTGCGGCGCGAGGTGCTGGCCCTGCCCGAACAGGCCCGGCACGCCGCCCTGCTCGACGCGGTCCGCGCCCAGGCCGCCCAGGTCCTCGGACACCCCTCCGGCGCGGACGTCGAACCGGAGGCCGCGTTCTCCGCGCTCGGCTTCGACTCGCTGCTCGCCCTGGACCTGCGCGGCCGGCTCGCCGCGCTCACCGGTCTCGTCCTGCCCGCCACCCTCGTCTACGACCACTCCAACGCCGACGCCCTCGCCCGGCACCTCCTGCACGAGCTGACCGGCACCGACGACACCACGGCCGACACCCCCCTCCCGGCCCACCGGACCGGCGCCGCCGACGAACCCATCGCCGTCGTCGGCATGAGCTGCCGCTTCTCCGGCGGCATCCGCACCCCCGAGGAACTGTGGCGGCTGCTCACCGACGGCGCGGACGGCATCGGCCCCTTCCCCGAGGACCGGGGCTGGGACACCGCCGGCCTCTACCACCCGGACCCGGCCCACGAAGGCACCTCGTACGCCCGGGAGGGAGGCTTCCTCCACGGCGTGGCGGACTTCGACGCCGACCTGTTCGGCATCAACCCGCGCGAGGCCCTGGCCATGGACCCGCAGCAGCGGCTCCTCCTCGAATGCTCCTGGGAGGCCTTCGAACGGGCCGGGATCGACCCGCGTTCCGTCCGCGGCAGCCGCATCGGCGTCTTCGCCGGGACCAACGGCCAGGACTACCCCGCCGCCCTGCACAACTCCGACGAGAACGTGGCCGGCTACCTCGCCACGGGCAGCTCCGCCAGCGTGTTCTCCGGCCGCATCTCGTACACCTTCGGGCTCGAAGGGCCCGCCATGACCGTGGACACCGCCTGCTCGGCGTCGCTCGTCGCCCTGCATCTGGCGTGCCAGGCGCTGCGGGCCGATGAGTGCAGCGCCGCGCTGGTGGCCGGGGCGTCCGTGATGAGCACCCCCGGCGCGTTCGTGGAGTTCAGCCGGCAGCGCGCCCTGTCGCCCGACGGGCGGTGCAAGGCGTTCTCCGAGGACGCCGACGGCACCGGCTGGGGCGAGGGCGCGGGCGTCGTCATGGTGGAACGCCTCTCCGACGCCCGGCGCAACGGCCACCCCGTCCTCGCCGTCATCCGGGGCACCGCCGTCAACCAGGACGGCGCCTCCAACGGGCTCAGCGCCCCCAGCGGCCCCGCCCAGCAGCGCGTCGTCCGCCAAGCCCTCGCCGCGTCCGGCCTCACCCCGCAGGACGTCGACGCGGTCGAGGCCCACGGCACCGGCACCACGCTCGGCGACCCCATCGAGGCGCAGGCCCTCCTCGCCACGTACGGGCAGGACCGGCCCGAGGACCGGCCGCTCTGGCTCGGCTCGCTCAAGTCCAACATCGGGCACACCCAGGCGGCGGCCGGAGTCGCCGGAGTCATCAAGACCGTCCTCGCCCTGGGCCACGCCACCCTGCCCAAGACCCTCCACGTCTCCGCGCCCACCCCGCACGTCGACTGGGAGGGTGTCGCGGGCGGCGGCGTACGGCTGCTCACCGAGCAGCGGGCCTGGCCCGCGCTCGACCGGCCGCGCCGCGCCGGGGTCTCCGCCTTCGGTGTCAGCGGCACCAACGCCCACGTCATCCTGGAACAGGCCCCCGAGCAGCCGGAACCCGCACCCGGCGCGGCACCCGAGGCCCCCGCCCCGTTCTCCGACGCGGTGCTGTGGACCCTGTCCGGCAAGACCCCGCAGGCCCTCACCGACCAGGCCGCCCGGCTGCTGACCCACGTCACCGGCCCCGGCGCACCGGCCCCCGCCGCCGTCGCCCGCGCCCTGGCCACCACCCGTGCCGCGCTCGACCGGCGCGCCGCCGTCATCGGCACCGGCCCCGACGACCTGCTCGCCGGGCTGACCGCGCTCGCCGAGGGCCGCGAGTCCGCCCACGTCGTCACCGCCACGGCCGGCTCACCCGGCAGGACCGTGTTCGTCTTCCCCGGCCAGGGCGCCCAATGGGCCGGCATGGCCACCGAACTGGCCGCGTCCTCCCCGGTGTTCGCCGCGAAGCTCGCCGAGTGCGAGGACGCGCTCGCCGCCCACGTCGACTGGCGGCTCACCGACGTCCTGCACGGTGCGCCCGGCGCCCCCGGCTACGACCGCGTGGACGTCGTCCAGCCCGTGCTGTTCGCGGTGATGGTCTCCCTCGCCGCGCTCTGGCAGTCCTGCGGCGTCCGCCCGCACGCCGTGATCGGCCACTCCCAGGGCGAGATCGCCGCCGCCTGCGTGGCCGGCGCCCTCTCCCTGCCCGACGCGGCCCGCGTCGTCGCCCTGCGCAGCCGCGCCCTGACCGCGCTCGCCGGAAGCGGCGGCATGGTCTCCGTGATGCTCGCCCCCGAACCGGCCGCCGACCTCGTCGCCCGCTACGAGGGCCGCTGCTCGGTCGCCGCCGTCAACGGACCCGCCTCCGTGGTGATCTCCGGCGACGTGGACGCCCTCGACGAACTCCTCTCCCACTGCGAGTCCACCGGCGTCCGGGCCAGGCGCATCCCCGTCGACTACGCCTCGCACAGCGCCCATGTCGACCGCATCGAGGCCGAGGTCCTGGCCGCGCTGCGGCCCATCCGGCCGCAGCGCCCCACCGTCCCGATGCTGTCCTCGGTCACGGGCACCTGGATCGACGGCGAGGAGACGGACGCCGCGTACTGGTTCCACAACCTGCGCCGGCCCGTGATGCTCGACCCCGTCGTCCGCACCCTCGCCGGCCAGGGCCACCGCGCCTTCCTGGAGATGAGCCCGCACCCGGTCCTCACCGTCCCCGTGCGCGAGACCGTGGACGACCTCGCCGACGCAGCCCCGGCCACCGGACAGGTCTTCGTCGGCGGCTCGCTGCGCCGCGACGACGGCGGCCCGCGCCGCTTCGCCGCCTCGCTCGCCGAGGCCCACTGCTCCGGCGTGGACATCGACCTGCACGCGGTCACCGCCGGCCCCGACACCGGCACCGTCCGCGCCGACCTGCCCACGTACGCCTTCCAGCACCGCCGCTACTGGCCGCGCCCCGCCGCACCCGCCCCGGCCACCACCGACCCCGCCGACGCCGGCTTCTGGACGGCCGTCGAACAGCAGGACACCAACGCCCTCGCGGACACCCTCGGCGTCGGCGCCGCCGCCCTCGGCGAGGTGCTGCCCCGGCTGTCCGCCTGGCGGCGCACCCGCCGCGACGCCGCCGCCCTGGACGCCTGGCGCTACCGCGCCGTGTGGCGCCCGCTCCCCGAACAGCGGCCCGCCCGCCCGACCGGCACCTGGCTCCTGCTCACCCCCGACCTCACCGGCACCGCCGACGACGGCACCCGGGAGTGGTGCGAGGCGGTCGGCCGGGCCCTGGCGGGCACCCCCGGAGCCACCCTGCGGACCGCGACCGTCGACACGGCCACCGCGACCCGCGCCTCCCTCACCGACCTGCTCCGCGGGCACCGCGCCGACGCCGGCCCGCCGCACGGCATCGTCTCCCTGCTCGGCACCGACACCCGCCCGCACCCCGAGCACCCCGCCACGCCCGCCGGAGTCTCCGCGACCCTGCAACTCGCCCAGGCCCTGGCCGACACGGACGACGACGCGCCCCTGTGGCTGCTGACCCGCGCCGCCGAACTGGCCGCCCCCGGCGACCGGCTCACCGACCCCGTCCAACGCCAGATATGGGGCCTGGGCCGGGTCATCGGCCTGGAACAGGCCGACCGCTGGGGCGGCCTCATCGACCTGCCCGCCGCCCTCGAAGCCCCCGACGCCGAACGGCTCCGCCACCTCCTGGCCGGGAGCGGCGACGAGGACCAGATCGCCCTGCGCCGCCAGGGCGCCCTCGTCCGCCGCCTGGTGCCCGCACCGCTCGGCGACACCCCGCCCGCCCGCTCCTGGCAGCCCCGGGACACCGCCCTCGTCACCGGCGGAACCGGCGGCCTCGGCGCCCACATCGCCCGCTGGCTCGCCGCCGCCGGCACCCGACACCTCGTCCTCGCCGGCCGCCGGGGCCCCGACGCCCCCGGCGCCGACGCCCTGCACAAGGAACTGACCGCGCTCGGCGCCGACGTGACCATCACCGCCTGCGACGTCGCGGACCGGGACGCGGTCGCCGCCCTGCTGGCCGGGCTGCGCGACGAAGGACACCGACTGCGCACCGTCGTCCACGCCGCCGGACTCGTCCAGGCCACCCCGCTCACCGAGATGAGCCCCGCCGAATGCGCGGACGTGCTCGCCGCCAAGACCTTGGGCGCCACCCATCTCGACGCACTGATCGGCGAGTACTTCGACGAGGACGCACTCGACGCCTTCGTGCTGTTCTCGTCCAACGCCGGGGTCTGGGGCAGCGGCGGCCAGGCCGCCTACGCCGCCGCGAACGCCGCGCTCGACGCCCTCGCCCAGTCCCGTCGGGCCCGTGGCCGCACCGCCACCTCCGTCGCCTGGGGCGCCTGGTCCGGCAGCGGCATGGCCGCCGACCCGGCCGCCGAGGAACAACTGCGCCGCCGGGGCGTCGACGCCATGGCCCCCGACCGGGCCCTCGCCGCCCTGCGCCAGGCCCTGGAGCACGACGAGACGCTGCTCACCGTCGCCGCCGTCGACTGGCCGCGCTTCGCGACCGGCTTCACGGCGGCCCGGCCCCGGCCGCTGCTCGCCGAACTCCCCACCGGGGGCCCGGCGGCGGACGGCCCCGGCCCCGGCACACCCGCCGGGCAGCCGGACGACGACGTCGCCGGCCGGCTGCGCGCCATGGTGGCCGCCGAACGCGACGCCGCCCTCCTCGACCTCGTCCGGACCGCCGTCGCCGCCGTCCTGGGCCACGACGAACCCGACGCCATCGAGGTCGACCGGCCCTTCAAGAGCCTCGGATTCGACTCCCTGACCTCCGTGGAGCTCCGCAACCGGCTGACGAAGGCGACGGGCGTCAAACTGCCCGCCACCCTCGTCTTCGACCACCCCACGGCCCTGGACCTCGTCGGAAGGCTGCGCACCGGACTCCTCGGCGAGCAGTCCGCACCGCTCGCTCCGGACCAGGCAGTTCTTCAGGAGCTGGACAAGATTGAGGCCGGAATTTCAGCTCTTTCCCCAGACCACGACCTCGACGCCGTCCAAGCCCGGCTGCGCGGCCTACTGTCGGCGCTGGGGGACAGGCAGACCGTGGATGACGAGGTGCCCGTAACCCGCAAGTTGGAGACAGCGACAGACGACGAGCTGTTCGAATTCATCCACAGGGAGTTCGGTAAGTCTTCCTGAGCGAAAGCCGAAGCTACCGTCTCCCGTGGCGACGCCAACAGGAGACGGTCCGTACGGTGAACGAGGACAAGCTTCGCGACTATCTCAAGTGGACGACGGCCGACCTTCACGAGACCCGCAAGCGTCTCCGTGAAGTGGAGGACGCGGCCCGGGAACCCATCGCGATCATCGCGATGAACTGCCGGTTCCCCGGCGGCGTCCGCTCGTCCGAGGACCTGTGGCAGCTCGTCGTGGACGGGGTGGACGCCATGTCCCCCCTCCCGCGCGACCGCGGCTGGGACCTGACCCTGCCCGGCGTCGGCCCCGGCACCCACGGGGGATTCCTCGACGGTGCCGGGGACTTCGACGCCGCCCTGTTCGGCATCTCGCCGCGCGAGGCGCTGGCCATGGACCCCCAGCAGCGGCTGCTCCTCGAAGTCGCCTGGGAGTCCCTGGAACGCGCCGGCATCGCGCCGATGTCCGCGAAGGGCGGGAAGGTCGGCGTCTTCATGGGCGGCTCGCCGTCCCGATACGACGTCCTCCTCGACGCCGACGACGAACTCGGCGGCTACATCATGACCGGCAGCGCGGGCAGCGTCCTGTCCGGCCGCATCTCGTACGCGCTCGGGCTCGAAGGCCCCGCCGTCACCGTCGACACCGCCTGCTCGTCCTCCCTGGTCGCCCTCCACCTCGCGGCGCAGTCCCTGCGGGCCGGGGAGTGCGAACTCGCCCTGACCGGCGGCACCACCATCATGTCGACGCCCGGCGCCTTCGTGGAGTTCGAACGGCAGGGCGGCATGTCCGGCGACGGCCGCTGCAAGGCGTTCTCGGACGACGCGGACGGTACGGGCTGGGGCGAGGGCGTCGGCGTCCTCGTCCTGGAACGCCTCTCCGACGCCCGCCGCAACGGTCACCAGGTGCTCGCCGTCGTCCGGGGCAGCGCCGTCAACCAGGACGGCGCGAGCAACGGCCTGACCGCCCCCAACGGCCCCTCCCAGCAGCGTGTCATCCGCCAGGCCCTCGCCAACGCCCGGCTGTCCCCGGCGGACGTGGACGCCGTCGAGGCGCACGGCACGGGGACGAAGCTCGGGGACCCCATCGAGGCGCAGGCCCTGCTGGCCACGTACGGCCAGGACCGGCCCGAGGGACAGCCGTTGTGGCTCGGCTCCATCAAGTCGAACATCGGGCACACGCAGGCCGCCGCCGGGGTCGCCGGGGTCATGAAGATGGTCCTGGCCCTGCGCAACGGCCTGCTCCCGAGGACCCTCCACGCCGGGACCCCGTCGTCGCACGTGGACTGGTCGGAGGGCGCAGTCGAACTCCTCGACCGGGCACGCCCCTGGGCCCCCGGCGACCACCCGAGGAGGGCCGGTGTCTCGGCCTTCGGGGTCAGCGGGACGAACGCCCACGTGATCATCGAGGAGGCCCCGGCCGCCGAGGAGACCCCGGAGTCCTCCCAGGAGCCGGAGAAAGCCCCGGGCCTCACCCTGCCCCTGGTGCCCTGGCTCGTCTCCGCGAAGACGGCGGCCGGGCTCGCGGACCAGGCCCGGCGCCTGGCCGCCGGGACCGCCGACGCGGACGCGGCCGATGTCGGCCTCTCCCTGGCCACCACCCGGGCCGCCCTGGAACACCGCGCCGTCGTCCTCGGCACGGACCCCGACACCCTGCGCGCCCAGCTCACCGACACGCTCGTCCCCGTCGCGGCCCGAGGCGGCCGGACCGGGTTCGTGTTCTCCGGCCAGGGCGGGCAGCGGGTCGGTATGGGCCGTGAACTGGCCGACGCCTTCCCGGTGTTCGCGCAGGCCCTGGATGAGGTGTGCGGTCACTTCGACGGGCTGCGCGAGGTGATGTTCGGTGACGCGGAGGCCCTGAAGAACACCGGCTGGGCGCAGCCCGCGCTGTTCGCGGTGGAAGTCGCGCTGTACCGGCTGGTCGAGTCCTGGGGCGTCCGCCCGGACTATCTGGTCGGCCATTCGGTGGGTGAGCTGGCCGCCGCGCATGTGGCCGGGGTGCTGTCCCTGGCGGACGCGGCCCTGCTGGTCTCCGCCCGCGCCGGCCTGATGCGGGCGCTGCCGTCCGGCGGTGCGATGTGGGCCGTACGCGCCACGGCGGACGAGATCACGCCGCTGCTCACCGACGGCGTCTCGCTCGCTGCGGTGAACGCACCGGGCCAGGTCGTGGTTTCCGGCACCCGCGAGGCCGTCGAAGCGGTCGCCGCGCGGTTCACCGACCGTCAGTCGCGCTGGCTGGAGGTCAGTCACGCGTTCCACTCGGCGCTGATGGACCCGATGCTGGCCGACTTCGGGGCGGCGGCGGGCGAGCTGACGTACGAGACGCCTCGCATCCCGATCGTCTCGACCCTGACGGGCGAGCTGAACGAGGAGTTCTCGGCGGCCTACTGGGTGGACCAGGTGCGCGGCACGGTCCGTTTCGCGGATGCCGTGGCCCGGCTGAAGAACCTGGGCGTGACCCGTCTGCTGGAGCTGGGCCCGGACGCCTCCCTCGTCGGGGCCGTGGGCGAGGCGAGCGACGACACGGTCTCCGCCGTCCCGCTGCTCCGCCGCGACCGGCCCGAGGGCCCCGCGGCCGTGACCGCGCTGGCCCGGTTCTGGGCGGAGGGCGGGACCGTCGACTGGACGGCGTTCTTCGCCCCCACCGTGGCCGAGGTCGTCGAGCTGCCGACGTACGCCTTCCAGCACCAGCGCTACTGGCCGGATGTGCGGCAGGAGCGGCCCGCGACGGCCTCGGCGGCCGACGCCGTGTTCTGGGACGCGGTGGAGCGTGGGGACGACGAGCTGTTCGCGGCCGAGTTCGGCGTCGACGCCGGAGCGTCGCTGCGCGAGACGCTGCCCGCGCTGTCCGCCTGGCAGCGCAGGCGCCGGGAGCGCGAAGCCGTCGACCAGCTGCGCTATGAGGTGTCCTGGACACCCCTCCAGGCTTCCGCCGTCGATGTCTCGGGCGGCGGCTGGCTGATCGTCGAGCCCTCGCACACCGAGGACGCCTGGGCGGACGCGCTCGCCGGGGAACTGGCCGAGCGCGGCGGCCACGTCACCCGCCTGCGGCTCGGCCCCGACGATCTGGAGCGGCCCGCACTCGCCGCCCGGCTCGGTGAGTTCGCGAGTCACGCGCGTGTGGTGTCGTTCCTCGGCCAGGACGAGTCCGGGCCGGACGGCGTGGCCGCCTCGGCCGCCCTGGTCCAGGCGCTCGGGGACGCGGGCGTCGTCTGCCCGGTGTGGTCGGTGACCACGGGGGCGGTTTCCGCCGGTCCGGGGGATGCGGTCACGCATCCGGTGCGGGCCGGGGTGTGGGGTCTCGGCCGGGTCGTGGCGCTGGAGGAGCCGGGCCGCTGGGGCGGTCTGGTGGACGTTCCGGAGTCGGTGTCGCGGGATTCCGTCGGCCGTCTGGCCGAGGTGCTGTCGGGTGGGTACGGGGACGAGGACGAGGTCGCCGTACGCGGTGGCGCGGTCCTCGGCCGCCGTCTCGTGCCGGCGGTCGCCCGGCCGGGGGAGGAGTCCTGGTCGCCGTCGGGGACCGTGCTGGTCTCCGGTGGTACGGGAGCGCTCGGCGCCCGCGTGGCGCGTTGGGTGGTGGAGCGGGGCGCGGAACACGTCGTCCTCATCAGCCGGCGCGGCTTGGACGCGGACGGCGCCCCGGAACTGCGGGAGGAACTGGCAGCACTGGGCGCCGAGGTCGACATCGTGGCCTGCGATGTCGCCGTACGGGAGGACGTGGACGCGCTCTTCGCGCGCTTCGACATCTCTGCGGTCGTGCACACCGCCGCCGTCCTGGACGACGGCGTCGTGGACGGTCTGACGCCCGAGCGTGTGGCCGGGGTGTGGGGGGCGAAGACGCAGGGCGCCTGGAACCTCCACCATGCTTCCTTGGCAAGGGAGTTGGACGCGTTCGTGTTGTTCTCGTCGGCTGCCGGTGTGTGGGGCGGTGCGGGGCAGGGCGCGTACGCGGCGGCGAACGCCGCGCTGGACGGGCTGGTCGAGTACCGCCGTTCGCAGGGCCTGACCGGTTCCTCGATCGGCTGGGGCCCCTGGGCGGAGGGCGGAATGGCCGACGAAGCCACCGTCCTCGCCCGGATGGACCGGGGCGGCGTACGGCCGCTCGACCCCGCCACCGCGCTCAACGCCCTCGGCTCGGCCTCCGGCTGCGTGACGGTCGCGGACGTGGACTGGGAGCGGTTCGTCCCCGGGATGACCGCGCTGCGCGCCAACCGGCTCTGGGACGAGGTCGCCCCGCGCGCCCTCACCACGAACGCACCGCGCACGGCCACCGGCGCGCTGAAGGAGCGCTTCGCCGGGCTGGCCCCCGCCGCCCGCCGGACGGGCCTCATGGAGACCGTACGCGGACTGGCCGCCACGGTGCTCGGCTTCGAGGACCCGACGGCCGTCGGGGTCTCCGCGGCCTTCCGCGACCTCGGGCTCGACTCGCTGATGGCGGTGGAACTCCGCAACGCCCTCACCACGGCCTCGGGCCTGAAACTGCCCTCCACGGTGGTCTTCGACTTCCCGTCCGTGGAGGCGCTGACCGACGAGCTGCTGTCGCGGCTCTTCGGTACGGAGGACGAGGCGGCGGCCCCGGGCGTGCTGCCCGTGCCCCGGGCCGTGGGCGACGATCCGGTGGTCGTGGTCGGCATGGGCTGCCGCTTCCCGGGCGGCGCCGACTCGCCGGAGGCCCTGTGGCGGCTGCTCGCCGAGGGCACCGACGCCCTGGGCGGCTTCCCCGCCGACCGGGGCTGGGAGCAGATCGGCCTGACCGGCGGCGGCTACACCCCGGTCGGCGGCTTCGTCGACGGCGTCGCGGACTTCGACGCCGGGCTGTTCGGGATCTCCCCGCGCGAGGCGCTGTCCATGGACCCGCAGCAGCGGCTCCTCCTGGAGGTCGTCTGGGAGTCCCTGGAACAGTCGGGCGTCGCCCCGTCCTCCCTGCGCGGCCTGCCGGTCGGCGTCTTCGCCGGCACGAACGGCCAGGACTACCCGGCGCTGCTCGGCCTGACCGGGGAGTCGGGCGACGGCTACGGCGGCACCGGCAGCTCCGGCAGCGTCCTGTCCGGCCGCGTCTCGTACGCCCTCGGCCTCGAAGGCCCGGCCGTCACCATCGACACCGCCTGCTCCTCCTCCCTCGTCGCCCTCCACCTGGCCGCGCAGGCACTGCGCGCGGGGGAGTGCGACCTCGCCCTGGCCGGCGGTGTGACGATCATGTCCACGCCCGGCGCGTTCATCGAGTTCGAGCGGCAGGGCGGCCTTGCCGGGGACGGCCGGTGCAAGGCGTTCTCGGACGACGCGGACGGTACGGGGTGGGGTGAGGGCGTCGGCGTCCTCGTCCTGGAACGCCTCTCCGACGCCCGCCGTAAGGGCCACCAGATCCTGGCCGTCGTCCGGGGTTCGGCCGTCAACCAGGACGGGGCCTCCAACGGGCTCACCGCCCCGAACGGTCCGTCGCAGCAGCGCGTCATCCGCCAGGCGCTGGCCACGGCCGGGCTGTCGCCCGCCGAGGTGGACGCGGTGGAGGCGCACGGCACGGGCACGACGCTCGGTGACCCCATCGAGGCGCAGGCCCTGCTCGCCACGTACGGGCAGGACCGTCCCGAGGGGCAGCCGCTGTGGCTCGGCTCGATCAAGTCGAACATCGGGCACACCCAGGCCGCCGCCGGGGTCGCGGGCGTCATGAAGATGATCCTGGCGATGCGTCACGCGACGCTCCCCAGCACCCTGCATGTCGGCACCCCCTCCACCCACGTCGACTGGACGGAGGGCGCGGTCGCACTGCTGGACCGGGCGCGCGCCTGGGCCCCCGGTGAGCGGCCGAGGCGGGCCGGTGTGTCCGCGTTCGGGGTGAGCGGCACCAACGCCCACGTGATCATCGAGGAGCCCCCCGCCGCCGAGGCGGCCCCGGAGGCCGCCCGGGATTCCGCCCCCGCTCCGGACCTCGCCCTGCCCCTGGTGCCCTGGCCGGTCTCCGCGAAGACGGCGGCCGGACTCACGGACCAGGCCCGGCGGCTGGCCACGGCGACCGAGGACGTGGACGCGGCCGACGTCGGTCTCTCCCTCGCGACGACCCGGGCGGCCCTGGAGCACCGGGCCGTCGTCCTCGGCACGGACACCGACACCCTGCGCGCCCGGCTCGGAGAACCGCTGGCCCCGGTCGTCGCCCGCGACGGCCTGACCGGCTTCGTCTTCTCCGGCCAGGGCAGCCAGCGCGTCGGCATGGGCCGCGAACTGGCCACTGCCTTCCCGGTGTTCGCGACAGCCCTGGACGAGGCGTGCGCGCATTTCGACGGACTGCGTGACGTGATGGACGGTGACGCGGAGGCCCTGAAGAACACCGGCTGGGCGCAGCCCGCGCTCTTCGCCGTCGAAGTCGCCCTCTACCGGCTGGTCGAGTCCTGGGGCCTGCGCCCCGACTTCCTCGTCGGTCACTCGGTGGGCGAACTGGCCGCCGCGCACGTGGCCGGTTCGCTGTCCCTGGCCGACGCCTGCCGGCTGGTCTCCGCCCGCGCGACGCTGATGGCGGAGCTGCCGCCGGGCGGTGTGATGTGGGCCGTACGGGCCACCCGCGAGGAGGTCGCCCCGCTGCTGGTCGACGGCGCGTCCGTCGCCGCGGTCAACGCGCCCGGCCAGGTCGTCGTCTCCGGCACCCGCGAGGCCGTCGAAGCCGTCGCCACGCGGCTCATCGGCCGTGAGGGCCGCTGGCTGCCCGTCAGCCACGCCTTCCACTCCCCGCTGATGGACCCGATGCTCGGCGACTTCGCGACGGCGGCGGGCGCGCTCACGTACGCCACGCCGCGCATCCCGATCGTCTCCACGCTGACCGGCGAACCCGTCACCGAGTTCACCGCTGCCTACTGGGCGGACCAGGTGCGTGGCACGGTCCGCTTCGCGGACGCGATCACCCGTGCCAAGGGCCTCGGCGTCACCCGCTTCCTCGAACTCGGCCCGGACGCGAGCCTCGTGGGCGCCATCGGGGAGACCGACGAGGATGCCTTCGTTGTGGCGGCTCTCAGCCGCAAGCAGCCCGAGCCCACCACCGCCGTGACGTCCCTGGCCCGGCTCTGGGCGGCCGGGGCGGACGTCGACTGGGCGGCGTTCTACGCCCCGACCGGCGCCCGGGTCATCGACCTGCCCACGTACGCCTTCCAGCGGCGGCGCTACTGGCCGGAGGCACGGCGGGACGCGGTGGCGGGCGCCCCGGCGGCCGACGCGGCGTTCTGGGAGATCGTCGAGGGCGGCGACCCGGCGGCCTTCACCCGGTCGCTCGGCCTCGCCCCCGACGCCGGACCGGACAGCGTCCTGGAGGCCCTGCACGCCTGGCAGCGGCGCCGTGACGCGAGCGCCCACGTGGACCGGCTCGTCCACCGCGTCGACTGGGCACCCACCGGAACGGTCACCGGACCGGCGGTCTCCGGAACGTGGCTGGTCGTGGAACCGGACACCGCCGGGACGCGGGAGCCGTGGGCGGACGCCGTCGCCGGTGAACTCGCGGCGCGCGGCGCCCGGGTCACCCGGCTGCGGCTGGACCCCGGCACCCTGGAGCGGGCCGCCCTGGCCGCCCGCCTCACCGAACTCACCGACTCCACCGGCCGCACGCACGTGGTGTCGTTCCTCGGCCAGGACGAACGGGAGCACCCCGGCCGCCCCGGTCTCACCCACGGCCTCACGGCCACCACCACCCTCGTGCAGGCCCTGGCCGACAACGAGGCGGACGCCGCGGTGTGGTCCGTGACCTCGGGCGCGGTGTCCGCGGGCGCCGGCGACGCGCTCACGCACCCCGCACGGGCCGCCGTCTGGGGCCTGGGCCGGGTCGCCGCCCTGGAGGAGCCCGAGCGCTGGGCCGGTCTCGTCGACGTGCCCGAAGGGCCGGCAGGCTCCGCCGCCGCCCGGCTCACCGACGTCCTGGCCGGCGGCGCCCCGGGCGAGGACCAGCTCGCCGTACGCGGCGGGGCCGTCCTCGCCCGCCGGCTCGTCGCCGCGCCCCCGGCCTCCGCGCGGCCCCTCGGCGACGCGGGCACGGGCTGGACGCCCACGGGCACCGTCCTCGTCACCGGCGGCACCGGGGCGCTCGGTGCCCGGGTGGCCCGCTGGGCCGTGGACCGGGGAGCCCGGCACCTCGCGCTCGTCAGCCGCCGGGGCGAGGACGCGCCCGGCGCCGCCGCCCTGCGCGCGGAGCTGGAAGCACACGGCGCGGCCGTCACCTTCGCCGCCTGCGACCTCGCGGACCGTACGTCCCTCGCCGCCGCCCTCGACCGGATCGAGGCGGCCGGACCGGCGGTCGGCTCCGTCTTCCACACGGCCGGCCTCACCGAGGGCGTCGCCTTCGGTGACACCGACGCCGACTCGCTCGCCGCGATGCTCGGCGCCAAGGCCGCCGGGGCCGCACATCTGGACGCCCTGCTCGGTGACCGCGACCTCGACGCGTTCGTGCTCTACTCCTCCATCGCCGCCACCTGGGGCAGCGGCGGCCAGAGCGGCTACGCCGCCGCCAACGCCCGCCTCGACGCCCTCGCGGAACAGCGGCGCGCCCGGGGCAGGGCCGCCACCTCCCTCGCCTGGGGTCCCTGGGACGGCGGAGGCATGGCCGACGCCGAGGGCGCCCAGGACGATCTGCGCAGGCGCGGACTGACCGCCCTGCCGCCCGACGACGCGATGGCCGCGCTGGAGTCCGCACTGGACGCGGGCGAACCCGCCGTGACCGTCGTGGACGTCGACTGGGACCGCTTCCTGCCGACCTTCACCCTGCGCCGGCCCAGCGCCCTGTTCGCCGCCTTCGACCCGGCCCGCGCCTCCGGCCACGACGACGGCCGGGACCGTACTCCCGGCTCCGCCGGTGACGGCGACGAGACCTCCGCCCTGCTGCGCGAACAGCTGCGCGGCCTCGACGCCCGCGACCGCCGCCGTCACCTCCTCGCCCTCGTGCGCGGCGAGGCCGCCGCCGTCCTCGGGCACGCGAACGGCACGGCCATCGACCCCGAGCACGCCTTCCGCGACCTCGGCTTCGACTCGCTGACCGCCATCGAGTTCCGCGACCGGCTCCGCGTCGCGACCGGCCTCCCGCTCCCGGCCACCCTGGTCTTCGACCACCCGACCTCGGCCGTCCTCACCGACCACCTCGTCGACCGGCTGCTCGGCACCGAGCACCGCCCCGAACAGGCCGAGGCCGCCCGCGCCGCCCTGGACGAACCCGTCGCGATCGTGTCGATGGGCTGCCGCTTCCCCGGCGGCGCCACCGACCCGGAGAGCCTGTGGCGGCTGGTCTCCGGAGCGGCCGACGCCATCACCCCGTTCCCCACGGACCGGGGCTGGGACCTCGAAGCGCTCGACGCGGCCGGCTCCGCCTTCACCCGCGAGGGCGGCTTCCTGCCCGGCGCCGCCGACTTCGACGCCGCGTTCTTCGGGATCTCGCCCCGCGAGGCCCTGGCCATGGACCCGCAGCAGCGCCTCCTCCTCGAAGTCGCCTGGGAGTCCCTGGAGCGCGCGGGCATCGCCCCGCTCTCCCTCAAGGGCGACACGGTCGGCGTCTTCGTCGGCGCGGGCAGCTCCGGCTACCTCAGCCAGGTCAGCGACGTGCCCGACGGCGTCGGCGGCCACCTCATCACCGGCAACTCCGGCAGCGTCCTGTCCGGCCGCATCTCGTACGCCCTCGGCCTCGAAGGCCCGGCGGTCACCGTCGACACGGCCTGCTCCTCCTCGCTCGTCGCCCTGCACCTCGCGGTGCAGGCGCTGCGCTCGGGCGAATGCTCCCTCGCCCTCGCGGGCGGTGCCACGGTCATCGCGGGCCCGGACGCCTTCATCGACTTCGCCCACCAGGGCGGACTCGCCACCGACGGCCGCTGCAAGGCATTCTCCGACGACGCCGACGGCACCGGCTGGAGCGAGGGCGTCGGCCTGCTCCTGGTGGAGCGGCTGTCGGACGCGCGCCGCAACGGCCACCAGGTGCTGGCGGTGGTGCGCGGTACGGCGGTCAACCAGGACGGCGCGTCCAACGGCCTGACCGCCCCCAACGGCCCCTCCCAGCAGCGCGTCATCCGCCAGGCCCTGGCCAACTCCGGCCTGACCGGCGCGGAGGTGGACGCGGTGGAGGCGCACGGCACGGGGACGAAGCTCGGGGACCCGATCGAGGCGCAGGCCCTGCTGGCCACGTACGGGCAGGACCGGCCCGAGGGACAGCCGCTGTGGCTGGGCTCGGTCAAGTCGAACATCGGGCACACCCAGGCGGCGGCCGGGGTCGCGGGCATCATGAAGATGGTCCTCGCGCTCCACCACGCCGAACTGCCCCGCACGCTCCACGCCGCCACCCCGTCCACGCACGTGGACTGGACGGCCGGGGCGGTCGAACTGCTCGCGGAGGCCCGGCCGTGGCCGCGCGGCGAGCGCCCGCGCCGCGCCGGCGTCTCGGCCTTCGGCGTCAGCGGCACCAACGCCCACGTCATCGTCGAAGAGGCCCCCGCCCCGGAACCGCAGGCCGTGACGGTCACGGACCCGGTCGCGCCGCCCGTCCTCCCGTGGGCCGTGTCGGCCCGCTCCGCCGAGGGCCTCGCCGCCCAGGCCGGGCGCCTGGCGGACGCGGTGGCGGACCTGGACGCGGCCGACGTCGGCCGGTCCCTCGTCACCACCCGGTCCTTCCTCGAACACCGGGCGGTCGTCCTCGGCACCGACACCACCGAACTCCGCACCCGCCTGGAGGCCCTGGCCTCCGGCGAACCGACCCCGGGCCGGGTCACCGGCCTCTCCCGCGAGGGCCTGACCGCGTTCGTGTTCTCCGGCCAGGGCGGGCAGCGGGTCGGCATGGGCCGCGAACTGGCGTACGCCTTCCCGGTGTTCGCGACAGCCCTAGACGAGGTGTGTGCGCACTTCGACGGGCTGCGCGAGGTGATGTTCGGTGACGCGGAGGCGCTGAAGAACACCGGCTGGGCGCAGCCCGCGCTGTTCGCGGTGGAAGTCGCGTTGTATCGCCTGGTCGAGTCGTGGGGTGTGCGTCCGGACCAGCTGATCGGTCACTCGGTGGGTGAGCTGGCCGCCGCGCATGTGGCCGGGGTGCTGTCCCTGGCGGACGCGGCCCGGTTGGTCTCCGCCCGTGCGACGCTCATGCAGGCGTTGCCGTCCGGCGGTGCGATGTGGGCCGTACGCGCCACCGCCGACGAGGTCGCCCCGCTGCTGGTCGACGGCGCGTCCCTGGCGGCGGTCAACGCGCCCGGCCAGGTCGTCGTCTCCGGCACCCGTGAGGCCGTCGAAGCGGTAGCGGACCGGCTCACCGACCGCCAGGGCCACTGGCTGGAGGTCAGTCACGCGTTCCACTCGGCCCTGATGGACCCGATGCTGGCCGAGTTCCGGGCGGCGGCGGGCGAGCTGACGTACGAGACGCCCCGCGTCCCGATCGTCTCCACGCTGACCGGCGAACCCGTCACCGAGTTCACCGCCGCCTACTGGGCGGACCAGGTGCGCGGCACCGTCCGCTTCGCCGACGCGATCACCCGGGCCAAGGACCTCGGAGCCATCCGCTTCCTCGAACTCGGCCCCGACGCAAGCCTGGTCGGAGCGATCGGGGAGACCGACGACGAGGCGTTCGCCGTCGCCGCCCTGAACCGCAAGCAGCCCGAGCCCACCACCGCCGTCACCGCGCTCGCGCACCTCTGGGCGCACGGGGCCGAGGTCGACTGGGATGCGTTCTACGCGCCGACCGGGGCCCGCACGGTCGCGCTGCCCACGTACGCCTTCCAGCACCAGCGCTACTGGCTGGAGGGCGGGGCCGGCATCTCCGACGCCGGCACCCTGGGCGCCGAACCGCTCAAACACCCGCTGCTGAGCGCGGCCGTGGAACTCTCCGACGGCGGCGGACACGTCTTCACCGGCCGGATATCCGACCGCACCCACCCCTGGATCGCCGAACACCGGGTCGCGGGCGAATCCGTGTTCCCCGGCACCGGATACGTGGAACTGGCCGTCGCCGCCGGAGACCATCTGGCCTGCGACCGCATCGAGGAACTGATCCTGGAAGCCCCGCTCGTCCTGCCCGAACAGCAGGCCGTACAGGTGCAGGTCATGGTCGAGCCCCCGGACGCGACCGGCCACCGCGCCTTCCGCATCAGCTCCCGCAGCGGCGCACAGCCGTGGACCCGGCACGCCAGTGGCGTCCTCGGCACCGTCCCCGGACCCGTGCACCCCGGGCTCACCGCCTGGCCGCCCGCCGGGGCCACCCCCGTCTCCATCGACGGCCACTACCCGGCCCGCGCCGAGAACGGCTTCGGCTACGGCGCGGTCTACCAGAGCCTCGGCGCCGTCTGGCGGCGGAACGGCGACCTGTTCGCCGAGGTCGCCCTCGACGACGCCTTCCGCGCCGAGGCCGACCGGTTCGGCCTCCACCCCGCCGTCCTCGACGCCGCCCTCCAGGCACTCTCGTACGACGAGACCGCGGCCCAAGCCGCACGCCTCCCGTTCGTGTGGAGCGGCGTCACCCTCCACGCGAGCGGCGCGTCCCTGCTGCGCGTCGCCCTCACCCCGGGCCCGGTGGACGGCGCGTACACCGTCACCGTCGCCGACACCTCGGGCGAGCCCGTGCTGACGGCGGACGCCCTGACCCTGCGCCCCTACGACGGAACCCCGTTCTCCGCCCCGGACCAGGCCCCGGCCACGGCACCCGAGCCCCCGGCACCCCGCCGTGCCGGACGCCGCAAGGCCGCCGCCGCCGTCTCCGGCGGCGCCCGGGCGCTCCGCGACCGCCTCGCCGCCCTGCCCGGGAGCGAGCAGCGCGACGCGCTGCTGGAGATCGTGCGCCGCCGCGCCTCGATCGTCCTCGAACAGCCGCCCACCCAGGCGATGAACGCGGAACTGCCCTTCCGCGAGCTGGGCTTCACCTCCCTCACCGCCGTCCACCTCCGCGACGCGCTCATGGAGGAGACCGGCCTGCGGCTGCCCGCCACGCTCGTCTTCGACTACCCGACCCCCCGCGCGCTGGTCGACCACATCCGCGACGCCCTCCTCGGCGGACCCGAGCCCGGCACCGCCCCGGCCCCGCGCACCCGCACGGCCGCCGACCAGGACGACCCCATCGCCATCATCGGCATGAGCTGCCGCTACCCCGGCGGCATCCAGACCGCCCAGGACTTGTGGCGGCTCGTCTCCGAGGGCACCGACGCGATCTCCGGCTTCCCGACCGACCGAGGCTGGGACCTGGAGGCCCTGTACGACCCGGACCCGGACAACCCGGGCACCTGCTACGTCCACGAAGGCGGGTTCCTGCACGACGCGAGCCGGTTCGACGCGGGCTTCTTCGGCATCAGCCCCCGCGAGGCCGTCTCCATGGACCCCCAGCAGCGGCTGCTCCTGGAGACGTCCTGGGAGGCCATGGAACACGCCGGCTTCGACGTCCACACCCTGCGCGGCAGCAGCACCGGCGTCTTCGCCGGCGTCACCTACCAGGACTACGGCGGCCTGCTCGCCGCGGCGAAGGAGAGCTCCGAGGGCTTCCTCGGCACCGGCAACTCGCCCAGCGTGCTCTCCGGCCGCGTCTCGTACTCCTTCGGCCTCGAAGGCCCGGCCGTCACCATCGACACGGCCTGCTCCTCCTCCCTGGTCGCGCTGCACTCGGCCTGCCAGGCCCTGCGGGAGGGCGACTGCACGATGGCGCTCGCCGGCGGGGTGACCGTCATGTCCACCCCCATCTCGCTGATCGAGTTCAGCCGTCAGCGCGCCCTCGCGGAGAACGGCCGCTCCAAGCCGTTCTCGGACGACGCGGACGGAGCGAGCTGGGGCGAGGGCGTCGGCATGCTCCTCCTGGAGCGCCTGTCGGACGCCCGCCGCAACGGCCACCAGGTGCTTGCGGTGGTGCGCGGTACGGCGGTCAACCAGGACGGCGCGTCCAACGGCCTGACCGCCCCGAACGGCCCCTCCCAGCAGCGCGTCATCCGCCAGGCCCTGGCCAACTCCGGCCTGACCGGCGCGGACATCGACGTCGTCGAGGCCCACGGCACCGGCACCTCGCTCGGTGACCCGATCGAGGCCCAGGCCGTGCTGGCGACCTACGGCCAGGAACGCACCGACGACAACCCGCTCTGGCTGGGCTCGATCAAGTCGAACATCGGCCACTCCCAGGCGGCGGCCGGTGTGGCGGGCGTCATCAAGATGGTGCAGTCGATGCGCCACGGCCTGATGCCGAAGTCCCTGCACCTCGGCACCCCGTCCTCGCGCGTGGACTGGACCGAGGGCGCGGTGGAGCTGCTGGCCGAGGCCCGCGACTGGCCGCGCGGCGAGCAGCCCAGGCGCGCGGGCGTGTCGGCCTTCGGGATGAGCGGCACCAACGCCCACGTGATCCTGGAGGAGGCGCCCGCGCCGGAGACCCCCGCACCCGCCTCCGCCGAACCGGCCTCCGACGAACCCCTTTCCGCCGAGCCGCTGTCGGCCGTGCCGTGGATCCTGTCCGGCCGGAGCGCCGAGGGCCTGCGGGGCCAGGCCGCCGCGCTGGAGGCCCTGACCGGTGCCGACCCGGTGGCGGTGGGCTGGTCCCTGGCGACCACCCGCGCCCGGTTCGAACACCGCGCCGTGGTCCTCGGACCGTCCTACGCCACCGGCCTCGGCGCCCTGGCGGCGGACGACCCCGCCGCCGGAGTGGTCTCCGGGGTGTCCGGCCCGGTGGGCCGCTCGGTCTTCGTCTTCCCCGGCCAGGGGGCGCAGTGGGCCGCCATGGGCGCCCGACTGCTCGATGAATCGGCGGTGTTCGCGCAGGCCGTGGCCGAGTGCGAGGCCGCGATGGGCGAACTCGTGGACTGGTCGGTGACCGATGTCCTGTCCGGGGTGGAGAGCGCACCTTCTCCGGACCGGGTCGATGTCGTCCAGCCCGCCTCCTTCGTGGTCATGGTGGGACTCGCGGCCGTCTGGCGGTCGTACGGCGTGAAGCCGGCGGCTGTCGTCGGGCATTCGCAGGGGGAGATCGCCGCCGCGTATGTGGCGGGGGCGTTGTCGCTTGAGGACGCGCTGCGTGTGGTGTGCGTGCGGAGCCGGGCGATTGCGGGTCTGGCCAGTGGGAACGGGACGATGGCGTCGGTCGGTGCCGGGGTGGACCGGGTCGAAAAGATCCTGACGGAGTGGGACGGCCGCGTGTCCGTTGCCGCCGTCAACGGGCCCTCGCAGGTGGTCATCTCCGGTGAGATCAAGGCCGTGGAAGAGGCCGTGGCCCGGTGTGTGGAGCTGGGGCTGCGGGCGCGCCGTATCGCGGTCGACTACGCCTCCCACTCGCCCGCCATGGACGTGCTCCACGACGAGCTGACGGCCAGTCTGGCCGGGATCAGCCCGCGTGCGGGGACGATTCCGCTTCTGTCGACCGTGACGGGTGAGTTCACCGACGGCTCCGACATGACCACCGACTACTGGGTCACCAACCTCCGCTCCCAGGTCCGTTTCGCCCAGGCCATCGAGAAACTGGCTGGGGAGGGCTACGGGGTCTTCGTCGAGGTCTCCTCCCACCCCGTGCTCTCCGCAGCGATTGAAGAGATCGCCGACGAGGCCGTGGTGACGGGGTCGCTGCGCCGCGACGACGGCGGGCTCGACCGCTTCCTCGCGGGGGTCGCCGCGCTCTGGGTGCACGGCGTGGAGGTCGACTGGTCGGCGGCGTTCCCCGCCCGCCGCCCCGCCCGCGTGGACCTTCCCACGTACGCCTTCCAGCGCCGCCCGTACTGGCCGGAGTTCGACACCGCGCCCGTGGCCGCGGCGGACGGCGGTACGGCGGCGGACCGGGAGTTCTGGGCGGCGGTGGAGCGGGCCGACGCGCAGGCGCTGGCCGGGACGCTCGACGCGGACGCGTCGGTCATCGATCCGCTGCTGCCCGCGCTCGCGGACTGGCGGCGCAAGCAGCGCGAGCAGGACACCACCGACTCCTGGCGCTACCGGGTCGGCTGGACCCCGCTCTCCCCGGCCGACGGAACACCGCTCACCGGAACCTGGCTGCTCGTCACCCCCGACACCGGGGACGACGGTACGGACGCCCCCTCCGCCACCGATGCCTGGGCGGACGCCCTCGCCGGGGAACTGACCGGCCGGGGCGCGACCGTACGCGTCCTGCGGGCCGACGACACCGCTCAGGACCGCGCGTCCCTCACCGCACGGCTCCACGCCCTCTCCGGGACCGCCGAAGGCGCCGAGGACACCGGGTCCACGGACCGCGACGCGTACGCCGGAGTGGTCTCCCTGCTGGCCTGGGACGAGCGGGCCGTCGACGGCCTGACCGGGCTGCCGAGGGGACTGGCGCTCACCGCCGCGCTGACGCAGGCGCTCGGGGACGCGGGCATCGCCGCCCCGCTCTGGGCACTGACCTCCGGAGCGGTCGCGGCCGCCCGCTGGGACGCGGTCACCCGGCCCGCCCAGGCGGCGGTGTGGGGGCTCGGGCGCGTGGCCGCGCTGGAGCACCCGGACCGCTGGGGCGGGCTGGCCGACGTCCCCGAGACCGCCGACGCGCGGTCCGCACGACGCCTGGTGAACGCCCTCGCCGCGGGCGACGAGGACCAGATCGCCCTGCGCGCCTCGGGCCTCTTCGCCCGGCGGCTCGTCCGCGCCCCGCGCCCGGCCGCCACGGACACGGCCTGGACGCCCTCGGGCACGGTCTTCGTCACCGGCGGCACCGGCGCCCTCGGCGCGAGGATGGCCCGCTGGGCGGCCGGGAACGGCGCCGCGCACCTGGTGCTCACCAGCCGCCGGGGCGCCGACGCCCCCGGCGCACCGGAACTCGCCCGGGAGCTGGAGGGACTCGGCGCCCGGGTCACCCTCGCGGCCTGCGACATGGCCGACCGTGCCCAGGTCACCGCCCTCGTCGGCGGCCTCGCCGACGACACGGCGGCCCCGCTGACAGCGGTCGTCCACGCGGCCGGTGTGCTCGCGGACGGCATCCTCGACGCGCTCGTCCCCGAGCGCATCGCCCAGGTCATGGCACCCAAGGCCCACGCCGCGCTGCTCCTGGACGAGACGGTCCGGGACCTGGGCATCCGGCTCGACGCGTTCGTCCTGTTCGCCTCCACCGCCGGCATCTGGGGCGGGCCCGGCCAGGCGAACTACGCCGCCGCCAACGCGGTCCTGGACGCCCTGGCCGAGCGCCGCAGGGCCGACGGACTCGCCGCCACCTCGATCGCGTGGGGCCCCTGGTCCGACGCGGGCATGGCCGACAGCGCGGCCGTCGAGGCCCGCCAGCGCAAGGGCGGGGTCCACGCCCTGGCCCCCGAATCAGCCGTCGCCGTCCTGCGGCAGGCGGTCGGGGAGGACGAGGCCACCCTCACCGTCGCCGCCATCGACTGGGCCGTCTACGCGCCCGCGCTCACCGCGAGCCGCCGCTCCACCCTCCTCGACGGCATCCCGGAGGCCCGTACGGCCCTGGAGGCCGCGAGCACCGGCACCGCCACCGGCAGCCCGGACTCCCTGGCCGCCCGGCTCGCCGGACTCCCCGAGGCCGAGCGCGAACGCGAACTGCTCGACCTCGTACGCGGCCACGTCGCCGCCGTCCTCGGCTTCGCCGCCCCCACCGACGTGGACCCGGCGCGCGTCTTCTCCGACATCGGCTTCGACTCGCTCACCGCGATCGAACTGCGCAACCGGCTGGGATCCGCGACCGGGCTGCGGCTGCCCGCCACGCTGATCTTCGACCACCCGACCCCGACCGCGCTCACCCGGCTGCTGCGCGAGGAACTCGTCGGCCTCACCGACCCGGCCCCCGCCGCCGCGCTCCCGGCCGGCCCCACCGGCACCCCGGGCCGGGGCGACGACCCGATCGCCATCGTCGGCATGAGCTGCCGCCTCCCCGGCGGCGTCTCCTCGCCGGAAGAGCTGTGGCGGCTGGTCTCCGAGGGGGTCGACGCC
This sequence comes from Streptomyces sp. NPDC001515, assembly GCF_053597115.1. Lineage (NCBI taxonomy): Bacteria > Bacillati > Actinomycetota > Actinomycetes > Kitasatosporales > Streptomycetaceae > Streptomyces > Streptomyces sp. NPDC001515. The sequence goes on from NZ_JBSFHN010000013.1 coordinate 102,519, forward strand.
ATCACCGACTTCCCGGACGACCGGGGCTGGGACATCGACGGGGTCTACGACCCCGACCCCGACAAGGCCGGGACGACGTACACCCGGCACGGCGGATTCGTCCACGGCATCAGCGAGTTCGACGCCACCCTCTTCGGCATCAACCCGCGCGAGGCGCTGTCCATGGACCCGCAGCAGCGGCTGCTCCTGGAGACCGCGTGGGAGGCCACCGAACGGGCGGGCATAGACCCGCTGTCCCTGGCCGGAAGCCGGACCGGCATGTTCGCCGGCAGCAACGGCTCCGACTACGGCGGACTGCTCATCGCCTCCCCGCAGGGCGCGGACGGCTACTTCATGACCGGCAACGCCTCCAGCGTCCTGTCCGGCCGCGTCGCCTACACCCTCGGCCTCGAAGGCCCTGCGGTCACCGTCGACACGGCCTGCTCGTCCTCGCTCGTCGCCCTGCACCTGGCCGCGCAGGCGCTGCGCGGCGACGAGTGCGACCTCGCCCTCGCGGGCGGTGTCACGCTCATCTCCACGCCCACCCCGTTCGTCAGCTTCAGCCGGCAGCACGGTCTCGCCGTCGACGGCCGGTGCAAGGCGTTCTCGGACGACGCGGACGGTACGGGCTGGGGCGAGGGCGTCGGCGTCCTCGTCCTGGAACGTCTCTCGGACGCCCGCCGCAACGGTCACCAGGTGCTCGCCCTCGTCACCGGCAGCGCCACCAACCAGGACGGCGCGAGCAACGGCCTGACCGCCCCGAACGGTCCGTCGCAGCAGCGCGTCATCCGCCAGGCGCTGGCCACGGCCGGGCTGTCGCCCGCCGAGGTGGACGCGGTGGAGGCGCACGGCACGGGCACGACGCTCGGTGACCCCATCGAGGCCCAGGCCCTGCTCGCCACGTACGGGCAGGACCGGCCCGAGGGGCAGCCGTTGCGGCTCGGCTCGATCAAGTCGAACATCGGGCACACCCAGGCCGCCGCCGGGGTGGCCGGACTGATCAAGATGGTGCAGGCCATGCACCACGAGGTCCTGCCCGGCACGCTGCACGTCGGCGAGCCGTCGACCCACATCGACTGGACGGCCGGAGCGGTGGAACTGCTCACCGAGGCCCGTCCCTGGCCGCGCGGCGAGCGGCCGAGGCGCGCGGGCGTCTCGTCCTTCGGTATCAGCGGGACGAACGCGCACGTCATCATCGAGGAGGCGCCCGCCGCCGCCCCGGCACCGGAACCGTCCGTGGACGTCACCCTGCCGGTGGTGCCCTGGCCGGTCTCCGCGAAGACGCCCGCCGCCCTCGCCGCCCAGGCCGGGCGGCTGGAGTCCGGGACGGACGGCCGCAGCGCCGTGGACGTCGGCCTCTCCCTGGCGACGACCCGCGCCGCCCTGGACCACCGCGCCGTCGTCCTCGGCACCGGCACCGACGACCTGCGGGCAGAGCTGTCGGCCCTGTCCGCCGGCCAACCCACCCCCCGCACCCTCACCGCCCGTGCCCGCGCCGGCTCCGCCGCGTTCGTCTTCTCCGGCCAGGGCGGTCAGCGGGTCGGCATGGGCCGTGAACTGGCCGACTCCTTCCCGGTGTTCGCGGAGGCCCTGGACGAGGTGTGCGCGCACTTCGACGCGCTGCTGGACCGGCCCCTGCGCGATGTCGTGTTCGAGGACGCGGAGGCCCTGAAGAACACCGGCTGGGCGCAGCCCGCGCTCTTCGCCGTCGAAGTCGCGCTCTACCGGCTCGTGGAGTCGTGGGGAGTGCGTCCGGACTACCTGGCCGGTCACTCGGTGGGTGAGCTGGCCGCCGCGCATGTTGCCGGGGTGCTGTCCCTGGCGGACGCCGCCCGGCTGGTGGCGGCGCGTGCGGGTCTGATGCAGGCGCTGCCGTCCGGTGGTGCGATGTGGGCGGTGCGGGCGAGGCTGGACGAGGTCGCTCCGCTGCTGGTGGAGGGCGTTTCGGTCGCCGCGGTCAACGCGCCGGGGCAGGTGGTGCTTTCGGGTACCCGTGAGGCCGTCGAAGCGGTGGCCGCGCGGCTGTCGGGGCGTCAGTCGCGGTGGCTGGAGGTCAGTCACGCCTTCCACTCCTCGCTGATGGACCCGATGCTGGACGCCTTCACGGCCGTTGCCGCCGAGTTGGCGTACGAGACGCCTCGTATCCCGATCGTGTCCACGCTGACCGGGGAACCGGTCACGGAGTTCAGCGCCGCGTACTGGACCGACCAGGTCCGTGGCACGGTCCGCTTCGCGGACGCCGTGACCCGGCTCAAGGACCTCGGGGTCACCCGGTTCCTGGAGCTGGGCCCGGACGCCACCCTCACCGGGGCCATCGAGGAGACGTACGACGGCGATGTCCTCGCCGTGGCGGCCCTGAACCGCAAGCAGCCAGAGCCCGCCACCGCCGTCACCGCGCTCGCGCACCTCTGGGCGCACGGCACCGAGGTCGACTGGGCGGCGTTCTACGCCCCGACCGGCGCCCGCACCACCGATCTGCCCACCTACGCCTTCCAGCACCAGAGCTACTGGCCGCAGGCCCCGGCGCGGCGCCACGGCGACGTGACCGCCGCCGGGCTCTCCGACGCCGGGCACCCGCTGCTCGGCGCCGCCGTACCGCTGGCCGGGGACGACGGGCGGCTGTTCACCGCACGCATCGGCGTCCGGGACCTGCCGTGGCTGGCCGACCACGAGGTGATGGGCACGATCCTGTTCCCGGGCACCGGCTTCCTGGAGCTGGCGATGCGCGCGGGCGACGAGGCCGGCTGCGACCGCGTCGAGGAACTGACCCTGGCCGCCCCGCTGGTCCTGCCCCCCGACGGCACCGTGCAACTCCAGCTCCGGGTCGGCGCCCCCGACGCGACAGGGCTGCGCCCGCTGACGCTGCACGCCCGCCGCGACGACGCCCCCGCCGGCACCCCGTGGACCCTGCACGCCACCGGGCTCCTCGGCGAGGGCCGGCCCGAGCCGTCGCACGACCTGACCGCCTGGCCGCCGCCCGGCGCCGAGCCCGTCGACGTCTCCGAGTTCTACGCGATGTACCGGCAGGGCGGATTCGCCTACGGCCCCTCCTTCCAGGGACTGCGCCGCGCCTGGACCACCGGCGACGAGGTCTACGCCGACGTGGTGCTCGACGAACCCCACGCCACCGAAGCCGCCGCCTACGGACTGCACCCGCCGCTGCTCGACGCGGCCCTCCAGGCGCTGACCTTCCTCGCCCTGGACGGCACCGGCACGAGCAGACTGCCCTTCTCCTGGTCGGGCGTCTCGCTGTACGCCTACGGGGCGTCGAGCCTGCGCGTACGCCTCTCCAAGGCCGGGCCCGACGCCCTGGCCCTGGACCTCGCGGACGGCACCGGACAGCCGGTCGCCCGGGTGGAGTCCCTGGCCATGCGCCAGGTGTCGGCCGCGCAGCTCCACAGCTCCCCGGCCGAGGCCGCCCGCCCCAAGGACGTCTTCCGGCTCGACTGGCTCCCGGTCTCCCTGCCGGACGCCGCCCCGGTCACCGGCCGGGCCTGGGCGGTGCTCGGCGACACGGACACCGGCCCCGACCCGCTGGGGCTCGCGGACGCGCTGGAGGCCCGGCTCGTGCCCGGACTCGACGCGCTCGGCGCCGACGGGCCCGTCCCCGACGTGGTGTTCGTCCCCTGCGCGGGCACCGGCCCCTCCGGCGCGGCCGACGCCACCACCATGGCCGCCGACGTCCGCGCCCTGACCGCCCGCGTCCTGGACCTCCTCCAGCGCTGGCTCTCCGACAGCCGCTACGCCTCCGCCCGGCTCGTCCTCGTCACCAGCGGTGCCGTCGACGCCGGTGACGCGGACGGACCCGGCGATCCGGCCGCCGCCGCCGTCTGGGGCCTGGTCCGCTCCGCCCAGTCGGAGGAGCCCGGCCGGTTCGTCCTCGCCGACCTCGGCCCGGACACCCTGACCGACGGCACCGCGGCCGGGCTCTTCGCCGCCCTCCTCGCCTCCGACGAGGCGCAGGTCGCCTTCCGCGACGGTACGGTCCGGGCCGCCCGGCTCGTCCGCCCCGCCCCGGACGACAGCCTGCTGCCTCCGGCGGGCGCCGAGGCATGGCGCCTCGACAGCACCGCGCGAGGCAGCCTCGCCAACCTCACCCTCGCCGCCGACCCCGAACTCCTGGAACCCCTCGGACCCGACGAGGTCCGGGTGGCCGTGAAAGCCGCCGGACTCAACTTCCGGGACGTGCTCAACGCCCTCGACATGTATCCCGGAGAGCCCGGACCCATGGGCGTCGAAGGGGCCGGCGTCATCACCGAAGTCGGCCCGGACGTCACCGGGTTCGCCCCCGGCGACCGCGTCCTCGGCATGTTCGGCAAGGCATTCGGGCCGGTCTCCGTCGCCGACCACCGCATGATCGCCCCGATGCCCGAGGACTGGACCTTCGAACAGGCCGCGTCCGTCCCCGTGGTCTTCCTGACCGCCTACTACGCCCTGGTCGACCTCGCGGGCCTCAAGCCCGGCGAGTCCGTCCTCGTCCACGCCGCGGCCGGCGGCGTCGGCATGGCCGCCGCCCAGCTCGCCCGGCACCTCGGTGCCGAGGTGTACGGCACGGCGGGCCCCGCCAAGCACGACACCCTGCGCTCCCTCGGCATCGACGACGCCCACCTCGCCTCCTCCCGTGATCTCGCCTTCGAGGAGCACTTCCGTACGACCGCGGGCACCGGCGGCATCGACGTCGTCCTGAACTCCCTGGCCCGTGAATACGTGGACGCCTCCCTGCGGCTCCTCGGCGGCGGCGGACGGTTCCTCGAAATGGGCAAGACCGACGTCCGCACCCCGGAGAGCATCACCGAGGCCCACCCGGGCGTCAGCTACGCCGCGTTCGACCTCATCGAGGCCGGGCCCGCGCGCATCGGCGAGATGCTCACCGAGATCCTGCGCCTCGTCGCGGCGGGCGCCCTGCACCCGCTGCCCCTGGCCACCTGGGACGTGCGCCGCGCACCCGAGGCGTACCGGCACGTCAGCCAGGCCCGGCACATCGGCAAGGTCGTCCTCACCCTGCCCGGCCGCCCCGACCCGGACGGCACCGTCCTCGTCACCGGCGGCACCGGTGGCCTCGGCCACTACGTCGCCCGCCACCTCGTGGAACACCACGGCGTCCGCAACCTGCTGCTCACCAGCCGCAGCGGACCCCGGGCCGAGGGCGCGGCCGGTCTCGCCGCCGAACTGGAGAAGCTCGGCGCCCGGGTCCGCATCGAGGCGTGCGACGCCGCCGACCGCGACGCACTCGCCCGCACCCTCGCCGGCATCGACACGGAACACCCGCTCACCGCGGTCGTCCACGTCGCCGGAGTCGTCGACGACGGGGTCATCCCCTTCCTCACCCCCGACCGCCTCGACACCACCCTGCGGCCCAAGGCCGACGCCGCCCTCAACCTCTACGAACTGACCAAGGACAGCGACCTCGCCGCCCTCGTCCTCTTCTCCGGAGCCGCCGGCACCCTGGGCGGCGCCGGCCAGGCCAACTACGCGGCGGCCAACGCCTTCCTGGACGAGTTCGCCCGCTGGGCCCGCCACCGGGGCGCCCCCGCCGTCGCCCTGGCCTGGGGCCCGTGGATCGCGGACCGGGGCATGACCGGGCACCTCACCGACAACGACATCGCCCGCATGGCGAAGGCCGGACTCCAGCCCCTGGACGCCCCGGCCGGGCTCGCCCTGCTCGACTTCGCCCTGACCACCGACGAAGCCGCCCTGCTCCCGATGCGCCTGGACACCTCACCGCAGGCGTTCACCGCGGGGCCCGTGCCCCCGATGCTCCGCCACCTCGCGGGCAGCGCCGCGCCCCGGCGCGCCCAGGCCGCCACCGCGTCCGCCCCCGAACCGGCCGACGCGCTCGCCGGCCGGCTGCGCGCCCTGCCCGCCGCCGACCGGACCGACCACCTCCTCGACCTGGTCTGCGGACAGGCCGCCGCCGTCCTCGGCCACGGCTCGGCCGAGGACATCGACCCGGACGAGGCGTTCCTCGGCTTCGACTCCCTCACGGCCATCGAGCTGCGCAACCGGATGGGCGCCCTCACCGGCACCCGGCTGCCCGCGACGCTGGTCTTCGACTACCCGACGCCGGCCTCGCTCGTCGCGTACCTGCTGGCCGAACTCGTCCCCGACACCGCACCCGACCCGGCCACCGCACCGGGCACCGTCGCGGACGCCTCCACGGCCGGATCCGCGGCCCTGGACGAGATCGAACGACTGGAACAGGCCCTGGACCGGCTCGCCGGCTCCGACGACGCCACCGTGCGCCGGCGGCTGCGCGCCCTCGCGGAACGGTGGGGCGACGGGGCCGGGGCCCCAACGACGACGGGCGCGGAGAGCGGACCGCCCGCCGACGACGAGGCCGACGCACTCGCGTCCGCGACGGCCGACGAACTCTTCCGAATGATCGACGGCGAATTTGGTGGGACGTCTTGAGTGAGAACCGCGTGGTCAACGCCGACGACGAGCAGCAGAAACTGCTCGGCTACCTCAAGAAGGTCACCGGCGACCTCCGCCAGGCCCACCGCAGACTGCGGGAGATCGAGGCCGCCGGCACCGAACCCATCGCCATCGTCGGCATGGGCTGCCGGCTCCCCGGCGGCGTCCGCTCCCCCCAGGACCTGTGGCAGCTCCTGGACCGGGCCGGCGACGGCATGTCCACGTTCCCGGTCGACCGCGACTGGGACCTGGACCGGCTCTTCGGCCCCGACTCGACCCTGCCCGGCACCAGCCACGCCCGCGAAGGCGGATTCACCTACGACGCCACCGAGTTCGACCCCGCCTTCTTCGGCCTCAGCCCCCGCGAAGCCCTCGCCATGGACCCGCAGCAGCGCATGCTGCTCCAGGCGTCCTGGGAGGCGTTCGAGCACGCGGGCATCGACCCCACCACCCTGAAGAACACCGACACCGGCGTCTTCGTCGGCGCCGCCTCCACCGGCTACGGCTCCCACCTCACCGAGCTTCCGCAGGGCGTCGAGGGCTACCTCCTCACCGGCAACTCCATGGCCGTCGCCTCCGGCCGCATCGCGTACACCCTGGGCCTCAAGGGCCCGGCCGTCACCGTCGACACGGCCTGCTCCTCCTCCCTGGTCGCCCTCCACATGGCCGTCCAGTCGCTGCGCTCCGGCGAGTGCTCCCGGGCGCTCGTCGGCGGCGTCACCGTCATGTCGACCCCCGGCATGTTCCTCGAATTCAGCCGCCAGCAGGGCCTGTCCGCCGACGGCCGCTGCAAGGCCTTCTCCGACGACGCCGACGGCACCGGCTGGTCCGAGGGCGCGGGCCTCATCGTCCTCACCCGGCTCTCCGACGCCCTCCGCGACGGTCACCGCGTCCTCGCCGTGGTGCGCGGCACGGCCGTCAACCAGGACGGCGCCTCCAACGGCCTCACCGTGCCCAACGGCCCCTCGCAGCAGCAGGTCATCCGCCAGGCCCTGGAGAACGCCCGCCTGACCCCGGCGGACGTGGACGCCGTCGAGGCGCACGGCACGGGGACGAAGCTGGGCGACCCGATCGAGGCGCAGGCCCTCCTCGCCACGTACGGCAAGGACCGCCCGGCGGGCCGGCCGCTCTGGCTCGGCTCGGTCAAGTCGAACATCGGGCACACCCAGGCCGCCGCCGGGGTCGCCGGCGTCATGAAGATCGTCCTGGCCCTGCGGAACGAGTCCCTGCCGAAGACCCTGTACGCGGAGAAGCCGTCGACCCACGTCGACTGGGCGGCGGGCGGCGTCGAACTGCTCACCGAGGCCCGCGACTGGCCCCGGGGCGAGCGCCCCCGTCGCGCGGGCATCTCGTCCTTCGGCATCAGCGGGACGAACGCCCACGTCATCGTGGAAGAGGCCCCCGCCCCCCAGGCGCCCGAACCCGCCCCGGACGCACCGGAACCCGCCCCGGAGGAGCGCCCCGCCGGGGCCGTGAACCCGCCCGTGCTGCCCTGGCCGCTCTCCACCCGGCAGCCGGAGGCCCTTCCCGTACTCGCGGCCCGCCTCCACACCTCCCTGACCGCCCACCCGCGCACCCGCCCCCAGGACGTCGGCCGCACCCTGGCCACGGGCCGCGCCGCGTTCGAGCACCGGGCCGTGGTCCTGGCCGCCGACGCCGCATCCGCCCGGGACGCCCTGACCGCCCTTTCCACCGGCGCCCCCACCACGGCCGCCCACCTCGTCACGGGCACCCCCACCGCCCGAGGAGGCGGCCGGTCCCGGCGCCGCCTCGCCTTCGTCTTCTCCGGCCAGGGCGGCCAGCGGGCCGGCATGGGCCGCGAACTGGCCGACGCCTTCCCGGTGTTCGCGAACGCGTTGGACGAGGTGTGCGGTCACTTCGACGGGCTGCGCGAGGTGATGAACGGGGACGCGGAGGCCCTGAAGAACACCGGCTGGGCGCAGCCCGCCCTCTTCGCGGTCGAGGTCGCGTTGTACCGCCTGGTCGAGTCGTGGGGCGTCCGCCCGGACTGTCTCGTCGGCCACTCGGTGGGCGAGCTGGCCGCCGCGCACGTCGCCGGGGTGCTGCCCCTGGCGGACGCGTGCCGCCTGGTCTCCGCCCGTGCGACGCTCATGCGGGCGCTGCCGTCCGGCGGGGCGATGTGGGCCGTACGGGCGACGGCGGACGAAGTCGTTCCGCTGCTCACCGAGGGCGTCTCGCTCGCGGCGGTGAACGCGCCCGGCCAGGTCGTCGTCTCCGGAACGCGCGAGGCCGTCGAGGCGGTGGCCGAACAGCTCACCGACCGCCAGGGCCGCTGGCTGGACGTCAGCCACGCCTTCCACTCACCCCTCATGGACCCGATGCTGGCCGAGTTCCGGGCGGCGGCGGGCCGGCTGACCTACACGGCCCCGAGCATCCCGATCGTCTCGACACTCACCGGCAAAACCGTCACCGAGTTCACCGCCGCCTACTGGGCCGACCAGGTCCGCGGCACCGTCCGCTTCGCCGACGCCATCACCCACGCCAAGGACCTCGGCATCATCCGGTTCCTGGAGCTGGGCCCCGACGCCACCCTGACCGGCGCCATCGACGAGACCTGCGACGGCGGCGTCCTCACCCTGGCCGCGCTGCGCCGCAACCTGCCCGAACCGTCCACCCCGGTCCGCGCCCTGGCCCAGCTCTGGGCCGACGGCCACCCCGTCGACTGGCGCCCCTTCTACGACGCCACGGACGCGGAGTTCACCGACCTCCCGACGTATCCGTTCGCCCGGGACCGCTACTGGATGCAGAACCCCGAGGGCGCCCGGCCCCGCCCGGCGCGCGACGCCACGGACCGCCTCCGGTACGAGGTCTCCTGGACCCCGCTCCCGGCGCCCGGCCCCGACGCGCCGGACGGTGACTGGCTGCTCGTCGAACGGGCGGACACCCAGGACGTGTGGGCGGACGCGCTCGCGGAGGAACTGACCGCCCGGGGCGCGGAGGTGGCGCGCCTGCGGCTCGGCTCCGACGAGCTGGAGCGGCCGGCGCTGGCCGCCCGGCTCGGTGAGTTCGCCGGTCACGCGCGTGTGGTGTCGTTCCTCGGCCAGGACGAGTCCGGGCCGGCCGGCGTGGCCGCCTCGGCCGTGCTCGTGCAGTCCCTGGGCGACGCGGGCATCGCGGGCCCGGTGTGGTGGGTGACCTCGGGTGCCGTCGCGGCGGGTCCGGGGGACGTGGTGGCACATCCGGTGCGTGCTGGTGTGTGGGGTCTCGGCCGGGTCGTGGCGCTGGAGGAGCCGGGCCGCTGGGGCGGTCTGGTGGACGTTCCGGAGTCGGTGTCGCGGGATTCCGTCGACCGGCTGGCCGAGGTGCTGTCGGGTGGGTACGGGGACGAGGACGAGGTCGCCGTACGCGGTGGCGCGGTCCTCGGCCGCCGTCTCGTGCCGGCGGTCGCCCGGCCGGGGGAGGAGTCCTGGTCGCCGTCGGGGACCGTGCTGGTCTCCGGTGGTACAGGCGCGCTCGGCGCCCGCGTGGCGCGTTGGGTGGTGGAGCGGGGCGCGGAGCGCGTCGTTCTCCTCAGCCGGCGCGGCTTGGACGCGGACGGCGCCCCGGAACTGCGGGAGGAACTGACGGGGCTGGGCGCGGAGGTCGACGTCGTGGCCTGTGATGTGGCCGTACGGGAGGACGTGGAGACGCTCTTCTCCCGGTTCGACGTTTCGGCGGTCGTGCACACGGCCGGTGTTCTGGACGACGGGGTGGTGGACGGTCTGACGCCCGAGCGTGTGGCCGGGGTGTGGGGGGCGAAGGCGCAGGGCGCCTGGAACCTCCACCATGCTTCCCTGAAAAGGGAGTTGGACGCGTTCGTGTTGTTCTCGTCGGCTGCCGGTGTGTGGGGCGGTGCGGGGCAGGGTGCGTACGCGGCGGCGAACGCGGCGCTGGACGGGCTGGCGGAGTACCGCCGTTCGCAAGGGCTGGTCGCGTCCTCGATCGGCTGGGGGCCCTGGGCGGAGGGCGGTATGGCGGACGACGCCACCGTCCTCGCCCGCGCCGCGCGGGGCGGGCTGACCCCGCTGGCCCCCGAGGCCGCCCTCGGTGTCCTCGCCTCGGCCTCCGGCTGTGTGACGGTCGCGGACGTGGACTGGGAGCGGTTCGTCCCTGGGATGACCGCACTGCGCGCCAACCGGCTCTGGGACGAGCTGGCCCCGCGCGCCCCGGAGCGCCCGGCCGCCACCGCCGGAGGGCTGCGGGAGCGGCTGGCCGGAACGGCGGGCGCCGCACGGCGCTCGCTGGTGCGGGATGTGGTGCGCGGCCAGGTCGCGGCCGTGCTCGGCTTCGCGAGCCCGGCGGCCGTGGAGGTCACGAAGGCCTTCCGGGACCTGGGCTTCGACTCCCTCACCGCCGTCGAACTCCGCAACGCCCTCACCGCCGAGACCGGCCTCACTCTCGCCTCGACGGTGGTTTTCGACTACCCCTCCGTCGAAGCGCTGACCACCTACGTCGTCACTGAGATGTTCGGCGCGGACGCGGCGGACGCCGAGCCCGGCACCGGCCAGGACGTCAGGCCCACGCTCCAGGCCGTGGCGGACGATCCGGTGGTCGTGGTGGGCATGGGCTGCCGCTTCCCGGGCGGGGCCGACTCGCCGGAGGCCCTGTGGCGGCTGCTCACGGAGGGCACCGACGCCCTCGGCGGCTTCCCCGCGGACCGGGGCTGGGACCTCAGCGGCGGCGCCCACGGCTTCGCACCCGTCGGCGGCTTCGTCTCCGGCGCGACCGACTTCGACGCCGACCTGTTCGGCATCTCGCCCCGCGAGGCCCTGGCCATGGACCCCCAGCAGCGGCTGCTCCTCGAAGTCGCCTGGGAGTCCCTGGAACGCGCGGGCATCGCCCCGTACGCCCTGCGCGGCCTCCCGGTCGGCGTCTTCGCCGGAACCAACGGTCAGGACTACGCGGCCCTGCTCGCCGTCGCCGGCGAATCGGGCGACGGCTACGGCGGCACAGGCAACTCTGGCAGCGTGCTGTCCGGCCGGGTCGCGTACGCGCTCGGTCTGGAGGGCCCGGCGGTCACGATCGATACGGCGTGTTCGTCGTCGTTGGTGGCGATGCATCTGGCGGCGCAGGCGTTGCGGTCGGGGGAGTGCGATCTCGCGTTGGCCGGTGGTGTGACGATCATGTCGACGCCGGGTGCGTTCGTGGAGTTCGAGCGGCAGGGTGGTCTGGCCGGGGACGGCCGGTGCAAGGCGTTCTCGGACGACGCGGACGGTACGGGGTGGGGTGAGGGCGTCGGCGTCCTCGTCCTGGAACGCCTCTCCGACGCCCAGCGCAAGGGACACCAGATCCTGGCCGTCTTGCGTGGCTCGGCGGTCAACCAGGACGGCGCGAGCAACGGTCTCACCGCCCCCAACGGCCCGTCCCAGCAGCGCGTCATCCGCCAGGCCCTGGCCCACGCCCGGCTGTCCCCGGCGGACGTGGACGCCGTCGAGGCGCACGGCACGGGGACGAAGCTCGGGGACCCCATCGAGGCGCAGGCCCTGCTGGCCACGTACGGCCAGGACCGGCCCGAGGGACAGCCGTTGTGGCTCGGCTCCATCAAGTCGAACATCGGGCACACGCAGGCGGCGGCCGGGGTCGCCGGGGTCATGAAGATGATCCTGGCGCTGCGGAACGAGACGCTGCCGCGGTCGCTGCACGTCGGCACCCCGTCCACGCACGTCGACTGGACAGCGGGCGCGGTCGAGCTGCTGTCCGAACCCCGCGCCTGGCCCCGGTCCGAACGGACCCGCCGCGTCGGGATCTCCTCCTTCGGGGTCAGCGGGACGAACGCCCACGTCATCATCGAGGAGGCTCCGGAACCGGCAGGCGCCCCGGACCCCGTCGCGGATCTCACCCTTCCCCTCGTGCCCTGGCTGGTGTCCTCGAAGTCGGCGTCCGGCCTCACCGGCCAGACCCGGCGGCTCGCGTCCGGTACGGAGGGCCTGAACGCGGCCGATGTGGCCCTGTCCCTGGCCACGACCCGGGCGGCCCTGGAGCACCGGGCCGTCGTCCTCGGAACGGACGCCGACGAACTGCGCGCCCGCCTAGGAGAACCCCTGGCCCCGGTCGTCGCCCGCGACGGCCTGACCGGCTTCGTCTTCTCCGGCCAGGGCGGGCAGCGGGTCGGTATGGGCCGTGAACTGGCCGCTGCCTTCCCGGTGTTCGCGCAGGCCCTGGACGAGGTGTGCGATTACTTCGACGGGCTGCGCGAGGTGATGTTCGGTGACGCGGAGGCCCTGAAGAACACCGGCTGGGCGCAGCCCGCGCTGTTCGCGGTCGAGGTCGCGTTGTACCGGTTGGTCGAGTCGTGGGGTGTGCGTCCGGACTATCTGGTCGGTCACTCGGTGGGTGAGCTGGCCGCCGCGCATGTGGCCGGGGTGCTGTCCCTGGCGGACGCGGCCCTGCTGGTCTCCGCCCGCGCCGGCCTGATGCGGGCGCTGCCATCGGGCGGTGCGATGTGGGCCGTACGCGCCACGGCGGACGAGATCACGCCGCTGCTGGTGGAGGGCGCGTCCCTGGCGGCGGTCAACGCGCCGGGGCAGGTCGTCGTCTCGGGCACGCGCGAGGCCGTCGAAGCGGTCGCCGCGCGGCTCACCAACCGCCAGGGCCACTGGCTGGAGGTCAGCCACGCGTTCCACTCGGCGCTGATGGACCCGATGCTGGCCGAGTTCAAGGCGGCGGCCAACGAGCTGACGTACGAGACGCCCCGCATCCCGATCGTGTCCACGCTGACCGGCGAACCCGTCACCGAGTTCACCGCCGCCTACTGGGCGGACCAAGTGCGCGGCACGGTCCGCTTCGCGGACGCGATCACCTGTGCCAAGGACCTCGGCGTCACCCGCTTCCTCGAACTGGGCCCGGACGCGAGCCTCGTGGGCGCGATCGGGGAGACCGACGAGGATGCCTTCGTCGTGGCGGCCCTCAGCCGCAAGCAGCCCGAGCCCACCACCGCCGTCACGACCCTCGCCCGGCTCTGGGCCGACGGGGCCGAGGTCGACTGGGCGGCGTTCTATGCCCCGACCGGCGCCCGGGTGGTCGATCTCCCCACGTACGCCTTCCAGCACCAGCGCTACTGGCCGGATGTGCGGCGAGGGGCATCGGCGGCGGCCCCGGCGGCCGATACCGCGTTCTGGGACGCGGTGGAGCGCGGGGACGACGAGCTGTTCGCCGCCGAGTTCGGTGTCGACGCGGGAGCACCGCTGCGGGACACGCTTCCCGCGTTCGCGGCCTGGCAGCGGAGGCGTCGGGAGCGCGAGGCGGCGGACAGGCTGCGCTATGAGGTGTCCTGGACACCGCTCCAGCCGTCCGGAGCCGACCGGCCGCGCGGCTGGCTGCTCGTCGAACGAGCGGACGCCGAGGACGTGTGGGCGGACGCGCTCGCGGAGGAGCTGACGGCGGGCGGCGCGCAGGTGGCGCGGCTGCGGCTCGGCTCCGACGATCTGGAGCGGGCGGCGCTGGCGGCCCGGCTCGGTGAGTTCGCCGGTCAGGAGCGGGTGGTGTCGTTCCTGGGCCAGGACGAGGCAGGTTCGGCCGGTGTCGCGGCCTCGGCCCTTCTGACGCAGGCGCTGGGCGACGCGGGAGTCGACCGCCCGGTGTGGTGGGTGACCTCGGGTGCCGTCGCGGCGGGTCCGGGGGACGCGGTGGCACATCCGGTGCGTGCTGGTGTGTGGGGTCTTGGCCGGGTTGTGGCCCTGGAAGAACCGGGGCGTTGGGGCGGTCTGGTGGACGTTCCGGAGTCGGTGTCGCGGGATTCCGTCGGCCGTCTGGCCGAGGTGCTGTCGGGTGGGTATGGGGACGAGGACGAGGTCGCCGTACGCGGTGGCGCGGTCCTGGGCCGCCGGCTGGCGCCGGCGGTCGCCCGGTCGGGGGAGGAGTCCTGGTCGCCGTCGGGGACCGTGCTGGTCTCCGGTGGTACGGGGGCGCTGGGTGCCCGCGTGGCGCGGTGGGCCGTCGAGCGGGGCGCGGAGCACATGGTCCTCATCAGTCGGCGCGGCTTGGACGCGGACGGCGCCCCGGAGCTGCGCGAGGAACTGTCGGGGCTGGGCGCGGAGGTCGACGTCGTGGCCTGTGATGTGGCCGTACGGGAGGACGTGGAGGCGCTCTTCTCCCGGTTCGACGTCTCGGCGGTTGTGCACACGGCCGGTGTCCTGGACGACGGGGTGGTGGACGGTCTGACGCCCGAGCGTGTGGCCGGGGTGTGGGGGGCGAAGGCGCAGGGCGCCTGGAACCTCCATCATGCTTCCTTGGCAAGGGAGTTGGACGCGTTCGTGTTGTTCTCGTCGGCTGCCGGTGTGTGGGGCGGTGCGGGGCAGGGTGCGTACGCGGCGGCGAACGCGGCGCTGGACGGGCTGGCGGAGTACCGCCGTTCGCAAGGGCTGGTCGCGTCCTCGATCGGCTGGGGGCCCTGGGCGGAGGGCGGTATGGCGGACGACGCCACCGTCCTCGCCCGGATGGACCGGGGCGGCGTACGGCCGCTCGACCCCGCCACCGCGCTCGACGTCCTGGGCTCCGCGTACGGCTGCTTCGCCGTGGCCGATATGGACTGGGAACGGTTCGTCCCGTCCGTGACGGCGCTCCGGGCCAACCGGTTCTGGGACGAGGTCGCCCCGCACCGGCCGGAGTCCGCGCCCGCCGGGGCCGGGGGACTGGGTGAGCGGCTGGCCGGACTGTCGGACGTGGCCCGGCGGGCGCTGGTGACGGATGTGGTGCGCGGCCGGGTGGCCGCCGTCCTCGGGTTCGCGGACCCGGCCGCCGTGGAGGTGTCGCGGGCCTTCAAGGACCTGGGCTTCGACTCCCTCACCGCCGTCGAACTCCGCAACGCCCTCACCGCCGAGACCGGACTCAAGCTCCCCTCGACGCTCGCCTTCGACCACCCGACCACCTTGGCCCTCACCGACTTCCTGCTCGGTGAACTCGCCGGAGACACGGCCGGACAGGTCCGGGACCTGGCCGCCGAACTGGACCGGATCGAAACGGCCCTGCTGGCCCTGCCCGCCGCCGAGTGCGCACGGCTGCGCGTCGCCCCGCGCCTGCAACAACTGATGAAACGCCTGGATGGTGCGCCGTCCGCCCCGGACACCGGGGACCTCTCGGCAAAGATCGAAGCCGCTACGTCCGACGACATCTTTGCTCTTATCGACCATGAGATCGGGAAGCGGTGAGCTTGATGAGTAACGAGGACAAGCTTCTCGGGTACTTGAAGAAGGTCACGCTTGAGCTTCACGAGACCAAGCAGCGCCTGCACAGCGTGGAGACCGCCGGTACCGAACCCGTGGTCGTCGTCGGCATGGGCTGCCGTTTCCCGGGCGGGGTGAACTCCCCGGAAGAACTCTGGCGCCTGGTCGCGGACGGCGTCGACGCCCTCGGCCCCTTCCCCCCGGACCGGGGCTGGGACGGCCACCGGGGCACCGGCGGCTTCGTCGAGGGCGCGGCGGACTTCGACGCCGGGCTGTTCGGCATCTCGCCGCGCGAGGCGCTGGCCATGGACCCGCAGCAGCGGTTGCTCCTCGAAGTCGTCTGGGAGTCCCTGGAACGCGCGGGCATCGCCCCGTACGCCCTGCGCGGTCTCCCGGTCGGCGTCTTCGCCGGGACGAACGGTCAAGACTATCCGGCGGCCCTGGCCATGGCGGGGGAGTCCGCCGAGGGCTATGGCGGCACGGGCAGCTCGGGCAGCGTGCTGTCCGGCCGGGTCGCGTACGCGCTCGGTCTGGAGGGCCCGGCGGTCACGATCGATACGGCGTGTTCGTCGTCGTTGGTGGCGATGCATCTGGCGGCGCAGGCGTTGCGGTCGGGGGAGTGCGATCTCGCGTTGGCCGGTGGTGTGACGATCATGTCGACGCCGGGTGCGTTCGTGGAGTTCGAGCGGCAGGGCGGTCTGGCCGGGGACGGCCGGTGCAAGGCGTTCTCGGACGACGCGGACGGTACGGGGTGGGGTGAGGGCGTCGGCGTCCTCGTCCTGGAACGCCTCTCCGACGCCCGCCGCAAGGGCCACCAGATCCTGGCGGTCCTGCGCGGCAGTGCGGTCAACCAGGACGGCGCCTCCAACGGCCTGACCGCCCCGAACGGCCCGTCGCAGCAGCGCGTCATCCGCCAGGCCCTCGCCAACTCCGGACTGACGGCCGCCGAGGTGGACGCGGTGGAGGCGCACGGCACGGGGACGAAGCTGGGTGACCCGATCGAGGCGCAGGCGCTCCTTGCCACGTACGGTCAGGACCGCCCATCCGACCGGCCGTTGTGGCTGGGCTCGGTCAAGTCGAACATCGGGCACACGCAGGCGGCGGCCGGGGTCGCCGGGGTCATGAAGATGATCCTGGCGCTGCGGAACGAGACGCTGCCGCGGTCGCTCCACGTCGGCACCCCGTCCACGCACGTCGACTGGACAGCGGGCGCGGTCGAGCTGCTGTCCGAACCCCGCGCCTGGCCCCTGTCCGAACGGACCCGCCGCGCGGGCGTGTCGTCCTTCGGTATCAGCGGGACGAACGCCCACGTGATCATCGAGGAGGCCCCGGCCGCCGAGGAGGCCCCGGAACCGGCAGCCGACCCGGACCCCGCCGCGGGCGTCACCCTGCCCCTGGTCCCGTGGCTCGTCTCCGCGAAGACGGCGGCCGGGCTCGCGGACCAGGCCCGCCGCCTGGCCGCCGGGACCGTCGGCGCGGACGCGGCCGATGTCGGCCTCTCCCTGGCCACCACCCGGGCCGGCCTGGAACACCGGGCCGTCGTGCTCGGCACGGACACCGACACCCTGCGCACCCGCCTCGGAGAGGAACTGGCCCCGGTCACCGCCCGGGGTGGTCTCACCGCCTTCGTGTTCTCCGGCCAGGGCAGCCAGCGCGTCGGCATGGGCCGCGAACTGGCCGCTGCCTTCCCGGTGTTCGCGCAGGCCCTGGACGAGACGTGCGCGCACTTCGACGGACTGCGCGAGGTAATGCATGGTGACGCGGAGGCGCTGAAGAACACCGGCTGGGCGCAGCCCGCGCTCTTCGCCGTCGAAGTCGCGCTGTACCGGCTGGTCGAGTCCTGGGGCGTCCGCCCGGACTATCTCGTCGGTCACTCGGTGGGCGAACTGGCCGCCGCGCACGTCGCCGGGGCGCTGTCCCTCGCCGACGCCGCCCGGCTGGTCTCCGCCCGCGCCACGCTCATGCGGGCCCTGCCGTCCGGCGGTGCGATGTGGGCCGTACGGGCCACGGCGGACGAGGTGACGCCGCTGCTCACCGAGGGCGTCTCGCTCGCGGCCGTGAACGCACCGGGCCAGGTCGTCGTCTCCGGGACGCGCGAGGCCGTCGAAGCGGTCGCCGCGCGGCTCACCGACCGCCAGGGCCGGTGGCTGGAGGTCAGCCACGCCTTCCACTCCCCGCTGATGGACCCGATGCTGGCCGAGTTCACGGCAGCCGCGAGCGGGCTGACGTACGAGACGCCCCGCACCCCGATCGTCTCCACGCTCACCGCCGAACCCGTCACCGAGTTCACCGCCGCCTACTGGGCCGACCAGGTGCGCGGCACCGTCCGCTTCGCGGACGCCATCACCCGGCTCAAGGGCCTCGGCGTCACCCGCTTCCTCGAACTCGGCCCGGACGCGAGCCTCGTGGGCGCCGTCGGGGAGACCGACGAGGACGCCTTCGCCGTCGCGGCTCTCAGCCGCAAGCAGCCCGAGCCCACCACCGCCGTGACGTCCCTGGCCCGGCTCTGGGCGGCCGGGGCGGACGTCGACTGGGCGGCGTTCTACGCCCCGACCGGCGCCCGGGTCATCGACCTGCCCACGTACGCCTTCCAGCACCAGCGCTACTGGCCGACCGCCCGGCTCACCGCGGGCTCCGTGCCGCTCGGGTCCGTCGGGGCCGGGCACCCGCTGCTCCAGGCGGTCATCAGCCTGGCGGACTCCGGGGACGTGCTGTTCCTCGGCGGGCTCTCGGCCCAGGCGCAGCCCTGGATCGCGGACCACCGGGTGGCCGGGCGGATCCTCTTCCCCGGCACCGGACTGCTCGACCTCGCCCTGTGCGCGGGGGAGCACACCGGCTGCGAACGGGTCGAGGAACTCACCCTGACGGCTCCCCTGGTCGTCCCGGAGACCGGCGTCGTCCACCTCCAACTCCTGGTCGGCGCCCCGGACCCCACCGGCTGCCGCTCCGTCCAGATCTCCACCCGGCAGGACGGCGAGCCCGCCGACCGGTGGACCCGCCACGCCACCGGCCTCCTCTCCCCGGCCCGGGACGAGGAACCGGTGTACGACCTCGGCCAGTGGCCCCCGGACGGGGCCACCGCACTGGACACGGACGGGCTCTACCCGGCGCTTGCCGGGCTCGGGCTCCAGTACGGACCCGTTTTCCGGGGGCTGCGCCGGGCCTGGTGGCGGGACGGCGAGATCTTCGTCGAGGCCCTGCTCGACGACCCCGCCCCGCTCTCCGGCGCCGACGCCCACCCGCTCCACCCGGCCGTCCTGGACTCCGTCCTGCACGCCATGGCGCTCGGCGCGCCCGGCGGCGAAGGCGGGGACGGGAACGGGGAGGCGAGCGGACATCTGCCGTTCTCCTGGAACGGGGTGGCCCTGCACGCCGTCGGCGCCGGCGCCCTGCGGGCCCGGCTGACGCACCTCGGGCCCGACAGCGTCTCCGTCCAGGTCGCCGACGTCACCGGCCGGCCCGTCGCCGGAATCGAGGCGCTGACCCTCCGGCCGATGGCCCAGGACACGGGCGGCCCGGGGGACACCCGGGACACCGGATCCGCCGGTCCGGTGGACGCCCTCTTCCGCCTGGACTGGACGCGCATACCGGCCACCGAGCCCCCCTCCGGGCCGGACGCGCCCGTCCGGGCCCTGCTCGACGCGGACGGCGGCCCGGACATCTACCCCGATCTGGCGGCGCTGCGCACGGCCGTCGACGCCGGCCAGCCGCTGCCCGGCCTGGTCGTCACCAGGGCCCCGCGGCCGGCACCCGCCGCCGAGCACGCCGAGGAGTCCGCCGACCACGTCCACCTGGCCGTCCGGCGCACCCTCGCCCTCCTCCAGGACTGGCTCGCCGACGACCGCTTCGCCGACGCCCGGCTGCTCCTCGTCTGCGACGGGGCCGTGGCCGCCCGGAACGGGGAGAACGTACGCGACCTGGCCGGGGCCGCCGTCTGGGGCCTCGTACGGTCCGCCCAATCCGAACACCCCGACCGCATCCAACTCATCGACGCGCCGGGCGGGTTGGCCGAGGTCGCCGCCCTGGCCGCCGGCTCGGAGGAACCGCAGCTCGCCGTCCGGGACGGCGTACTCCTCGGCTGCCGGCTGGCCGCCGCGCCACCGGCCGGTCAGGCCCCCGCGTACGACCCGGACGGCACCGTCCTGGTCACCGGCGCCACCGGTGAGCTCGGCGGAGTGATCTCCCGCCACCTGGTCACCGCCCACGGCGTCCGCCGGCTGCTGCTCCTCAGCCGGCGCGGACCGGACGCGCCCGGCGCCGCCGCGCTCACCGATGCCCTCACCGAACTGGGCGCCGACGTCAGCCTCCTCGCCTGCGACACCGCCGACCGGGATGCCCTAGCCGCCGCCCTCGCCACGATCCCCGCCGACCACCCGCTGACCGGCGTCGTGCACACCGCCGGGGTCCTCGCCGACGCGACCGTCACGTCCATGACGCCCGAGCAGGTCGCGCACGTCCTGCGCCCCAAGGTGGACGCCGCCCTCCACCTGCACGCGCTGACGCGCGACGCCGACCTGTCGGCGTTCGTCCTCTACTCCTCCGTCTCCGCAGCCCTCGGCGCGCCCGGGCAGGGCAACTACGCCGCCGCCAACGCCTTCCTCGACGCGCTCGCCCAGCGCCGCCGCGCCGAAGGACTCCCCGCGCTCTCCCTGGGCTGGGGCCTGTGGGACGGCTCCGGCGAGATGACCGGGGACCTCGGCGCGGCCGACCGGCGGCGCATGGCCCGGGGCGGCATGGTGCCGCTGAGCGCCGCCGACGGCACCACGCTGTTCGACCTCGCGCCGGCCGCCGGGCACGCCGTCGTGCTGCCCGTCCGCCTCGACCTCGCCGTGCTGCGCGCCTCCGCCGACCATCTGCCGCCCGTCTTCCGGGGCCTCGTCCGCGCCCCGAAACGCCGCGCGGCCACCGCCGGAACCGCCGCCGCCCACTCGCTCGCCGACCGGCTCACCGCGCTCCCCGACGACGAACGGCTCACCGCGCTGAGCGATCTCGTCCGGGAACGGGCCGCCACCGTCCTCGGCCACGGCTCCGCCGACGACGTCGCCCCCGACGTGCCCTTCCGCGACCTCGGCTTCGACTCGCTGACCGCCGTCGAACTGCGCAACCACCTCAACGCCGCCACCGGCCTCCGGCTCTCCGCCACCCTCGTCTTCGACCACCCCACCGCCGAGGCCGTCGCCCGCCACGTCCGGGACCGGCTCTTCGGCGAGGAACCGGGCGGATCCGCCGCCCCCGTGCGCCGCCCCCGCCGCGCCGACGCCGACGACCCCGTCGTCATCGTCGGCATGGCCTGCCGCTACCCCGGCGGCGTCCGCGACCCCGAAGGGCTGTGGGACCTCGTCCGCTCCGGCGCCGACGGCGTCACCCCCTTCCCCGAGGACCGGGGCTGGGACCTCGACCGGCTCTACGACGCCGACCCCGACACCGGAGGCGCCAGCTACGTACGCGAAGGCGGATTCCTGCACGAGGCCGCCGAGTTCGACGCCGCGTTCTTCGGGATCTCGCCGCGCGAAGCCCTCGTCATGGACCCGCAGCAGCGCCTCCTGCTGGAAACCTCCTGGGAGGCCGTCGAATCGGCCGGCATCGACCCGGCCACCCTGCGCGGCCGGCGCACCGGAGTCTTCGCGGGCGTCATGTACCACGACTACCTGGCCCGGCTGCACACCGTCCCCCAGGGCGCCGAGGGCTTTCTCGGCACCGGATCGGCCGGCAGCGTCGTCACCGGCCGCGTCGCCTACCTGATGGGCCTCGAAGGCCCCGCCGTCACCGTCGACACCGCCTGCTCCTCCTCCCTGGTCTCCCTGCACCTCGCGGCGCAGGCCCTGCGCGACGGCGAGTGCGACACCGCGCTGGCCGGCGGCGTCACCGTCATGGCCACCCCCGGAACGTTCATCGACTTCAGCCGGCAGCGCGGCCTCGCCCCCGACGGCCGCTGCAAGTCCTTCTCCTCCACCGCCGACGGCACCGGCTGGGCCGAAGGCGTCGGCATGGTCCTCCTCGAACGGCTCTCCGACGCCCGCCGCCACGGCCACGCCGTCCTCGCCGTCGTCCGGGGCTCCGCCGTCAACCAGGACGGCGCCTCCAACGGGCTCACCGCCCCCAACGGCCCCGCCCAGCAACGCGTCATCCGCCAGGCGCTCGACCGTGCCGGACTGCGCCCCGCCGACGTCGACGCCGTCGAGGGCCACGGCACCGGAACCGTCCTCGGCGACCCCATAGAGGCCCAGGCCCTCCTGGCCACCTACGGCCAGGACCGGCCCGAGGACCGGCCGCTGTGGCTCGGCTCCCTCAAGTCCAACATCGGGCACGCCCAGGCCGCGGCCGGCGTCGGCGGCATCATCAAGATGGTGCAGGCCATGCGGCACGGCGTCCTCCCGCCGACCCTGCACGTCGACCGGCCCAGCGACGAGGTCGACTGGACCGGCGGACAGGTCGAACTGCTCACCGAGGCCGTGCCCTGGCCCGAGTCCGACCGCCCCCGCCGCGCCGGGGTCTCCTCCTTCGGCATCAGCGGCACCAACGCGCACGTCATCCTGGAGGCCCCGCCCGCACCGCGCACCACCGCCCCGGCCCCCGCCACCCGGCCCGCCCCGCCCGTCGTGCCGCTCCTGGTGTCGGCCCGCACCGAGGCCGCCGTCCCCGGCCAGGCCGCCGCCCTCCGCGACCATCTGGCCCGCGACCCCGCGATCGGCCCGCTCGACGCCGCGTACTCCCTCGCCACCACCCGCCCCCTCTTCGGCCACCGCGCGATCGCCGTCGCCGCCGACCGCGAAGGACTGCTCGCCGCGCTCGACGCCCTCGCCACCGGAACCCCCACCCCCGGCACCGCGCACGGCCGCGCCGCCGGGCCCCGCACCGCCGTGCTCTTCACCGGACAGGGCAGCCAGCGCACCGGCATGGGCAGCGAGCTGTACGCGGCGGCGCCCGTCTTCGCCGAAGCCCTGGACGCGGTCTGCGCCCACCTCGACACCGAACTCGGCACCTCCCTGCGCGAGGTGATGAACGGCGACGAGGAGGCCCTCGCCCGTACGGGATACGCGCAGCCCGCGCTGTTCGCCCTGGAAGTGGCGCTCCACCGGCTGCTGGAGTCCTACGGCTTCGTGCCCGACCGGGTCGCCGGGCACTCGGTCGGCGAACTGGCCGCCGCCCATGTGGCGGGCGTCCTCACCCTGGAGGACGCCTGCCGGCTCGTCGCGGCCCGCGCCCGGCTCATGGAGGCGCTCCCCCCGGGCGGCACGATGCTCGCCCTGCGCGCCACCGAGGAGGAGGTCGCGCCCCTGCTCGGCCCCGGTGTGGACCTCGCCGCCGTCAACGGGCCCCGGTCCGTGGTCCTCTCCGGCGAGGAGGACGCCGTCCTCGCCCTCGCCGCGCGGTTCCCGGACCGCCGCGCCAGACCGCTGCGGGTCAGCCACGCCTTCCACTCGGCCCGGATGGACCCCATGCTGGAGGAGTTCCGCCGGGTCGCCGCGTCCGTGACCTACCACCCGGCGACGATCCCCGTCGTGGCGACCGGAGGCACCCTCGCCGACGCGCCGGACGCCTTCGCGACCCCCGAGTACTGGGTGCGGCAGGTCCGCGAGACCGTGCGCTTCCACGACGCCGTCACCCGGCTGCGCGCCGAGGGCACCGGCACCTTCGTCGAACTCGGCCCCGACCCCGTCCTCACCGCCGCCGTCGGCGAATGCCTCGCCCCCGACGACACCACCGAGGCCGCCGGAGCCGCCCCCGTCGTGCGCGTCGCCGCCCTGCGCCGGGGCCGCTCCGAGACCGGGACGCTCGCCGCCGCCCTCGCCCCGCTGCTCGTCCACAAAAACGCCGTACGGCGCCCGGAGTTCTACGAGGGCACGGGGGCGCGCCGCGTCGACCTGCCGACGTACGCCTTCCACCACCAGCGGTACTGGGCCGAGAACGCCGCCGTCCCCGCCGATCTGGCCGGCGCCGGACTCAGCGGCGCCGAGCATCCCCTGCTCGGCGCGTGCGTCCCGCTCTCCGGCGGCGGGACCGTCTGCACCGGGCGGCTCTCCACCGCCGCCCACCCGTGGCTCGCCGACCACCTCGTCGCCGGGACCCCGCTGCTGCCCGGCACCGCACTCGTCGACCTGGCCGTGCACGCCGCCGACCACGCCGGCTGCGGAGGCGTCGACGAACTGGTGCTGTCCGCGCCCCTGCCCCTGGACGCCGACGGCCGGCAGCTCCAGGTCCTGACCGCGCCCGAGGGCACCGACGGCCACCACACCGTACGGATCTCCTCACGGCCCGCCGACGCCCCCGCGGACACCCCCTGGACCCTCCACGCCACCGGCACCCTCGCCCCCGCCGCCCCCGAGGCGGACCCCTTCGACACCGCCGCCTGGCCGCCGCCCGGCGCCGCCGACGTGCCGCTCGACGGGCTCTACGACGACCAGGACCCGGACGGGACCGGCACCGCCTACGGACCGGCCTTCCAGGGACTCGTCGCCGCCTGGCGCCGGGACGGCGAGCTCTACGCCGACGTGGCCCTGCCCGAACCGGTCCCGGACGACACCGGACGCTACGGGCTGCACCCCGCCCTCCTGGACGCGGCCCTGCACGGACTCGCCCATCTGCTGCCCGGCGCCGCCGGACGGCTCGTCCCGTTCTCCTTCGCGGGCGCCGCCCTCCACGCCCAGGGCGCCACCGCGCTGCGCGTACGGCTCACCGCGACCGGCCCCGACCAGGTGGCGCTCAGCGCCGCCGACCCCGAGGGCCGGCCGGTCGCCTCGATCGCCTCGCTCACCCTGCGCCCCCACGCCGCCGCCCCCCGCCCCCGCGAGACGCCCGCCGCCGACGGATTGTTCCGCGTCGACTGGCAGCCGGTGCCCGTACCGCACCGGGAGACGGAGACCGGATACGACCGCTGCGCCCTCGTCGGCGCCGACGCGCTCGGCATCATGGACCCGCTGACCGAAGCGGGCGTGTGGACCGAGTCGTTCGCCGATCTGGAGGCCCTGTCGGCCGCCGCGTCGGCGGGCATGACGCTCCCCGACACCGTCCTGGTCACCGTCGCCTCCGCCCCCGGGGCCGATCCCGCCCGCGCCCTGCGCGACCTCACCGGCGAGGCGCTGCGCACCGTCCAGCAGTGGACCGCCGACGAGCGGTTCGCCGGAGCACGCCTGGTCTTCGTCACCCGCGACGCGCTCGGCGACGGCACCGCACGCCCCGACGACCTGCCCGCCGCCGCGCTCTGGGGCCTGGTCCGCACCGCTCAGTCCGAGAACCCCGGCCGCTTCCACCTCGTCGACCTCGACACGGACGCGGCCTCCGTCCTCGCCCTGCCCGCCGCCTTCGCCACCGGAGAGCCCCAACTCGTCATTCGTGAAGGCGGGTTGAGGGCGGCCCGGCTGATCAGGGCCACCGCGCCCGAGGAGGCGGACACCCCCGCGTGGAACCCCGGGGGCACCGTGCTCCTCACCGGTGCCACCGGCGCCCTCGGCGGACTGGTCGCCCGCCACCTCGTCGCCGAGCACGGCGTACGGCATCTGCTGCTGCTCAGCCGCCGGGGACCCGACGCCCCCGGCGCCGCCCCCCTGCGCGACGCACTCACCGAACTCGGCGCCGAGGTCACCGTGGCCGCCTGCGACGCCGCCGACCGGGACGCGCTCGCCCGCGCCCTGGCCGCCGTCGACCCGGCACACCCGCTGACGGCCGTCGTCCACCTCGCCGGAGTCCTCGACGACGGCGTCCTCACCTCGCTCACCCCCGATCGGTTCGACGCGGTGCTGCGGGCCAAGGCCGACGCCGCCCTGCATCTGCACACCCTGACCCGGGACACCGCACTCGACGCCTTCGTGCTGTTCTCCTCGTCGGCCGCCACCTTCGGCACCCCCGGCCAGGCCAACTACGCCGCCGCCAACGCCTTCCTCGACGCCCTCGCCGAACAGCGGCGCGCCGACGGACTGCCCGCGATCTCGCTGGCCTGGGGCGCCTGGGAGCACGGCATGGCCCGGAAGCTCGACGGGGTCGACCGGGGCCGCATGGCCCGGGGAGGCGTCCTCGCGCTCGGCGACCGCGACGGACTCGCCCTGCTGGATGCCGCGCTCCGCGCGGACCGCGCGCAGTACGTGCCGCTGCGGCTCGACACGGCGGCCCTCGGCCCCGACCCCGCCCCGCTGCTGCGCGCCCTCGCCCGCCCCGCCGCCCGGCGCACCGCCGCCGCCGGACCGGCCCGCACCACCGCGGCCGGGCTGCGCGCCCTGACCGGGGCCGCCCGCCGCGACGCCGTCCTCGACCTGGTGCGCGGGGCCACCGCCACCGTCCTCGGCCACGCCTCCGCCGAGGCCGTCGAACCGGACCAGCCCTTCCTCGAACTCGGCCTGGACTCCCTCACCTCCGTCGAACTGCGCAACGCGGTGGCCGCCGCGACCGGACTGCGGCTCCCCGCCACCGTCGCCTTCGACCACGCCTCGCCCGTCGACCTGGCCGCCCACCTCGACACCCTGCTCGGCACCGGGCCGGACCCGGCGGACGACGGCGCGGACCCGGCACCCACCGGCCCCGACACCGACGAGACCATCGGCCGGCTGTTCCGCCGCGCCTGCGAGGAACGCCGGCTGCGCGAGGGCTTCGACCTGCTCCAGAGCGTCGCCCGCCTCCGGCCCACCTTCACCGACCCCGAGGAGGTGGACGCCTCGCCCACCTCCGTCCGCCTCGCCAAGGGCGACGAACCGGTCCGGCTGGTCTGCTTCGCCTCCCAGGTCGCGCTCGCCGGAGTCCACCAGTACGCCCGCTTCGCCTCGGCGTTCCGCGACGTCCGGGACGTCACCGCGCTCGCCGTCCCCGGATTCGCCCCCGGCGAGGCGCTGCCCGCCACCGAGGACGCCCTCATCGGACTGCTCGCCCGCATGGTGCGCGAACAGGTCGGGGACGCCCCCTGCGTCCTCCTCGGCTCGTCCTCCGGCGGCGTCCTCGCCTACGCCACGGCCGCCCGCCTCGAACAGGAGGGCCGCGCCCCCGCCGGAGTCGCCCTCATCGACACCTACGTCCCCGGGGACGACTCCCTCGGCCAGTTCGAGGACCAGCTCCTCGGCGGCATGTTCGAACGCGAGGCCGGCTTCGCGCGCATGGACGCCGCCCGGCTCTCCGCGATGAGCTGGTACTTCAACCTCCTCGGCGGCTGGCGACCCGGCCCCATCGCCTCGCCCGTGCTCCTCGTCCGGGCCGGCGAGCCCATGCCCGGCGGCGAGGGACTGGACCCCGAGAAGTGGCAGACCGGCTGGGACCGCGCCGACGACATCGTGAACGTGACCGGCAACCACTTCACGATGATGGAGGACCTGGCCCACACCACGGCGGACGCCGTGGACCGCTGGATCCGCGACCGCGAGCCGGGCCGCGACGAGCCCGGAACGAGCCCGGAATGACCGACGGCCCCCTCCGGCCGGAGACCCGGCCGGAGGGGGCCGGAGGCCCCGGCAATCAGTGCGGAAGCAGGACCGCCACGGCCCTCACGCCCGCCACGGGGCCGCGCGGCGTTCCTCCGTCAGCCGTTCCAGGGCCGGGACCACCTCGGACGGTGACGGGTGCGCCAGCGCCTCGTCGCGGAGCCGGGCGGCGTGGTTGGTGAACGACGCGTCGGACAGGATCCGGGACACCTTCTCCACGACCGCCTCCGGCACCGCCCGGTCGTGCGGCAGCAGCAGACCGGCGCCCTGCTCCTCCAGACCGGCGCCCCGGTACAGCTGGTCGGCCACCGGCGTGGTCACGGTGAGCTGGGGCACGCCGTACACCAGGGCGTTCGCGTAACTGCCGAAACCGCCGTGGTGGATCAGCAGCGAACAGCTCGGCAGCAGGGCGTGCAACGGCACCGACTCCACCACGCGCACATTGCCGGGCACCGGGCCCAGCTCCTCGATCTGCGCGGGCAGCAGCGCGGCGACC
The DNA here is from genome assembly GCF_053597115.1 of Streptomyces sp. NPDC001515. NCBI lineage: Bacteria > Bacillati > Actinomycetota > Actinomycetes > Kitasatosporales > Streptomycetaceae > Streptomyces > Streptomyces sp. NPDC001515. The sequence goes on from NZ_JBSFHN010000013.1 coordinate 129,968, forward strand.
ACCTCGGCGTCCAGTTCGGCCAGGGCCTCCAGGATCCGCCCCTTGGGCACGTAGTCGCCGCCGTAGCGCTCGGTGTTGGAGGCGCCCAGGCTCATGCAGACCCGGGGCCGCTCCGGCGGGGTGCGCAGCCAGTCGGGGACGACCGCGGGGCCGTTGTACGGCACGAACCGCACCGGTGTCCGCGGGGCCCCGGTGTCCAGGGCCAGGCTCTCCGGCAGCGGGTCCAGGGTGAGCTGCCCGGTCGTGAACTCCTCGGAGAACGCGCCTCCGAACTCCTCGGCCCGGCCGCCCAGCCACTCGGCGAGCGGGTCCCGGCGCTTCTCCTCGGGCACCCCCGCCGCCAGATCCCGGAACAGCCGGCGCTTCATCACCCACACGTCGGCGAAGCACAGCGACCGCACGTGCGCGGCCCCCACCACACCCGCCACCAGCGGACCGGCGTAGGTGAGCGGGTCCCAGACCACCAGGTCAGGCCGCCACGAGCGGGCGAAATCCACCAGCTCGTCGATCATCGGCTCGTTGTACATGGCGCTGCCGTACGTGGCCATCTGGGCCCGTTCCAGCTCGTCCTCGTAGCTCAGCTTCGCCGGATCGAGCTCGTTCCAGCTGGCCGCCTCCCACTCCTCCTGGGACTGGCGGTTCGAGGTCATCGCCGCGCTGATCCCCTCGTTGCGGCCCGCCGCCACGGCCGTCATGCCGGTCCGGGCGATCACGTCCACCAGCTCCTCGCAACTGGCCACCCGTACCTCGTGACCGGCGGCCCGCATCGCCCACGCGATCGGCGTCATGCAGAAGAGATGGGACTTCTCGGGAATCGTCACGAACAGCACGCGCACGGCGGACTCCTGGGAGCGGCGAGGATCAGGGCCCTCCCCAGAGTCGTCCGCGGGCCCCGCGCGCGGCGGACCCCGACCGGTGATCGGGGGAAACACCCAGAGTTTGGGTGCATGGCACCGCCACGGGTGTGTGCATCCCGGCGGCGCGTGGATAGTGGCGGCACAGGCGACCGCCCGGCCGGGCCGTCGCTCCGACGGACCAGAGGATTCCGGGGATTCGACGATGGACCCAGTGGGTTCCGCGAGCCGGCCGGCCGCCGTGGTGCTCGGCGCCGGCGGCTTCGTCGGCCGCAATGTGTGCGCGGCGCTGCGCGACGCCGGACGGCCCGTGGCCGCCGTCGCCCGCACCGGCCGCGGCCTGCCCGAAGGCTGCCGCCCGGTGGCCCTGGACCTCGACCGCGGCGGCCCCGCCGCCCTCACCGCCGCCCTCGCCGCCCTGCGCCCCGCCCTCGTCGTCAACGCGGCGGGCGCCGCGTGGAACGTCACCGAGGACCAGCTCACCGCCGGCAACACCACCCTCGTCGAACGCCTCGTCGACGCCGTGGCCGCTCTGCCCGGAGCCGTCCGGCTCGTCCACATCGGCACGGCCTACGAGTACGGCGCGCACCCCGGCGCGACCCTGGCCGAGACCCTTCCGGCCCGCCCCACCGGCCGGTACGCGCAGACCAAGCTCGCCGGCACCGAGGCCGTCGTCCGCGCCGTCGCGCAGGGGCGGATCAGCGCCACCGTGTTCCGGATCCCGATCGCGATCGGCCCGCACGCCCCCGCCGCCGGGCTGCTCGGCGGACTCGCCCGGCAGCTCGCCGCCCGCCCCGACGAGGTGCGCCTGCCGCCCCTGGAGGGCGTACGCCGCGAGATCGTCGACATCCGCGACGTCGCCGACGCCGTGCTGTGCGCGGCGCGCGCCGACGCCCCGCCCCCCGTCGTCAACATCGGCTCGGGCGCGCTCGTCGCGATGAGCGACGCGGTCGAGGCGCTGATCCGGATCGCCGCGGCCGACGTGCCCGCCCCGGCGGTCCTGCGCGTCCCCCCGTCCTCCGACCGCCGCGACACCGGCGCCGGCGAACGGCCCCTGGACATCGCCCTGGCCCGCCGCGCGCTCGGCTGGGCCCCGGCCCGCACCGTCACGGACGCCCTGCACGCCCTGTGGGACAGCACCAGCGTCCCCGTACCACGCCACACCGACCGACCACCACACGATCACCACAGCGGACGAGGAGGGCATCCATGACGGACGCCGACGCGCGGTCCATCATCGAGCTGACCCGCAAATACCACCGGGACCACGACGCCTCCGGGCAGGAGTTCGTCCCGGGCGTCACCCCCATCCTCCCGGCCGGCGCGGTCCTCGACGAGGACGACCGCGCCGCGCTCGTGGAGCACGCGCTGAACCTGCGCATCGCCTCGGGCGCCACCGCCCTGCGCTTCGAGCGGAAGTTCGCCAAGGCGGTCGGCGTCCGCAAGGCCCATCTGACCAACTCCGGCTCCTCCGCCAACCTGCTGGCCCTCGCCTCGCTCACCGTGCCCGAGCTGGAGGACCGCAGGCTGCGCCCCGGCGACGAGGTCATCACCGTCGCGGCCGGCTGGCCCACCACCGTCAACCCGATCATCCAGTGCGGACTGGTCCCCGTCTTCGTGGACGTCGACCTCGGCACGTACAACACGACCCTGGAGCGGGTCGAGGCCGCCATCGGCCCGCGCACCAAGGCGATCATGATGGCGCACACCCTCGGCAACCCCTTCCAGGCCACCGAGATCGCCCAGCTCGCCGAGGACCGGGGCCTGTTCCTGGTCGAGGACAACTGCGACGCCCTCATGTCGACGTACCAGGGCCGCACCACCGGCACCTTCGGCGACTACGCCACCGTGAGCTTCTACCCGGCTCACCACCTCGCCATGGGTGAGGGCGGCTGCGTCCTCTCCAACAGCGTGGAGCTGGCCCGGATCACCGAGTCGATGCGCGACTGGGGGCGCGACTGCTGGTGCGAGCCGGGCGAGGACAACAAGTGCCTCAAGCGCTTCACGTACCAGATGGGCGAACTGCCGCACGGCTACGACCACAAGTACATTTTCTCCCACATCGGCTACAACCTGAAGTCGACCGACCTCCAGGCCGCGCTCGGCCTCAGCCAGCTCAGCAGGATCGACGACTTCACCGCCGCCCGCAAGCGCAACTGGCAGCGGCTGCGCGACGGACTCGAAGGGGTGCCCGGCCTGCTGCTGCCCGAGGCCACCCCCGGCAGCGACCCCAGCTGGTTTGCGTTCGTCCTCACCCTCACCGAGGACGCCCCGTTCCGCCGCGCCGAGCTCGTCGAGTTCCTCAACGCCCGCCGCATCGGCACCCGGCTGCTCTTCGCCGGGAACCTGGTCCGCCACCCCGCGTACCTCGACGTCGAGCACCGGGTCAGCGGCGGCCTGGAGAACAGCGACATCATCATGGAACGGACCTTCTGGATCGGCGTGTACCCGGGGATCACCGCCGAGATGACGGACTACATGGTCGCCTCCATCCGCGAGTTCGTCGGCAAGCACCACTGAGCGCGCGCGGCCCGGGTCCGCCCCGGGCCGGCCGCGCCCACGCACCGCAGCCAGGGAGAAGAGGGACCCCATGCAGCCACTGCCACCCGCCTCCGCGACCGCCCGCGCCCCGGGCACCACCCGCGGGAGGCGCCGTGTCTGACGCCGAACCGACCGGCATCGCCGTCCTCGGCGCCGCCGACATCGCCTGGCGCCGCACGATCCCGGCCCTGCTCGGCTGCCCCGGGCTGCGGCTCACGGCGGTCGCCAGCCGCACGCCCGACAAGGCCCGCGCCTTCGCCGACCGCTTCGGCTGCGAGGCCGTCACCGGATACGAACGGCTCCTGGCCCGCGACGACATCGCCGCCGTCTACATCCCGCTGCCCAACGCCCTGCACGAAGCCTGGGCGGAGGCGGCCCTGCGGGCCGGCAAGCACGTCCTCGTGGAGAAGTCCCTCACCGTGAGCACCGCCGCCGCCGCACACCTGACCCGGCTCGCCCGGGAACGCGGCCTCGCCTTCATGGAGAACTTCGCCTTCCTCCACCACCCCCAGCACCATCGCGTGCGCGAGCTGGTCGCCGAAGGCGCCATCGGCACCCCCAGGGTCCTGACCGCCTCCTTCGGTATCCCCAGGGCCGATCCCGCGCTCATCCGCTACAGCGTCCCGCTGGCCGGCGGCGCGCTCCGGGAGACCGGCTGCTACCCGCTGCGCGCCGCCCAGCTGTTCCTCGGCGACGGCCTCGACGTCCTCGGCGCCCGCCTCGGATACGACGAGGACGGCGGCTGCGACATGTCCGGCTCCGTCCTCCTCGCCGACGCCACCGGCCTCACCGCCCAGTGCGACTTCGGCCTGGACCACGCCTACCGCAACACCTACGCGCTCTGGGGCAGCGAAGGACGCGTCGAGGTCGACTGGGCGTTCACCCCGCCCCCCGGCCGGCCCACCCTGCTGCGCCTGCGGCGCGGCGAGCACACCGAGGAGATCACCGTGCCCGCCGCCGACCAGTTCCTGCGCGCGGTCACCGCCTTCGCCGCGGCCTGCGCCGACCCCGGCGCCCGCGCCCCGCACGCCGCCGACGCCGTCCGCCAGGCCACCGTGCTCGCCACGGTCCTGGACCGGGCCGGCGCACCCGCCCTCGGCCGGCCCGTACCGGCCGGGACCAGGAGGAGCCATGTCCCCGGCTGACCCCGCCCCTCCCGGACGCACCGGACGCCATGTGCTCTGGCTGGGATTCCCCGCCTACGGGCACCTCAAGGCCACCCTCGGCATGACCGAGGAACTGGTGCGCCGGGGCCACCGCGTCACGTACGTGGTCTCCGAGCGCTACGCCGCCACCGTGGCGGACACCGGGGCCCGCGTCGTGACGTACCCCTCGGTGTTCCCGCAGTCCATCGTCGCCGAGGAGAGCACGACGACGATGCTCCTGGCCTTCCTCCGGGAGAGCTTCGCCCCGCTGGAGGCCGCCCTGGACGCGGCGGCCGCCGACCCGCCCGACCTGGTCGTGCACGACGCCCTCGCCTCCGACACGGCCGCCGCCGTCAGCCGGCGCCACGGGGTCCCCCTCGTCCGGACCTACGCCGGATTCGGCGCCAACGCGCACGTGCCGCAGAACGGCACCGAGGCCGACCCCTCGCGCGCCCCCGTCGACCCCGACGACCCCCGGCTGCGCGAGCTGGCCGCCGAACTCACCGCCCGCGTCGAGGCGGCGGGCGTCGCCCCGCTGTTCGCCGACCGCCCGGCCGACGGCGACGACGCCGTGCTGAACCTCTCGTTCGTCGTGCGGGAGTTCCAGACGAAGGGCGACACCTTCGGCGACGACTACCTGTTCGCCGGGCCCTGTCTGCGCGCGGTGGACTTCGAGGGGGCCTGGGAGCCGCCGGCCGGCGGCCCGCCCGTGCTGCTCGTCTCCCTCGGCACCTCCGCCAACCGCCGCCCCGACTTCTTCCGGCGCTGCGCCGGGGCCTTCGCCGGCACCCCCTGGCACGTCGTGATGACCCTAGGCCGGGGCACCGACCCGGCCGATCTCGGCCCGCTGCCGCCCAACGTCGAGGCCCGCTCCTGGATCCCGCACCTCACGGTCCTCGGGCACGCCACCGCGTTCGTCTGCCAGGGCGGCACCGGAAGCCTGATGGAGGCATTCCACCAGGGCGTCCCCGTCGTCGTCGTGCCGCAGCAGCAGGACCAGAACGCCACCGCGCGGCAGGTCGTCGACCTCGGCCTGGGCCGCTCCCTGGACCCCGCCGACCTCGACGGGGAGACCCTGCGCGCCGCCGTCGACGCCATCGCCGGCGACCCCGCGATACGCCGCCGGGTCGCGGCGCTCAGCCGGCACGTGCGTGCGGCCCCCGGGGCCGAAGCCGTCGCCGACCGACTGGAGGCCGTCATGGCCGCCCGCACCCCCGCGACGGCCCCGGGCCACGCGGCACGCTGACGGGAGCGGCACGCTGACGGGAGCGGTCCTGGGCACACGCCCGGGGCCGCCCCCGCCTCACCGCGCGAAGGGCACCGGCTCCAGCGCGCCGGGCGGGAGCGCCGGAACGGCACCCGCCTGCGCCGCCCGCTCCAGAAGGGCGCGGACCGCGGCCAGCCCGCCCGAGCCGAGTTCCTCGGTGTACTCGTTGACGTACAGCTCGATGTGCTGCTTCTGCACCTCGGGCGCCAGCTCCTGCGCATGGGAGCGCACATGCTCCCGGGACGCCTCGGGATCCGCCCAGGCGTGCCGGACGGAGGCGCGGACGGTCCGGGCCAGTTCCGTGAGCCGGGCGGGCCCCAGGGTCCGCCGGGCCACGATCGCGCCGAGCGGGATGGGCAGCCCGGTCCGCTCCTCCCACGCCTCCCCGAGGTCGACGAGCCGGTGCAGCCCGTACGTGGGGAACGTGAAACGGGCCTCGTGGATGACGAGGCCCGCGTCCACCTCGCCGTCCCGGACCGCCGGCATGATCCGGTCGAACGGCATCACCACCGTGCGTATCTCCCGCCCCGGCAGGGCCTGTTCGGCCCAGAGCCGGAAGAGCAGGAAGGCGGTGGAGCGCTCGGTCGGGATCGCGACGACGCGCCCGGCGAGATCACCGGGCGCGCAGGCCGTACGGGTCAGCAGCAGCGGTCCGCAGCCGTGGCCGAGCGCGCCGCCGCACGGCAGCAGCGCGTACCGGTCCAGGACGTACGGCAGCGCCGCGTAGGAGATCTTCAGTACGTCCAGCTCGCCCCGCGCCGCCATCCCGTTGGTGACGTCGATGTCGGCGACGGTGAGGTCGACGGGGGGCGCCCCGGGGAGCAGTCCGGCCGTCCACGCGTGGAAGGCGAACGTGTCGTTGGGGCACGGCGAATGGGCGAGTTCCAGAGGGCTTGCCATGATTCCTGTTCCTTCGGCGGACTAGCGGGTCAGGTCCCAGAGGCCCAGGTACTTGTTGGGGGAGTTCTCCGGGATGAGGTCCAGCGGCTGCCCCAGACCGAACGGAGGCAGCGTCAGATCGAGCTTGGCGTGCCGCAGGCTCGGCTCCGCCATCCGCGCCGCGTTGGAGAACCCGCCCTGGTCGGGGACGGGCTCGCTGGCGTAGCTCGTGGTGAGCAGATACCGGCAGGAGCCGCGGAACCGCTCCAGCGCCGGCAGGATCATGTCGTTGGGCAGATGGATGAACACATCGCGGCAGATCAGCAGATCGGCCCGGCGCAGCACCGTCGACGTGATGTCGACGACCTCCAGCCGGTAGCCGCGGGACCGCAGCTCGGGCCAGGTGGCCCGCTCGTGGACGTCGTAGCCGATGTAGTCGACGCCGTCGAGGTCCATCGTGCTCATCCACGCCAGATCGCCGCAGCCGGCGTCGTTGAGCGTCCGCACGCCGTACGTGTCGATGATGGTGCGCAGTCCCTTGCGGACCAGCTGGGTGTGCGGCTCGCTGGAGCCCCAGCCGCAGACCGTGTCGGGGGCCTGGTCGGGCCATCCGCGTGAGAAGACCTCCAGTCCGGGGCTGGGCTCGTGCCGGTGGTATTCCCGTGTGCCGGCGTAATCTGCAGGGTGGATCACGGCATCTCGCTCTCTCCTCGCGAACGGGTCGTCGGACCCACGGGAGCACGGCGCGCGCGCACGGAACCACACCGTCGCCAGGACACCAGGTGTTCTCCCGAACTCCACGGCGAACAGCAGCAACGGACTGGTGAAAGGCCCAGTGTTGACCGGGCACGGGGCAGCCGGGACCGCCTCCGCTGGCAAGCTGCTGGGCATGTCCTCGTACCATGTGGCGTTTCTGCCGTTCCCCGCGTTCGGACACATCAACACGACGCTCCCCGTCGTCTCGGAGCTGGTGCGCCGCGGCCACCGCGTCACCTTCGCGACCAACGCGCGCTTCGCGCCGCTGGCCGCCGCCGCCGGGGCGACCGTTCTGGAGTACGAGTCGTGGCTGGCCTCCCGCAAACTGCCCGACCGGGTGGACGCCGACTACATGGTGCGCGAACCGGTCCGCTCGATCGACGAGGCCATCGCCACCGTCCCGCTCTACGAGGCCGGTTTCGGCGACGACATCCCGGACGTGCTGCTCTACGACGTCAGCACCTTCGCCGCCGGCCGGGTCCTGGCCCGCAAGTGGGGGCGCCCCGCCATCGAACTCTTCGCGACCTTCGCCTCCAACGAGCACTATTCGCTGACCCAGCGGATCGGCGCGCTCTACGCGGACGAGATCGACCGGGAACACCCCGCGCTCGTCGACTTCTTCGTCAAACAGGGCAAACTGCTCGGCGACCACGGCCTCGGCGACGTCACCCTGGAGGAGTTCAACGCGGCGGCCGACGACGCCAACCTGGTCTTCCTGCCCCGGCGCTTCCAGCCCGCCGAGGAGACCTTCGACGACAGCTTCGCCTTCGTCGGGGCCTGCCTCGGCGACCGGGGCGAGGACCCCGCCTGGCAGCCGCCCGGCGACGGCCGCCCGCTGCTCCTGGTCTCGCTCGGCAGCTTCAGCTTCGACCACCAGCAGGACACGCTGCGCACCTGGGCGGACGCCTTCGCGGACAGCGACTGGAACGTCATCGTCTCGGCGGGCGACCTGGCCGACCGCGACGATCTGCCGCCGGTCCCGGACAACGTCCGGCTGCACCGCTGGGTGCCGCAACTGGCCGTCCTGGAGCACGCCGACGTGTTCGTGTCGCACGCCGGGATGAACAGCGTCATGGAGTCGATGTACTTCGGGACGCCCGTCGTCGCCGTGCCCCACATGCCCGAGCAGCGGCTCGTCGCGGACCGGCTCCGGGAGCTGGGGCTCGGCGTGCACGTGCCGCGGGCCGAGGCGAGCGGGGAGCGGATCCGCGCCGAGGTGGACCGGATCGCGGCCGACGCCGGCGTCCGCGAACGGGTCGGCTCGCTGAGCCGGGCCATGCGCGCCGTGGACGGACCGGTGCTCGCGGCGGACTACGTGGAGACGGTGGCCGCGCGCCGCTGAGCCGGTGCGCGGGCCGCCGCCCCCGGGGCGCCGCGCGGGGGCGGGAGGGCCCCGGGGGTCAGGCGCCGTCCTGGCGGGCGCCCCGGGTGCGTTCGGCGCCCTGGCGGTCGGGGCGGATGTACTCGGGAAGGATCTTCGGCGGCCAGCAGCCGATGCTGAACATGCCCATCGAGTAGGCCTTCGCCGCCAGCGCGGTGCGGTTGGGAACCTTGAACTGCCGCAGCAGGATGCTCACGTGGTACTCGACGCCCTGGCGGCTGAGGAAGAGCTTCGCCGCCAGCCGCACGGTCGGGTCCCCGGCCGCGACGCCCTCCAGGACCTTCGCGGTGAGCGCCGTCAGCTTGCGCTGGGAGCCGACCAGCTCCTGCCGGTCGTCGGCCGGTTCCTCCGGGGTGAACTGCGCCATGATCATCTTGACCCGGCCGCTCTCGTCCCGCACCGGGAACGCGGCGAGCTTGCCGGAGACCGCGGTGTCGTGGAACCACATCGCGATGGACCGGCTGATCACCGGGGCGTGGTGCTCCTGGACGAGCCGGCCGAACTGGCGCAGCACGTGCTGGCGCACGCTGGGATGCAGGAACTCGGCGAAACTCCGCTCGCGGATGTCGTCCGGATACCTGCCGCACTGGGTGCTGAACGCGCTGTTGACGGAGCGCACCCGCAGCGTCGGGTCGAGTATCGCGAGCCCCACCCCCGACCGCTCGTAGAGCGACAGCACCACATCGCTGTACTCGTCGCTCCGGATCTCCGACGTGAACAGGGACGGCGTGGATTCGCGCACGTCGGCCACGGCGTGGAGGGGTCTTCGCGCAGCGACGGACACGTCCCCGGCCGTCTGGGGGAAATCGCTCCTGGTGCTTGTCTCCGCTTGGAACATGTCCGCCACACCTTCCCCGATGTGTGTGAATCGGTGAGCGCTCAGCAGCCTAGGAGCCGTTGGCTGGATACTGATGCAGTGCCGGTAGTGCGGGACTCGTGCGGCGCTCGGTGATCAGCGTGGCGGACGTGCGGGACGAGGACGCCGGGGCGGGTGACGTGCCGTCAGATCCGGGCCGGCAGCTCCGCCAGCAGCCCGTTCAGCAGTGCGTCCGTCCCGGCCCGGGTCCGGGCCGCCCCGTATACGTGGAAGTCCGGGCGGACCAGCGCCACCGGCGCCCCCACCTCGTCGCGCAGCCAGTCGGCGTACGTGCCGTCGATGTCGACCTCGGGCGTCACGTGGACGACCGCACCGCCCAGCGCCCGCAGCCGGTCCGCCAGCACCGGATCCACCAGCGCCGCCGGATCCTGCGCGCACAGCAGCACGAACGCGCCCCCGCACAGCTCCCCGCCGCCCCCGGCGGTCCGGGCCTGCGGGACGATCCGGCTGTCCGCCCCCGCGAACAGCCCGGCCTCCGCGCCGTCCCGGAACAGCCCCTCGCGCAGCGCCTCCTCGCCGGGGCGCGCGAACGCCTCCGGATCGCGCGACGGCGCCTCGTCCGACCCGCGCACCGCCAGCAGGGCGCTGTCCCGGTATCCCGCCACCGCCGGATCGACGATGCCGATCAGCTGCGCGAGGTTCACCGACATGTCGATGGTCCGCTGGGCGTCCGGCCGCCGTTCGGCCTCGTACGAGTCCAGCAGGTCCTCACCGGCCGCCCCCGACAGCACCAGGTCCAGCTTCCACGCCAGGTTCGCCACGTCCCGGATGCCCGTGCACATGCCCTGACCCGCGTGCGGCGGCATCACATGCGCGGCGTCCCCGGCGATGAACACCCGGCCGGGGCCCTCGGAGCGCCACTGGTCGGTGTTGCGGGCCAGACAGGTGTACGCGACGTACCGCTGGAGCGTCGCGTTGCTCCGGTCGATGCCGAAGTGCGTCAGCAGCCGCCAGGCGTTCTCCACCGTGTCGAAGTCCTCGAAGGACTGACCGGGCATCCGGATGAACTCCCAGCGGCTGTGGGAGGGGCCGGCCGACAGATCGACCCGGGGCTGCGCCGGATCGGCGACCTGCACGTTCTGCGAGGGGAACTGCCCGGGGTCGTGCGGCATGACGTCGCAGGCCATCCAGTCGGCCGCGTAGTCGGACGCCGAGACGGGGAAGCCCGCGTGGGTGCGCACGAAGCTGTTCGCGCCGTCGCAGCCCACCAGCCACCGCGCCGTCAGCGTCCGCTCGCCGTCCGCCGACCGCACCGTCAGATGGACCGAGTCGTCCTTCTCCGTCAGCCCGACGGCCTCGTAGCCGCGCAGCACCGTGAGCGACGGCAGTTCGTCGCCGCGCCCGACGAGGGCGGCCTCCAGGCCCGGCTGGTAGAACGAGGTCGCCTCCGGCCAGCGGTAGCGGTCGTCCTGGTTCAGCTCGAAGTGCATCAGCGTCTGGCCGTCGCCGTTGACGACGACGTAGTCCTTGGTCGGCTCGCTGACCGGGAAGAGCGCGTCGGCCACCCCGATCGTGCCGAGGATCCGGCCGACGTGGCGGTCGAAGGAGACCGCACGGGGCAGGTTGTAGGGCTCCAGATACTTCTCCACCACGGTCACCCGCCAGCCGCGCTGGGCGAGCAGGATCGACAGAACCTGCCCCACAGGGCCGTACCCGACTACCAGGACATCCGTGTCCGCCGCGTCATCAGTCACGCGCCCGACGGTATGTCAGCGCGGCACGCGGTGGGCCGCGCGGAGCGGGGGACCGGGACAAGAACCAGATATGCCCGGCGCCCGCTTGACGCACCCGGCCCGCGCCCTCCCGGCCCGTTCCGGTCACCGGACCGCCACGCACCCCGGACCACGCCGGTCACCGGGCCGTGCCGACCCCCGGACCGTGCCGTTCACCGGGCCGTCAGCCGCGCCCGTACCGCTCCGCCATCGCGTGGAAGACCTTCTTCGGCTCCCAGCGGACCGCGTCGAGCATCCGGACCACACCGTACGACGTCGGATCGGCCTCGCCGGGCCGGTCGTAGCCGGCGAAGGAGAACCAGAGCGCGGTGTCCACGCCCTCCTCCTCGAAGACCGTCAGCAGCTCGTCGAGATAGCGGACCTGTTCGTCCTCGTCCGGCACCACCGGCCCCGGCGGCAGGCTCCACGCCATCCCCCCGCGATCCCCCGCGCCCCGGTAGGCGCACGTGCCGAACTCGGTGACGGCGACGGGCTTGCCGTGGCGGAAGAACTCCCGCAGGTGCGTACGGAACGTACCGGCGTTGTGCGCCGCGCGGTAGGCGTCCGTGCCCACGAGATCGAACGGCGCCCAGTCCACCGCCTCCCACGGGCCCGAGGCGTACGTGAGCCGCCCGCCGAAACGGGACCGTACGGTCGCCGCCGCCTCCGCCAGCAGGACGTTCACCCGCTCGGACACCCGGTCCAGCGACGACCACCACTGCGGATCCGACGCCATCGTGTGGATGCGGTGGCCGAAGGTGTCCCCGGGGAAGAACCCGCCGCAGAACACACTGATCTCGCAGCCCGTCACGAACACCACCTCGGCGCCCGCGCTCCGCACCCCCTCGGCCCGCCGCGCGCAGTCCGCGAAGAACGGCAGCAGGGCCTCGGCCGGCAGGTCCACGGGGAACGGCGCGAACCAGACCTCCAGACCCGCGTCCGCCGCGCACCGGGCCGCCAGCTCCAGCCGCTCCGCGTCCCGCCCCGACACCCGCACCACGTCGCAGTGGAGTTCGTCCGCGATCACCCCCATCTCGCGCCGGACCACGTCCGGACGGAAGGACGTACGGGTGAACTGGCTCCCGGGCAGGAACCCGGTGTCGTAATTGATGCCGCGTGCGCGCACGTCGATGCCCCCCGGGCCTTTCGTTCGGATCAGGCCGGACCGGGAACCGCCGTCACCCTCGGGCCCGACGTCCCACGGCGGAGCACCGCCGGTGGCTATCCCGCCGCGCCGTCGTCACCGGGGCGGCCGAACGACGCCTCCAGGGCGCGCCGCAGCCCCGCACGGGCCTCCTCGCACGGCTCGTCGTCCGGGGCCGCCCACGCGACGTACCCGTCGGGCCGCACCAGCAGCGCCCGCGACGGTGGTCGCGTGCACCGGGCGGCGACCACGTCGACCCGGTCCTTCCAGTCCGCCGCCGCCTCCGTCAGCCGGGGCTCCGCGCCCAGGTCCAGCAGGACCGGCCGCCCCGACCGCATCAGACCGGCGAGCCGCGCGGGACCGGCCCCCGTCCCCAGCGCCAGGTCCGGCGCGAACCGTCCGGCCAGCGGGTGGTCCCCGGTCGCGGGGTAGCGCACGTCGTCGCCGGCGAGCAGCGAGGCGAGGTGACGGATGTTGTCGGGGGAGTGCAGCAGCTCGCCGAACAGCTCGCGCAGCGCGGTCACTTCGGGCCCCGGCGTCATCAGCGCCGTCTGCGCCTGGGTGTGCATGAAGACCCGCTGCCCGGCCGCGTGCCGCTCGGTGTGGTAGCTGTCCAGCAGCCCTTCGGGCGCCCACCCCCGGACCTCGGCCGCCAGCTTCCAGCCCAGGTTCGCGGCGTCCTGGAGACCGAGGTTGAGCCCCGGCCCGCCCACCGCGGAGTGGACGTGCGCGGCGTCCCCGGCGACGAACACCCGGCCGCTGCGGTAGTGCTCCGCCAGCCGCGTGTTGCGGCCCACGAGCCGCCGCAGCATGTGCGGCCCCGGCCCGGTCGGCTCGGCCAGCGGGACCTCCGTCCCCAGCACCCGGGCCACGCTGTCCCGCATGTCACCGAGCGTCATCGGGGCGTCGTCGCCCTCCGGCGGCGCCCCCCACTCCAGCGTCAGCAGACGGTGGTTGCCGTCCGGCAGCGCGGCGAAGGCGAAGATGCCGTTCCGGGTGCGGGTGAACGTGAACACCGGGCTGATCCGGCCGACTCCGGGCACCTCCAGCTCACCGGTCCCCGGCACCAGCGCCGAGACGGGCACGGTGGCGTACGCCGCCCGCGAGACCAGATCGTGGCCCGGCTCCCCGGCGAAGACGATCCCCGCCCGCTTGCGGACGGTGCTCTTCCCGCCGTCACAGCCCACCAGATACCGGGCCCGCAGCTCGTACGCGCCCTCCGCGCCCCGCACCTCGGCGGTCACCCGCTCCGCGTCCTGGCGCAGACCGGTCAGCTCGTGGCCCCGGCGTATCTCCACGCCCAGCTCCTCGGCCCGGCCGCGCAGCACCTGCTCGATGCGCTGCTGCGTGGCCGGAAGGACGGTGAGCGGATTGCTCTCCAGCACCGACAGGTCCAGCGGCAGCGCGCCGAAGAGATACCCCGGCACCGCCCCGGGCGCCCCGGACACCCCCTCGAACCGCTCGGACAGCCCGCGGTGGTCGAGGAACCGGACCACCTGGCCGATCAGACCGTTGGCCTTGATCTCCGTACTGGGCTCGGGCAGTCGCTCCAGGACGACCGGACGCACCCCCGCCATCCCCAGCTCGCACGCGAGCAGCAGCCCCACGGGGCCGCCGCCGACGATGACGACATCGGCGGTCTCAGTCTCGACGGCCATCACTCATCTCCTCGAAGGGCGCTCCACGGGGCACGCACACAAGCACAGTAGGCACGCCGCCCGAAGCCCAGGTCACCCGCGGCCGCCGCACTAGGGGATCCCCTATCAGGTCCCCGCCGATACTGCCGTCATGTCGGTGACGATGAGTACGCAGGAGTCGCGGTCGCTGACCGATGGCTGGCTGGCACAGGACCTGGACGAGTGGACGCGGCGCGTGCTGCGCCGCCACTTCGACCCCGAACTCGGCTCCCCCTACTGGCTCAAGCGCCGTACGGAGCTGGACTTCGACCCCCTCGGTCTCGCCGGATACGACGACCTGGCCGCCTTCGGCCACTTCGACCTCGCCGTCCTGCGGGACATCGACCCGGTCGACCTCGTCCCCGGCGCCGTCGCCCGCCCGCTCGCCGGCCGCGTCTGGGAGTCCGGCGGCACCACCGGCCGCCCCTCGCGCATCCTCTACACCGACGCCATGGAGACCCACTGGGCCGCCTGGCGCCTCCACGGCTCCCGCACGGCGGGCTTCCGCCCCGGCGCCACCTGGATCGACGCCTGCCCCTCCGGACCCCACATCGTGGGCGAGGAGGCGGACTACCTCGCCGACATGTGCGGGGCCGCCGTCTACTCCGTCGACCTCGACACCCGCTGGATCAAGACCCTCATCCGCTCCGGCCGGCTGCTGGAGATGGAGGAGTACGTCGACCACGTCATCGAGCAGATCACCGACATCCTCGAAACGGTGCCCGTCGACTACCTGCGCTCCACCCCCGCCACCGTGCACGCCCTGATCAACCGCCGCCCCGAGCTGATGTCCCGGCTCTCCGGCGTCTACCTGGGCGGCACCCAGCTCACCTCCGACGCCTACCGCCGCTTCGCCGAGGCCATGCCCGGCGGCATCATCGCCACCACGTACGGCAACACCCTCGGCTGCGCCAACGGACTGCCCTCGCCCGACGGCGGCGACACCCTGCCCTACGTGCCCAACTACCCCCACATCACCATGACCGTCGTCGACCGGACCGACCCCGGCCGCATCGTCGACTACGACGAGGTGGGACGCGTACGGCTCACCGTCCTCCACGAGGACCTGTTCCTGCCGAACATCCTCGAACGCGACCAGGCGGTCCGCTACCGGACCCCCGAGGCGTGGCCGTGCGACGGCGTCGCCAACGTCCAGCCGCTCCGCGTCAGTTCGGAGATGCCCGAGGGCCTCTACTGAGCCCGCCCCACCCATGGAACAGTGAAAGAAAGGCGGGGGCGGCGGGATGCTGCGCACCGAGCTCATCAGGCCCCTTCACGAACTGCTGCCGGCCCACGCCGAACGCCTCGGCAAGAAGACCGCGTTCCGCGACGCGTGGCGGTCCGTCGGCTACGACGAACTCGACCTGCGCACCCGCCGCCTCGCCGGCCACCTCGCCCATCTGGGCCTGGGCCGGGGCGAGACCGCCGCGCTGCTGCTCGGCAACCGCGTCGAGGCCGTGGAGAGCTACCTCGCGATCGCCCGCGCCGCCGGCGTCGGCGCCCCCCTCAACCCGCACGCCACCGACGACGAGCTGGAACACCTGCTCACCGACAGCGGCGCCGTGGTCCTGATCACCGACCCCACCCACCTGGACCAGGTCCAGCGCCTCGCCGCCGGACACCCGGGGCTGCGCGTGATCGTCACCGGGGACGGGCCGGCGCCCCCCGGCACCGTGGCGTTCGACGCCCTCGCCGGCAGCGAACCCCCCGAACCCGCCCGGGACGACGCCGCGCTCGACGACACCGCCTGGATGCTCTACACCTCCGGCACCACCGGCAGACCCAAGGGCGTGCTCTCCACCCACCGGATGTCCCTGTGGGGCGTGGCCGCCTGCTACGCCCCCGTACTCGGCCTGGAGGAGAGCGACCGCGTCCTGTGGCCGCTGCCGCTGTCGCACACCGTGGCGCACAACCTGTGCGTGCTCGGCGTCGTCGCCGTCGGCGCCACCGCCCACATCGTCGACGGACTCTCCGCCGACGACATCGCCGCCGCCCTGCGCGAGGACCGCACCACGTTCTTCTGCGCCGTCCCCACCGTCTACCAGCAGCTCCTGCGGGCGGCGGCGGACGGCGGGCTCGGCACCCCCGGCCCCAGGGTCGCCATGGTCGCCGGCGCCGCCTGCCCCGCCGGGCTCCACCAGGACTTCGTGGACGCCTTCGGCATCCGGCTGCTGGACAGCTACGGCTCCACCGAGACCGGCGGCCCCATCGCCTCCAACGCCCCCACCGGAACCCGCGTCCCGGGCTCCTGCGGACCGGCCGTCCCCGGGCTCACCCTCCACCTCCTCGACACCACCACCGGCCGGCCCGTGCCCCCCGGCGCCGAGGGCGAGGTCTGGGTCGAGAGCCCCGCCGTCATGCTCGGCTACCACAACCACCCCGAGGCCACCGCCGCCGTCCTCCGCGACGGCCGCTACCGCACCGGCGACCTGGCCCGCGTCGACGACGCCGGTTTCGTCACCATCACCGGCCGGGTCAAGGAACTCATCATCCGGGGCGGCGAGAACATCCACCCCGGAGAGGTCGAGGCGGCCATCGCCCCGCTGCCCGGCATCGCGGAGGTCGCCGTCGCCGGACGGCCGCACCCGCTGCTCGGGGAGATCCCCGCCGCCTACGTCGTGCCCGGCCCCGGGGGCTTCGACCCCGCCCGCCTCATCGACGCCTGCCGCGCCCGGCTGTCGTACTACAAGGTCCCCCACGAGGTGTGGGAGGTGGACCGGCTCCCGCGCACCGCCCTGGGCAAGGTCATGCGGCCGGCCCTGGCGGGCGTCCCGGGACGGCTGGTGCTCTCCCGCCCGGACGACGACCCCGCCCCGGAGGAGACCGGGGACGAGGCAGGGGCCTGGGCGAGGCGGCTGGCGGAGGCACCGGCCGGGATCCGCGAGGACCTGCTCCTGGACCTGGTCAGGCGCGAGGTCGGGGCCCTGCTCGGACAGCCCGCCGCCGTCCTGCCCGACGCCGCGTTCCGGGAGCTGGGCTTCGACTCGGTGATGGCCGTGCGCATGCGCGACCGGTTCGCCGCCGCCACCGGACTGCGGCTCCCCGCGACCCTCGTCTACGACTGCCCGACCCCGGCCGCCGTCGCCGCCCACCTCGGCGCGGAGCTGGCCGGAACGGCCCCCGTACCGGCGGTGCCCGACGGCACGGAACCGGACGGCGACCCCTCCGCGGACGACATCGCGATCGTCGGCATGGCCTGCCGCTTCCCCGGCGGCGTCACCTCCCCCGAGGAACTGTGGCGGCTCGTGGCCGAGGAGACGGACGCGGTCGGCCCCTACCCCGAGGACCGGGGCTGGGACCCGGCCGGCACCGGCGGGCAACCGGACGCCGGCTACGCCCGCACCGGGGGATTCCTCGACGGGGCCGACCTCTTCGACCCCGCCTTCTTCGGCATCAGCCCCCGCGAGGCCCTGGCCATGGACCCCCAGCAGCGGCTGCTGCTGGAATGCGCCTGGGAGGCGTGCGAACGCGCGGGGATCGCCCCGACCTCCCTCAAGGGCACCCGCACCGGCGTCTTCGCCGGCGCCATGGCGGGGGAGTACGGCGCACGGCTGCTCGGCCGCCCGGCCCCCGAGGGCCTTGAGGGCTACCTCGGCAACGGCAGCGCGGGCAGCGTCGCCGCCGGCCGCATCGCGTACACCCTCGGGCTCGAAGGCCCCGCGATGACCGTGGACACCGCGTGCTCCTCCTCGCTCGTGGCCCTGCACCTGGCCGCCCGGTCGCTGCGGGACGGCGAGTGCACCATGGCGCTGGCCGGCGGGGTGACCGTGATGTCCACGCCCTCGCCGTTCATCGAGTTCGGCCGCCAGCAGGCCCTGTCCGTCAGCGGCCGGTGCAGCCCCTTCTCGGCCGCCGCCGACGGCACGACCTTCGGCGAAGGCGTCGGACTGCTCCTGCTGGAACGGCTCTCGGACGCCCGCCGCCACGGCCACCGCGTCCGGGCCGTCATCAAGGGCTCCGCCGTCAACCAGGACGGCGCCTCCAACGGACTGACCGCGCCCTCCGGCCCCGCCCAGCAGCGCGTCATCCGCCAGGCCCTGGCCGACGCCGCCCTCACCCCCCGGGACATCGACGCCGTCGAGGCCCACGGCACCGGCACCAGGCTCGGCGACCCCATCGAGGCCCAGGCCCTCCTCGCCACGTACGGCGAGGACCGCCCCGACGGCCGCCCGCTGTGGCTGGGCACCCTCAAATCCACCATCGGGCACGCCCAGGCCGCCGCCGGAGTCGCCGGCGTCATCAAGATGGTGATGGCCATGCACCACGGGACGCTTCCCCGGACCCTCCACATCGACGAGCCGTCCCCCCTCGTGGACTGGTCCGCCGGCACGGTCGCCCTGCTCACCGCCGCCCGGCCCTGGACCGTCCCCGGCGACCGCCCGCGCCGTGCCGGGATCTCGGGGTTCGGCGCCAGCGGCACCAACGCCCACCTGATCCTGGAACAGGCACCCCAGGACCCCCCGGGAGAACCGCTCGCCGCCCACGGACCCGCCCCCTGGACGCTGTCGGCGCGCACCGGCCCCGCCCTGCGCGCCCAGGCCGCCGCCCTCGCCACCGCGCCCGCCCCCGGCGGCGCCGCACCGGCCGAGGTGGGCTGGGCCCTGGCGGCCGGCCGGGCCCGCTTCGACCACCGCGCCGTCGTCCTCGGCGACCACCCCGCCGCCCTGCGCCGACTGGCCGGCGGCGAGCGCGCCGACCAGCTCGTGGAAGGCGTCGCGGACCCGGCCGGAAGCACCCGGCCCGTCTTCGTCTTCCCCGGCCAGGGTGCGCAATGGGCCGGCATGGGCACGGAACTGGCCGACGCCTCACCGGAGTTCGCCGCACGCCTCGCCGAGTGCGAGAGCGCGCTCGCGGAGTTCGTCGACTGGTCGCTCACCGACGTCCTGCGCGAAGCGCCCGGCGCGCCGCCGCTCGACCGCGTCGACGTCGTCCAGCCCGCGTCCTTCGCCGTCATGGTCGCGCTCGCCCGGCTCTGGAGCACCTTCGGCGTGGAGCCGGCCGCCGTCGTCGGCCACTCCCAGGGCGAGATCGCCGCCGCCTGCGTCGCCGGAATCCTGTCGCTGCGCGACGCCGCCCGCATCGTCTGCCTGCGCAGCCGCGCCATCGCGGAACTCGCCGGACCCGGGGCCATGGCCTCCGTCACCCTGCCCGCCGCCCGCGTCGGGGAACTCCTCACCGACGGCGTGTCCGTCGCCGCCGTCAACGGCCCCGCCCAGGTCGTCGTCTCCGGCACCCCGGACGGCGTCGACGCCCTCCTGGCCCGGTGCGGGGAACGGGGCGTACGCGCACGGCGCATCGCCGTCGACTACGCCTCCCACTCCCCGGCCATGGACGCCTTGGCCGACCGCCTCACCACCGACCTCGCCGGCCTCACCCCCCGCCCGGGCACCGTCCCCATGATGTCCACGGTCACCGGCGAACCCGCCGACCCACCGGCCATGGACGGCTCCTACTGGCTGCGCAACCTGCGCAGCCCCGTACGCTTCGCCGACGCCGTCCAGCGCCTCGCCGACGAGGGACACACCGCGTTCGTCGAGGTCTCCTCGCACCCGGTCCTCACCGCCGCCGTCACCGACCTCGCCCCCGAAACGGCCATGGTGACCGGCTCGCTGCGCCGCCGGGACGGCGGCCCCGACCGCTTCCTGACCAGCCTCGCCGAAGCCTGGGTCCGGGGCGTGGACGCCGACTGGACCGCCGCGTTCCGGGGCCACCGCCCCCGCCCCGTCGACCTGCCCACCTACCCCTTCCAGCGCCGGCGCTACTGGCTGGACGCCGGACCGCTCGCCGCCGACCCCGCCGCCTGGGGCCAGCGGCCGGCCGGCCACCCGCTGCTCGGCGCCGTCCTCCGCCTCGCGGACGGCGACGCCACCGTGCTCACCGGAGTCCTCTCGCCCCGCACCCAGCCCTGGCTGGCCGACCATGTGGTGGGCGGCTCCGTCCTCTTCCCCGGCACCGGATTCGTCGAACTCGCCCTGCGCGCGGGCGCGGAGACCGGCACCGACGTCCTCGACGACCTCGTCATCGAGACCCCGCTCGTGCTGCCCGAGTCCGGCACCGCCGAGGTTCTCGTCCAGGTCCGGGTCGCCGAGGCCGACGCCACCGGCCGCCGCCCCGTCACCGTCCACGCCTGCGAGACCGCCCCCGGCGCCCCCGACGAGGACCCCGTCTGGACCCGGCACGCCGCCGGCCACCTCACCACCGCCCCGGCCCCCGCCCCCGCCACCACCCCGGAACCCTGGCCGCCGGCGGGCGCCGAACCCCTCGACCTGGACGGGGTGTACGACCGCCTCGCGGACGGCGGCCTCGGCTACGGACCCGCCTTCCAGGGGCTGCGCGCCGCCTGGCGGCGGGGGACCGAGACCTTCGCGGAGATCACCCTGCCCGAGGAGGCGGGCGCCGACCGGGACTTCGGCATCCACCCCGCCCTGCTCGACGCCTGCCTCCACCCCGACGTCGTGGACGCGGCCGACGGACCGCTGCGCCTGCCCTTCGCCTGGAGCGGGGTACACCTGCACGGCAACGGCGCCACCACCGTCCGCGCCACCCTGCGGCACGGCCCCGGCGGAGAGGTCACCCTCCGCGCGACCGACCCGTCCGGCCACCCCGTGGTGACGGTCGGCGCCCTCGAAACCCGCCCGGCCGCACCGCACACCGCGCACACCGCCCTCGTCCGCGACGCCCTCCTGCGCCTCACCTGGAACCCCCTGCCCCTCCCGGCCCCCGCCACCGCCGAGGCCGCCGGACACCACTGGGCGGTGCTGGACCCCGCGACGTCCGAGGGCGCCCCCACCGATCCGGGCGCGGCGGCCGTCGCGTACGCGCGCACCTACGCCGACCCGGCCGCCCTCGCCGCCGCCGTGGCCGAGGGCGCCGCCGTCCCCGACTCCGTACTCCTGCCGTTCCCGCCCGCCCCGCCCACCCCCGGGGCCGACGCGGTGCACCACGCCACCGCACGGGCACTGCGGCTCGTGCGGGAGTGGCTGGCCGAGGACGCGCTCGCCCCCGCACGCCTGGTGATCGCCACCCGGGGCGCGGCCGTCGGAACCGGCGCGGGCGAGGTCACCGATCCGGTGCACGCCGCCGTCCGGGGCCTCGTCCGCTCCGCCCAGTCGGAGCACCCGGGCCGTATCGTCCTGGCCGACCTCGACACCGACCCGGCCGGCGACGTGGAGGGCGAACTGCGGCTCCTGGCCGCCGCCATGACCGCCGCCGGGCCCGCCGAGGAGCAGTTCGCCCTGCGCGCCGGCACCGTCCTCACGCCCCTCCTGACCCGGGCGGCGGCAGGTTCCCCCACCTCGCCGCCGCCCGTTCTCGACCCCGAGGGCACCGTCCTGATCACCGGCGGCACCGGCATGATCGGCCGGGTCATCACCCGTCATCTGGTCCACGGGCACGGCGTCCGGCACATCGTCCTGGCCACCCGGGGCGGGGACGCGGGAGACCTTCCGGACGAACTCGCCGCCCACGGCGCGCGGGTGACGGCCGTCGCCTGCGACGTGTCCGACCGCGCCTCGCTGGCCGCGCTCCTGGACCGGATCGACCGGCCCCTCGCCGCCGTGATCCACGCCGCCGGCGTCCTGGACGACGGCGTGCTCACCTCGCTCACCCCCGAGCAGCTGACCACGGTCCTGCGCCCCAAGGCCGACGCCCTGGTCCACCTCACCGAACTCGTCCGCGCCCGGGGCGACGAGGCGGCCCCCGTCATCGCCTTCTCCTCCCTCGCGGGCGTCCTCGGCGGCGCCGGCCAGGCCAACTACGCCGCCGCCAACGCCTTCCTCGACGCCACGATGGGGCAGCGCCGCGCCCGGGGACTGCCCGGTCTCTCGATCGCCTGGGGCCTGTGGGAACAGCCCGACGACGGACCGGGACTCGCCGCCGACCTGGCCGCCGCCGACCGCGCCCGGCTCGCCTCCGGCGCCGGACGCCCGCTCACCCCCGAGCAGGGGGCGGCCCTGTTCGACGCCGCGCTGGCCCTGGCCGCCACCCACGACGACGGCCTGCTCGTCGCCGCCCGCTTCGACACCACCCGGCTGCGCTCCACCCGTACGGCCCTGCTGCGCGGACTGGTACGCGGCCCGGCCCGCCGCGCCTCCGCCTCCCCCACCGACGGGGCGACCCTGCGCAGCCGCCTGGCCGGCCGCACCCCGGACGAACGCCACCACGCCCTCGTGGACCTGGTCCGCCGGGAGGTCGCCGCCGTCCTCGGCTTCCCCGGACCCGAATCCGTCACCCCCACCCAGACGCTGACCGAGGCCGGATTCGACTCCCTGACCGCCGTGGAACTGCGCAACCGGCTGGCCGGGGCCACCGCCCTGCGCCTGCCCACCGCCCTGGTCTTCGAGCACCCCACCGCCGTCGCGCTCGCCGGCCACCTCGCCGAACGCCTCGACGCCACCGCCACCGCCACCGACACGGCCGGCGACACGGCCGTCCCGGACGGGGCCGTCCCCGACGACCCGGACGCCCGCCCCGACCCCGTCGCCGACCTCTTCCGCCGGGCCTGCGCGGACGGCCGCACCGAGGAGGGCTTCGCCCTGCTGCGCAGCGCGGCGCGCCTGCGCCCACGCGGCACCGCCCCCGCCGAACCCGTTCCGCTCGCCACCAGCGGCACCGGGCCCGCCCTGATCTGCGTCAGCTCCCACGTGGCCCTCGGCGGCCCCCACGAATACACCCGCTTCGCCGCGCCCCTGCGCGGCCGGCACCCCGTATGGGCGCTGCCCAACCCCGGATTCGAGCCGGACGCCCCGCTGCCGCCCACCCGGAGGGAACTCGCCGAAGCCCAGGCCGCGCAGGCCCTGCGCGTCGCCGGCGGAGCCCCGTTCGTCCTCGTCGGCTCCTCCTCCGGCGGCGTCATCGCCCACACCGCCGCCGGACTCCTCGAAGCCGCCGGCACACCCCCGGCCGCCGTCGTCCTGCTCGACACCTACCCCCCGGCGGCCCTGGAGTCCGCGCCCACCGCGTCCGCGTTCCGCGACGCGCTCGTCGAAGGGCTCCACGCCCGTCAGAGCCCCTTCGCCCGGCTCGACTTCACCCGGCTCACCGCCATGAGCTGGTACGGCGACCTCTTCGCCGAGGGGGACCCCGAACCCCTGGAGACCCCCGTCCTGCTCGTACGGGCCACGGAACCCCTCTCGCCCGCACTCGCCGACGGCGACTGGCGCACCGAGTGGAAGACCGCGCACACCACCCTCGACGTCCCCGGCAACCACTTCACCCTGATGGAGACGCACGCCGGGACCACCGCCCGCGCGGTGCGGGAATGGCTGGGCGCGGTGGCCGACTGACCGCCACCGCGCCCCTGCGCCCCGCCCCCGGCCCCAGCAGCCAAGGCTCGCCCCGTCGCGACGCCATGCACGCACTCTCGCCGCACCGGCCGAAAGCCCACGTACACCCAGTACGAGGACTTCCGGCCGGCACGCCGAGAGCACGCACCTGACGCCGCGCCTTCCGGGCAACCCTTGACAGCCGCGGCACTAGCGCCGCAGCGGGACCCCGTGCTCGAACACCGCCGCGACCGCCTTCGGCACCGCTTCCGGCCGGTCCACGAAGACCACCGGGAACGGGTAGTGCAGGGCGCTCAGAATCGGTGAGGGCCCCACGACCAGCCCGAGCCGTGCACCGTGCCGCTCCATCTCCCGGACCAGGTGCACCACGCTGATCGGCGCGACGACGTTGTCCGTGAACATCTCCCGCACCTCACCGGCCCCGGTCAGCGTGCGCTGCTCCAGGGCCGAGCACAGCGGCAGCACCGGATCGGTGAACGGCATCGTCGCGATGTAGTCCCGGGTGACCGCCTGGGCCGACGCGCGCAACGGGCAGTGCTCCGCCACATCGGCTCCCTCGGTCACCGTGATCATCCCGCCGGAATCCGCGCTCAGCTTCTCCAGCGCGTCCCGGTAGCCGCTCAGCATCACGATCCGCAGCCTGCGGTCCGCGTCCCACCCGAAGTCGCAGGCCACGAAGACGCCTTCGTGCTTCGCGCACAGCTCCTCCGGATCGTCGTCCGCGCCGAGGTACGCCGAGGCGATGCCTTCCGCCCGCACCGCCTCCCCGGCCGCGGGCTCCTGCGGCGGCCGCAGCTCGCCGCGGATCAGCAGCCCCATGAGCTGCTCCCGCTCGCACGCCCCCGCCACGCACGAACTCACCATGCCGCCCAGGCTCATCCCGCCGGCCATGTGCGGGCGCAGCCCCTTCTCGGCGAGCACGTCCTGGATGCCCAGTTGCGCGGCGGCCAGCCCGATCGACACCGCCCGCCGCCGGACCTCGTCGTCGTAGTCCCCGTTCTGCCGCACCAGGGCCTCGACGTCGAGCCCGGTCCACGCCGAGGCCCGCGCGAACGATTCGCGCACCGCGGCGTACTGGTCGTAGAAATCAATCACCCCGCCCGGCTCGTACCGGAACAGATTCGTACCAAAGATGGACGCCAGAGCCATGTGTGTCACCTCCATGACGCGGGCCAGGCTAGGGGAGGAAGGGCCAGGGAGTTTCCCAGAGTTGACGCGGGTACGGTGATCACCATGCCTATGGGTTACTTAGCGACGACTGTGCTCATCGCCTGGTGCGCGTTCTTCGCCGTCGTCGCACCGCGCCGGCCCCGCCGACTCGCGGGCATGAGCTTCTGGTTCGGCATGATCATCAACGAGGTGCCCCACTTCGGCATCTACTTCCTGGCGGCGTCCACGGCGCTGGCGGCCGGCCAGGGGGACCTGGGGTCCACCGGCGCCCGGGTGACCGCCGCCGTCGCCGCCCTGACCGCTCTCGCCCTCGCGTACTCCCTCTGGCTGGGGATCCGCTCGGACCGCTCCGTCGGCGACGCCCTCGACGAAGGCCTGGGCACGGGCTGGCGCGAGCGCGTCCGCACCCCGCTGCGCCGCCACCGCCCCTGGGCCCGCATCCTGCTGCTGCCGGCGTACATGAAGCAGCGCGACGTACGCGTCGTCCGCAACCTGAGCTACGGCGACGCCGGCCGGCGCAACCTCCTGGACGTCTACCACCGCCGGGACACCCCGCGGGATGCCCCGGTCCTGGTCTACTTCCACGGCGGGCAGTACTCCCGGGGAGCCAAGAGCCGCGAGGCGCGCCCCCTGCTCCAGCGCCTCGCCTCCCAGGGCTGGGTCTGCGTCAGCGCCAACTACCGCCTGCGCCCGGAGACGACGTTCCCCGGCCACCAGATCGACGCGAAGAAGGTCATCGCCTGGATGCGCGAGCACGGATCGCGGTACGGCGCCGACCCCGCCCGGATCTTCGTCGCGGGCAGCTCCGCGGGCGCCAACATGGCGGGCCTGTGCGCCCTCACCCCGAACGACCCGAGGTTCCAGCCCGGCTTCGAATCGTCCGACACCACCGTCACCGGGGCCATCTGCTTCTACGGCTTCTACGGCCACTACTTCGGCACCCCGCCCGACGAGCCCGCCCCTCCCATGCAGCCCCAGGGCTACATCCACCCCGACGCGCCCCCCTTCTTCATCGCCCACGGCACCAACGACGCCCTGGGCACGGTGGAAGGCGCCCGGCACTTCGCCGCCCAGTTGCGCGCTGCTTCCCGCAACCCGGTCGTCTACGCCGAACTCCCCGGCGCCCAGCACAACTTCGACATCTTCCGCTCGCCGCGCTGCGAAGCCGTCGTCGACGGCGTGGAGGCCTTCGCCGCCTGGACCCTGGCCACCCCCTGACCGACGCCCGGTGACCCGCGCGCCACGGGCGGGTCGGGCCCGGTATCCGGGGCGGGCCGGGCCTGGGCCAGTGGTGACACGGGTCACTGTACGATGGCCCTTATGTCCGAATTGCCCCATAAGAGTGGCGAGCGAAGGGGCGACTGGACCTCTTCCGCCCACGATGCCCCGCCCCTGCTCACCGGAGCCCGCATCCTGCTGGCCGACCACGACCGGCAGGCGGCCACGGCCGCCGCCGACCTCCTGCGCGCGCACGGCGCCGGACCGGTGATCACCGCCGAGTCGGCCGAGGAGTTCCTCCGGGCCGGGCACATGCCCCCCGCCGGTACCCAGCGCTGGGACACGGCCGTCTGGGACACCGCGCTGAGCGGCACCGACGACCGCCTGACCGCCTTCCTGGAGAGCTGGCACACCGCGCACCCGGGCGTCCCGGTCGTCGTCATGGAGAGCGAGCCGAGCACCGCCCGCGCCCTCGCCGCCCTGCGCGGCCACGCGGCCGACATGGTCGAGCGCGGCGACACGGACGGCCTGGTCGCGGCCCTGGTGAGGGCCCTGCAGAGCAGGTCCACCGCACCACCGCAGACCACCGTGTCCATGCTCGTCGTCGGCGCCCACCCCGACGACGTCGAGATCGGCGCCGGAGGCACCATCCACCGGCGGGTGGACGAGGGCTGGGACGTCACCGTCCTCACGCTCTCGCAGGGCGCGGCCGGCGGTGACCCCGAACGGCGGGGCGCCGAGGCCCACCGCGCCGCCGAGGCCATGGGCGCCCGCCTGGTCATGAAGGACCTCCCCGACGGCCACATGACCGACGACAGCGGCACCGTCCGCATCATCGAGGAGGTCGTGGCCGACGTCCGCCCCGACGTCGTGCTCGTGCACTCCGCGAACGACACCCATCAGGACCACCGCGCCGTGCACCGGGCCACGCTCGTCGCCTGCCGCCAGGTGCAGCGCCTGGCCTGCTACCAGTCGCCCTCGGCCACCGTCGGCTACCACCCGAACCGCTTCATCGACCTGCGCGAGACCGACGTCAAGGCCAAGCTCGCGGCCATCGGCGCCCACCACTCGCAGGCCGCCAGTCGCTGGTACCTGGACGAGGACCTGCTGCGCTCCACCGCCCGCTACTGGGGGCGCTTCACCCAGACCCGCTACGCAGAACCCCTGGAGGTCATCCGTGACGCAGCCCCCCTCGGATACTCCCCCGCGGACCGTGCCTGAGACCCGCCCGGCCGCCCCCGACCTCGCCGCCCCGCTGGGCCGGCCCCCCAGGGTCCTGGTCACCGGAGCCGGCGGCCCCTCCGGCGTCTGCATGCTGCGCGCCCTCGACGGCAGGGCCGAACGGTATGCCGCGGACATCGACCCCAACGGAGCGGGCCTCTACCTGGTCCCGCGCGCCTACCGCCTGCTCCTGCCGCCCGGCGACGCCCCGCGCTTCGCGCAGGCCGTGCTGACCCTGTGCCGCCGCTACGCCGTCGACGTCGTCGTGCCGACCGTGGACGCGGAACTCGTCGCCCTGTCCCGCGCCACCGACGCGTTCGCGGACGCGGGCGTACGCGTCCTGGTGCCGCCCACGCCCGCCCTGGAGACCTGCCTGGACAAATGGCGCCTGGCGCGGGCATGCCGGGGAGTGGTCCGCGTACCGGTCACCCGGCCCGTCGGCCCGGGACAGGACGACGCGGACACCGGCGGCGGCTACACGGGCGGCTTCCCCGCCATCGGGAAGCCCCGCACCGGCTCGGGCTCCCGCGGCATCACCGTCGTCCGCGACGAGGCCGGTCTCGCCCGGCTCCCCCAGGACGGCTCCTACCTCGTCCAGGAGATGCTGCCGGGCACCGAGTACTCCGTCGACGTGCTCACGGACGGCGCCGGACGGGTCGTCGCCGCGGTGCCGCGCGCCCGCGACAAGACCGACTCCGGGATCGTCGTCGCCGGCCGTATCCTCCACGCCCCCGCGCTGTCCGCGCTCGCCGCCGACACCGTCCGCGCCCTGGGCCTGCACGGCATCCTCAACGTCCAGGTCCGCGAGGACCGCAACGGCGAACCCGCCCTCCTGGAAGTCAACCCCCGCCCGCCCGGCGGCCTCTCGCTCACCGTCGCCGCCGGGGTCGACATGCCCGGCTGGGCGGTCGCCGGACTTCTCGGCGCCGCCCTGCCCGACCGGATCGAGCACCGCGAGGCCGCCGTCGTACGCCACTGGCAGGACGTCCTCCTGCACCCGGCGGAACTCGGCGACATGGGCGACGCACGGGAGGCCGGCGCGCGGGAGGACCGGCCGGGAGGACGCGCGTGAGCGAACCGCCCGCCCACCCGGCCCTGCGCACCGACCTGCACACCCACACCGACTTCTCCGACGGCCGCGACCCGCTCGACCGCGTCGTCGCCGCGGCGGAGTCGGCCGGACTGGACACCCTCGTCCTCACCGACCACGTCCGCGCCGACACCGCCTACCTGCCCCGCTACGTGGCAGCGGTGCGCGCCGCCCGCACCACCACCCCCGTCCGTCTCGTCTGCGGCGTCGAGGCGAAGATCATGGACACGTCGGGGCGCATCGACCTGCCGGACGACCTCAGCGGAATCGAGCACATCGCCGTCGCCGACCACCGCTTCCCGCTCCCGGACGGACCGGCCCACCCCCGGGCCGTGCGCGACCTGCTCGACGCCGGCACCCTGACCCCCCGCGACGCACTCGAACACCTGGTCCGCGCCACCACGCGCGCCGTCGGCAGGATCCCCGCAGGCCGCTCCGCCCACCTCGCCCACCTCTTCAGCGTGCTGCCCAAGACGGGACTCGACGAGAGCGCCGTCGACGCGGCCCTCCTCGCCCCCCTGGCCCACGCCTGCCGCACCCACGGCGTCACGGTCGAACTCAACGAGAAATGGCGCTGCCCCGCCCCGCGCACCGCCGCCCTGCTCGCCCGCGCCGGCGTCACCCTCGGCGCGGGCAGCGACGCGCACCGCGCGGACGCCGTCGGCGCGTTCGACTGGGTCGCCGCGGCGCTCGCCGAGACGGAGGAACGGTGCACACACTGAAGGAGATCCTGCACACCGTCGCCGAGGTGATCGTCTTCCTCGGCGCCGTGCCCCTGGTCACCGCCGTGCTCCAGTTCCTCCTCATCGGCCTCCAGCGCTTCCGCCATCTGTACGAGGACCGGGACGGGGCGCATCTGCCCCGCACCGCCGTCCTCATCCCCGCCTGGAACGAGGCCCCCGTCCTCACCGCCTCCGTCGAGGGACTGCTCGCCCTGCGCTACCCGCCCGACCGGCTCCGGGTCGTGGTCGTCGACGACGCCAGCACCGACCCCACCCCCGAGGTCATGCGCGAACTGGCCCGCCGCCACCCCGGCCGGGTCGTCCATCTGCGCCGCGAGCACGGCGGCCAGGGCAAGGCCCACACCCTCAACCACGGCCTGGAGCACGTGCTGCGCGACGACTGGGCCGAAGCCGTCCTCGTCATGGACGCCGACGTCGTCTTCGACCACGACGCCCTGTGGCGCATGACGCGGCACCTCGCCGACCCCGGTGTGGGCGCCGTGACCGCGTACATCAAGGAGGGCAGCGGCCGGCAGGGCAACTCCCTCACCCGCTACATCGCCTACGAATACATCACCGCCCAGGCCGCAGCCCGCCGCGCCCAGAACGTCCTCGGCGTCGTCGCCTGCCTGGCCGGCGGCGCCCAACTCCACACCCGCGCCAACCTGGAGGCGCTCGGCGGCCGCTTCGACACGACCACCCTCGCCGAGGACACCGTCACCACCTTCGAGACCCAGCTCGCCGGCCGCCGCGTCGTCTTCGACGGCTACGCCACCGTGCTCGCCGAGGAACCCGGGGAGCTGACCGGCCTGTGGAAGCAGCGGCTGCGCTGGGCGCGCGGGAACCTCCAGGTCACCCGGCGGTACAAGGGCGTGTGGTTCCGGGGGCGCACCGCCCGGGGCGAAGGACACCGGCTCGGCTCGTTCCTCTTCGGCCTGATCTGGTTCTCGCTCCTGGCCACCCCCGTGCTGCTCATCGCGTGCTCGGCCTCCCTCGTCCTCCTCTACTTCACCGACCACGACCGGGCCTGGGCCCTCTTCCACTACCTCTGGGTGACGAACCTCGTCTGCTATCTGCTGATCACGCTGATGGCCGCCGTGATCGACCCACGGACCTTCCGCCGCAGCTGGTTCGAGGCGCTGATCTACCCGGGGCTGGTCGCCACCGTCATCCTCGTCGTCACCGCCCTGCCCGGCGTCTTCACCCCCCTGCTCGACCGGGCCGGACTGCTGCCGTCGGACGGATCCGTGCACCCCGTCATGCTGGCCGTCTACGCCTGGCTCACCCTGTCCATGCCCCTCGCCTGGATCGCGAAGCTGCTCGCGGGCACCCGGCTGCGCCGCCTCGCGCCGCCCCTTCTGCACCTCGCCGGATACGGCTCCCTGCTGGCCGCGTGCCTCGTCGCCGCGTACGTCGAGGAGAAGCGGAACGCCGAACTCACCTGGGACAAGACCGAGAAGACCGGAAAGGTGGCGGCCGGACAGTGACGAACGACGACACCGGCGGCGCGCCCCGCCCGCCGGGACCGGCCCGCCCGGCACCCGGCGACCGGACCCCGGAGGCCCTGGCACGCCGCGCCCGTGACCTCACCCGCGAGGACCGGCGCGCCGACCGGCGGCTCCTGTGGTGGGAGCTCCTGGTCCTCCTGATCATCGCGGGCCTCCTCGTGGCCCGCTGGCACTGGCTCCTGTGACGAACCGCCCTCACCCGCAGCCCCCACCGGGCCGCCGCGCGGGCCTGTCCGCCCTCACCGCGTCGCCGCGACGCTCCCCTCCCCGCCCAGGGCGAACGGATTCGCGCCCCGGGCCGCCAGCGCGAACCAGGCCGTCGTGCCGGTGTGCAGGCTGGCGTACAACGTGTCGCCGTCACCCGTCTCCAGACCGTCCGAGGACGCGGCGACCAGACCGTACCCGTCCGCGTGGGGCGCGTCGGTCTGGGCGGAACGCAGCGACTCCAGCAGCCGCCCGGCCCGCTCGTCGTCCCCGGCCGCCCTCCGCGCACGCAGCGCGCACACCAGATGCGCGGTGCCCTCGAACCAGACCTTCGACCGGTCGGCGTCACTGACGGACACCCCGGAGAACCCGCCGTCCGAGGCCGCCAGACCCGTCAGCGCCCAGTCCACGGAGCGCGCGTGCCGGACGTCGCGGGTCGCGAGATACGACCAGGTCTGCGGGTCCTCGGGCACCGGCGACCGGTTCACCGTCACCCCGTCCGTCCCCGTACCGGTCCAGAAGGCGCCCCGCTCGCCGTCCCACACGGCATCCAGGAACGCGGCGGCCGTATCCGCCCGCCGGTCCCACACCGCGTCCCCCGAGACGCCGGCCAGCCCCCGGAAGAACCCGGTCACATCGACGTGGTGCTCGGTGGACTTCCACCGCAGCTCCGTACCGCCGGAGTCGAAACCGCCCGTGTACCCGTCGACGCCCTCGGCGCGGTAGGTGCGCTCCTGGATCCACCGCCCCAGCCGCAGCGCCCCCGCACGGTAGGCGGACGCCCCGGTCGCGTGGTGGAGATGCAGCAGCGCGAGTCCGGCCCAGGCCGAGGTGCCCGTGAAGGTGCCGGCGGAGTCCACCTCCGGCACCCGCTGCCCCGGAGGCAGTTTCCCGGACGTGTAGGCCTGGCGCAGCCGCCCGTCCGCCTCGCCGTCCTGGAGCTCCAGCAGCGTCCGGCCCAGCGCTCCGGCCCGCGTCAGATCGGCCTCCCGCCCCCGCTTGCAGTACGCGATGATCATGACGGCGGCGTCATAGGTGAACGCGACCCTGGAATGGTGCAGCGCCATGGCCCCGCCGGTGTAGCTGCGCGGCAGCCCGGGATACGCGCCCGCCGCCTCGTCGACGCGGCGGTCCAGGAACACGTACGCCCGCTCGGCCGCGGCACCGGACCCGGAGTCCCCGTCGTCCGCCGCGCACCCGCCGCCCCCGCCCCCCACGGCGCATCCCGCCATCAGCGTGGTGAACATGCGGCGGTTCATGGGGGTATGCGGCATGTCCCCATCCTGCCTACCGCCGACGGCGACACCTTGTTCGCGTCGGCCGTGTCCTGCCATCGTCATGGCCGGGCACGGCAGCCGAGCGGAGGACGCGTGGACGAGACAGTGGAGTCGGTCGGCCGGGGCCGCTACCGCCTGGTCCGGTCCGTCGGCCGGGGCGGGATGGCCGCGGTCTACCAGGCCACGGACACCGCCCTGGGACGCGAGGTCGCGGTGAAGCTCATGGACCGCACGGCCACGGGCGAGGACTTCCGCAGGAGGTTCCGCCGCGAGGCACGCGCCGTGGCAGCGCTCAACCACCGCAACGTGATCGCGATCCACGACATCGGTGAGGAACCGGTGGGTGGCGGCGACCCCACCCCGTACCTGGTCATGGAGTTCGTCCACGGCCGCCCGCTGAGCGACGTCGTGTCCACCGGTCCGACGGCCGTGCACGAGGCGTTACGGATCACCGCGGACATCCTGGACGGCCTGGCCGCCGGCCACGAGGCCGGACTCGTCCACCGGGACATCAAACCGGCCAACGTCATGGTGGCCCGGGACGGCACGGTGAAGGTCCTGGACTTCGGCATCGCCCGCGGCCCGGCCGCGGACACCGCCCCGGTCACCCGCGCCGGAACCGTCGTCGGCACCGCCGCCTACATGTCGCCCGAGCAGGCCCAGGGAAGAGCACTCGACCACCGCAGCGACCTCTACGCGACCGGCGTCCTCCTCTTCGAACTCCTCAGCGGACGGAGCCCCTTCGACGCCGGAGCCGAAGCGGCCCTGCTGTACCACCACGTCCACACCCCGCCCCCGCACCGGCCGGCCGGTGCGGTGCGACAGCTCGTGCGTGAGCGCGGGCAGCCCTCCGGGTTCGTGGACACGCGGCGCGGCACATCGCCCGCGGCCCGGCCGCCCCGGTACGTACACCGAACGCTGCAGCCGGCCCGCACGACGACACCGGCCGGTGTACGGCACGGTGTCGGCATCGGGACGACGCGGCCTTCCCCGCCTCCTCCGTAGGTTCTGGATCACCGGAACGACACCGAGGAGGACGGCATGACGGCGACGGACACGGCATGGAACGCGGGGGTACGGGCCCCGCTCGGCCTGATCGGCATCGGGGCCCTGGCGATGGCCGCGGCGGAGGCGCTCAACCCGGAGTACGACCTGGTGAGCGAGACGCTCAGCCGGTACGTGCACGGCACGGCCGGCTGGCTCGTCCCGGTGGCACTACTCGCCGTCGGTGCCGCCTCCGCCGTCCTCGTGGCACGGCTGGGAGTCGGGACCCGGCGTGCGGGCCGGGTCGCGCTCGCGATGTGGACGGCGGGCATCCTGGTCGCGGCCGTCTTCCCGGCGGACCCGCCCGGCAGATGGAGCCGCCCCTCGGTGTCCGAACTCGTCCACGGCAACGCCGCCTTCCTCGCCTTCGCGGCCCTGCCGACCGCCGCCGTGCTGCTCCGCCGGGCGCTCGTGGCCCGCCGGCCCGGCGTGCGAACGGCCCTGAACACCCTCACCGTGATCTCGGCCGCCGCCACGGCGGCGCTGGCGGTCTTCCTCGTCGACGTGATGCGCGGCGGCCCGTCGCTCGGGCTGGGCGGCGCCCCCACGCTCGTCGGTCTCGCCGAACGCCTCGTCATCGTCGCGGACTTCGGATGGGTGGCGCTCGCGCTGGCCGTGGCGGGTGCCCGCCCCGAGCGGGGTCGGGACCGTCATGCATGATCGGCCCATGGACCGACCCGCCGGCCGCGTTCCCGCCGCCCTCCGCACAGCCCGGTTCGTCGACGGGCTCCTCGCCGCCGGGACCGTGATCGCCGTCCTGGCCGTCACCGTCCGGCTCGGCGGCCGGCTGGACGCCGCGGGAACCCTGCCGCTCGCCCTCTGGCTGGGCGCGCTGCTCCTGATACGCCGTCACCGGCCGTTCGTCGTCCTCCTGCTCAGTGTGCAGGCCGTCGTCGTCTTCCGTACCGCCGGACTCACCGACGCCGGCTGGGTGTGGCCGGCCTCGGCCGCGTACGCCACCCTGGCCGCCGACGACCGGCCCGGCCGGCCCGGCCTGTCGTGGGCGGCCGGCGCGGGCCTGGCCGAACTGGCCTTCGCCGCGGCCTGGGAGACGAGCGCCTGCGGCGCCACCGCGCGCGAGGCCCTAGGCTTCCTCGGCCCCGAGGCCCTCTGGCTCGCGGTGCTCCTGGCCGCCGCCACCGCCCACCGCAACCGCCTGCGATGGCGCGCCGAGCTCGACGAACGCCTTCTGCGGGCCGCGCGCGAACGGGACCTGGAGGCCGGCCGGCGGATCGCGGAGGCCCGGCTGGACATCGCCCGAGAACTCCACGACGTCGTCGGGCACACCCTGACCGTCGTCGGTGTCCAGCTCAGGGTCGCGGCCGAGGCCCTGGACGACTCCCCGGACGAGGCGCGCCACGCCCTCGCCACTGCGCAGCAGGTCCGCACCGAGGCCCTGCGCGACCTCCGCGCACTCGTCCATGTACTGCGCGCGCCGGGGGAGGGCCGCCCCGTGGACCCCGCGGCCGGGGTCCACGAGATCGCCGGGCTCGTCGACCGCATGCGCTCGACGGACCTGGACATCCGGCTGGAGACCGTCGGCGACCTCGCCACCGTCCCCGCACCGGTCTCCCTCGCCGTCCACCGGATCGTCCAGGAAGCCCTCACCAATACGGTCCGCCACGCGGAGGCCACACGGGCCGAGGTCGGCATCCGATGCGGCGACGGACGGGTGGAGATACACGTCACCGACGACGGCCGGCCATCGGCCCGGCCAACCGCCCCGGCCGGTCACGGGATACGAGGAATGGACGAACGGGTCCGCGCGCTCGGCGGAGACCTCTCCGCCGGACCGCATCCGAAGGGCGGATGGCTCGTGCGAGCCGCCCTCCCTGTGCCAGGCTTCCGCCCATGACGATCAAGGTGCTTCTGGCCGACGACCAGGTCCTGGTACGCGCGGGATTCGGCAGCCTCCTCGCCCGCGCAGAGGACATCCGGGTCGTCGGCGAGGCGGGTACCGGCGACGAGGCGGTCCGCGCGGCCCGGTCCCTCCGCCCCGACATCGTCCTCATGGACATCCGCATGCCCGGCACGGACGGCCTCACCGCCACCCGGACGATCGTCCAGGACCCCGAACTGACGGACTGCCGCGTCATCGTCCTCACCACCTTCGAGACCGACGAGTACGTCTTCGCGGCCCTGCGCGCGGGTGCGAGCGGCTTCCTCACCAAGGAGACGGAGCCGGACGACCTGCGCCAGGCCGTCCGGGCGGTGGCTGCGGGCGACGCCCTCCTCTCACCCGGGGCGACCCGCCGCGTGATCGAACGGTTCGCACACCTCCCGGCGTCCCCCGCCGACACCGCGGATCACCTCGCCGTCCTCACCGCCCGGGAACGCGAGGTCACCCGCCTGATCGCCACCGGCCTCTCCAACGACCAGATCGCCTCGCGCCTCTTCATCAGCCCCCTCACCGCCAAGACCCACGTCACCCGCGCCATCGCCAAACTCGGCGTCCGCGACCGCGCCCAACTGGTCATCCTCGCCTACGAGACGGGCCTCGTCCTGGCCGGCGGTGGGCGCACTCCGGAACAGGGACCACCGGCCGGCCCGGGATCCATGCGCCTTCCGGTCTGAAGGACGGAAACTGTCCGTCTCCAAGCCGTGTGCGGACCGGTGTTCCACCGCCGTTGCGGCTCGGCGACGCAGGTGTGGCTCGTCCAGCGAGGGATCACGGACGCCGCAGGGGCGCGTATGCCGGAGCCGCATGTGGGGGCACACGGCGACGGTGGTCGCTCCCTGACGCCCCATCAGACGGCCGGCCCGGCGGCGACGGCGTCGACGGAGACATCGCCGGTGAACCAGTCCGGCGGGCCCTTGAAGGTGCTGACGAGCTGTCGGTGATCTGCATGATCGTTCCTTCGGGCAAGGGAGGGCGGAGGGCGCAGAACGGAGGCCGGGGGACGGGTCAGGGGGTGAGGAGGGTCTTGATGGCGCGGCGCTCGTCCATGGCCCGGTAGCCCTCGGCCACCTCGGCGAGGGGGAGGGTGAGGTCGAAGACCCGGCCCGGGTCGATGCGGCGGGTGAGGACGCGGTCGACGAGGTCGGGGAGGTAGCGGCGTACGGGGGCGGGGCCGCCGCGCAGGCCGACGTGGGAGTGGAACAGCTCCTGGCCGTCGATCGCGACCTCGTGGGGGACGCCGACGAAGCCGACGTTGCCGCCGGGGCGGGCCGAGCGCAGCGCCTGGCTCATGGCCTGCTCGGTGCCGACGCACTCCAGCACGCTGTCGGCGCCGATCCCGCCGGTCATCTCCTTGATCCGCTCGACGCCCTCCTCGCCGCGCTCGGTGACGATGTCGGTGGCGCCGAACTCCCGCGCGAGCCGCTGGCGGGAGGCGTGCCGGCTCATGGCGATGATCCGTTCCGCCCCCAGCTCCTTCGCGGCGATCACACCGCACAGCCCGACCGCGCCGTCCCCGACGACCACGGCGGTGGAACCGGGCCTCACCTCGGCGGCGTCCGCGGCCCACCAGCCGGTGCCCATCACGTCGGAAACGGCCAGCAGACCGGGCCAGTACGCGGCGTCCGGCACCTCCTCGGTGGCGACCAGGGTGCCCTGGGCGTTCGGGATGCGGACGTACTCGGCCTGGCAGGTGGACATGAACGCGCGGTTCAGACAGTGCGACGGGAAGCCGTTCCGGCAGTTCGCGCAGGTGTTGTCCGAGGTGGCGAACGAGCCGACGACGAACTGGCCGGGCCGCAGATCGGTGACCTCGGACCCGACCTCCTCCACGAATCCGACGTACTCGTGCCCCATCGGATGCGGGTCGCCGACCGGCTCCGCGCCCCGGTAGGGCCACAGATCGGATCCGCAGACGCAGGTGACGGCCGTGCGGATGACCGCGTCGGTGGGCGTGAGGATCTTCGGGTCGTCCAGGGTCTCGAAACGGACGTCGCCGGGGGCGTGGATCACTGCTCCGCGCATGAGAGGGGTTCCTTTGCGTGCTGTGGCGGCCGGCCGCCGGAGGTCCGGGGCCGCCGCCCGGTGCGGGGGCGGGTGCGCGCCGCCGCGACGGCGGGCGGAAAGCACCACGTCATCCAGGAAACCCGCTCCCGGCGCCCGGAGCGAGGCACCACCGAAGGGTGTACCGCCAGTACACCTCTACGGCCCTGTCGGGGACGTACCGTCGAAGGCGTGGACAACCGTGAAGGGGTCCGCGAGTTCCTGACCCCGCGGCGAGCGAAGATCACCCCCGACCGGCCCGGGCCGCCCGGCCCTCACCGATACGTCGATCCGAGACGGACCTGGTGCCCGACGACGTCGGCCTCCAGCCCGTCCTCGGTCGCACGGGCCTCGGTGAACCCGGTGTTGATCGGCAGGGAGACCGACCAGGAGCCCTCGCTCTTCTCCAGTCCGGGCACGCGGAAACTCACGTCGTCGGCCTGGGCCAGAATCGTGCCCACGCTGTCCACGGGCTTTCCCGCGACCGTTCCCGACACCTTCACGTGGGCCTCCTGGCCGTTCGACCCGGGCGCCGGTGAGACCGTCAGCCGGGTACCTCCCGGGGCACCGCCTCCCACCAGCCGAGACAGCGCCTCGGACAGGTCCTCGTAGGAGAGCGTCAGCGTGCCCGTGACGAGATTCGCCTGGGCGCTGCGGCCCGTCAGCGAGGCCACGTGGACGTCGTGGAAGTCGAGATGGAGACGCTTGATGTCGAGGTAGCCGCCCGACGCGTTGCTCGTGTCGCTGACGAAGAAGCTTCCGGCGTCCAGCGTCACGTGATCGAACGAGCCGCCGGCCGCCTGGGTGAGGAAGGGAAATCCCTTGATCGACAGGTCCACATAGCCGTGGGCCGCGTTCCCGTAGCCGTAGTTCCCCTTCGCGAGCCGGCTGATCTCCTTGTTCGCGAAGTGGACCGCCAGCCTGTCGGCAAGAGTGAAGAGGACCGCGAGTACGGCCAGGGAGATCCCCAGGATCTTCACCCATCTACGACTCATGACGCCCTCCGCACGATCGGACATTCGATTTCCGGCTTCGTGATCGTGAGCCGGTCCGAGGGCGGTGCGGCGCGGCTTTACGAAGGCATGGCCTGCGCGCACACGACCTGTGACCCGGAGACGGGGCCCGGCCGGCCGGTCAGCGGGACGGTCCGGCGGAGTCCGTCCGGCCGGTGGTCGCGTACGCGGCCATGAACATGTCGAGGAGTCCGTCGACCGCGCTCTCGTCGACGGGGCGGGACGACAGGAGGCTGCGGTAGTAGAGCGTGCCGCACAGCACCTCGGCGGCATGCTCCAGGCGTACGCCCGCGACCAGTTCGCCGGTGTGCTGGGCGCGGACGATCCGGTCGAGGGTGCTCTGCTCGACGGTGGTCAGGAAGCGTTCGTGGAGGGTCGCCCGCAGGGCGGGATCGGACTGTGCCTCGGCGATGAGCGCGCGGTAGACGGGGCCGATCGGCGGGCTCGACAGGGCGCTCGCCAAGATCGCCGATATGCGGGAATCGGACCGGATCATGGCGGAGCGCGTCCACGCCGTCATCACCGCCAACGCCCCCGTCCTCGCGCCCAAGCTCTGGTACGGGATGCCCGCCTACGCACGGGACGGCAAGGTCGTCTGCTTTTTCCAGAGTGCCGAGAAGTTCAAGGCGCGTTACGCGACGCTCGGCTTCAGCGACCAGGCCGTGCTGGACGAGGGCGCGATGTGGGCCACCGGCTTCGCGCTCACCGATGTGACGCCCGAGGTCGAAGCGCGTATCGCCACGCTCGTGCAGCGGGCGGTGGACGCGAGCGCGGAGTGATCCGACCGCGTCCGGGGAGCGCACCACCGCTGCCCGGACGCGGCCGGACCGCTCCGGCGGCTGCCGTGGGCCGAACCGGCCGAACCGCTCATCACGTGCCTCCCGTTCCGCCCCGTACCGGTCCCTCGGGGCGGGGGCAACTCCCACCGGCGGGTGAGGTGTTGCCCCATTGCCTCATCAGTACCAGAGGCCCCGGGGCCGCTTGCCGGTCTCGGGCGTGCCGAAACCCGTCGATGGAAGGAGGCGGGGTCGTACGGGGGACGCCGGGCCGTCGCGGTTGTGCGCCGGGGACAGGGGGCCGGGTGCGCACTCCACATCAGTGTTCACGCGGCGTGTTCACGGGAATACTGTCAGTGACATTCGGTGCGGGGGGATCGCGGAACACCGACGGAATGCGACGCAGGACCGTGGAGGGACAACCTTTCGCGACCGTACCCAACCATGCCACTGACGACTGTGCCGGGCCGGCGCGCGATCCGCCGGCCTCGCACGCAGACCTCGCTGCGCCCCGCCCGTCTCGGACCGCTTGTCCGTCCTCGGTGACGGGCTGCCGTCCCCGGTGAAGGGCTGCCGGAACCAACGCAACTGGCTCCGGCAGCACCTCGCTTCACCCAAGGCCGGTCGACGACCCGCCCCGGGCCACGGCGCACGAGCGTACCCGGGTTCGGGCCCCGGCGTGCCGTGGCGCACCGTCATCCGCCCGTGCCGACGGCCGAAACCGGCACGCGGTGTGGCGACCGGACGAACCACTGCTTCACCGAAGGAGAACACGTATGAGTACGCCCCCTTCCGTTCCACGCCGGGTGGCCCTGGTCAACGGCGGATTCGAGGAGCCCGGTGTCGGGTCGATGGAGTTCCTGAACGACGCCTCGCAGACGCAGGACCCCGGGCGGGTGCCCGGCTGGCTCACCACGGCGCCCGACCACAAGATCGAAGTCTGGCGTGACGGCTACCTGGGCGTCCCGTCCGCGGAAGGGTCGCAGTTCGCCGAACTGAACGCGAACGACGAATCCACCCTCTACCAGGACCTGCCCACGACGCCGGGGACGAAGCTGTACTGGCGCCTGTACCACCGCGGGCGCGGCGGCGAGGACACCATGGCGCTGGACATCGGCGCGCCGGGCTCCCAGACCGAGCAGCGGACCATCACCGACGGGAACACGGCCTGGGGCCACTACACGGGTACGTACACCGTCCCCGCCGGCCAGACGCTGACCCGCTTCGCGTTCCGGTCGGTGTCGGCATCCGGGGGAGACCCCACGGTCGGCAACTTCCTGGACGGGGTGTTCTTCGGGACCGCTCCCCACGTCGAACTGTCCAAGACGGCCGCCCCCGCCGGACGGGCCGAGGTCGGCGACACCCTCACGTACAGGATCACCGCCCGGAACCAGGGCGGTGGCGGGGCCGAGAACCTCACCGTCACCGACGTGATCCCCGAGGGCACCAGCTACGTCCCCGGCTCGCTGTACATCGTCTCCGGACCGAACGCCGGGCCCAAGAGCGACGAGACCGGCGACGACCAGGCCCACTACGACCCGGACACCGGCCAGGTCGTCTTCCGCCTCGGCGACGGCGCCACGGCCGACCGGGGCGGCAGCCTGGCCAACACCGAGATCCTGCCCGAGGGCAGCACGGTGGAGTACCGGGTCACCGTCGACCGGTCGGCGGGCGGCACGCGGATCACCAACACCGCCACCGCCACCTACGAGAACCGGCTCGGGGAGACCCCCGAGCCCCTGACCGCCACCAGCGAGCCGCAGATCACCGACGTCGAACCGGCCGCCGACCTGAACGTCACCAAGGCCGCCGACGCCACGACGGTGAGCGTCGGGCAGACCGTGACGTACCGCATCACCATCGGGAACGCCGGCCCCAACACGGCCACCGGCGTCACCGTCACCGACGAACTCCCCGAAGGGCTCACCTTCCTGTCCGCCGACACCACCTCGGGCTCCTACGACCCCGCCGCCGGCGTGTGGTCGGCCGGAGAGCTGGACGACGGCGCCACCGCCACCCTCACCCTGCGCGCCAAGGCGACCCGGGCCGGCCAGATCGTCAACACGGCCGCCGTGACCGCCGACGAGACGCCGCTCGACACCGCCGACGACACCGACACCGTCACGATCTGCGTCGAGCCCGCCCCCGTGTGCTGCGACCCCTGCGCACCGCAGTAACCACCCGGTCCTCGAACCGGGCGCCGCCGGACTCCTCGACCCCGGCGCCTCCGCACCCGGCACCCCACAGACCCGCTGCCGCCGGCACCTGCCCCGGCCGGCCGCAGCGGCCCAGGGGCGGGGGCCAGGGACCGCAGCCCTGGCCCCCGCCCCGCCCCACGGTCCGGGACGCGCGTGCGGCCCCGATTCCCGGCCCACGGCTCGGACCGGCCCGGTACGCGCGTCGCCGCCCGGGACGCGCGTCGCCGCCCGGGAAGGGCCGGCCGACGATCCGACCGCTGGTCCACGGTGTACCGCGCCTCGCCCGGACGGTCTCATGTCCGGCGCGTTCCCGAAGGCGGCCGAAGGACCGGGTCTAGTGTCGAGGGCGCGCAGGAGACGACGCACGGTCCTGTGCCCCGTGCCGTCCCGACGCGTCTCGTCCCGACCCCTCCCGACCGTCTCGCCGCCGTCCCCAGGGAGCGTGTGCAGCTTGGCCCGGAACCGTCGTCTGATTCTGAGCAGCCCCCCGAGGTCTGGAGCCTGCTGTCCGACGGGCACCGCTACGGCGAATGGGTGACCGGCACTCAACAGGTCCTCGCCGCGGATCCGCACTGGCCCCAGGTGGGTGCCCGGCTGCGCGTCCGTGTCGGTGCGGGTCGGCTGGTCGTCGACGACACCTGCGTCGTCCGGATCTGCGAGCCGGAGCGGCGCCTGGAACTGGAGGCGAGAGCCGAACCCTTCGGCGCGGCCCGCATCGCGATGAAGCTGGTGCCCTGGGGCGATGCCACGCTCTTCATCCTCGACTGGCACGCGCTGCGGGGGCCGGGCGTCCGGATGCACGGCCTGCCCGTGGACTACCTCGTCGGGATCCGCAACGGCATGATGCTGACCAAGCTGGCCCGGATCGCGGTCCGGGAGCACCGCCGCGCGCTCGGAGGGGCCACGCCGTGACACGTTCGACCGACGCCGGCGGAAACCGAACGCGTCATCAGGGGTGAATGGGTACGAACCGCCTACGCTTCGACGAGCGCCCACCGGTCCGGCGGGCGGACGGTGCCGCGCCCCGCGCGAACACGCCTGGTGTCGTGCCCCCTGTCCGAACCCGCCCGGCCCGGCGCGACGGACCCGTTGCCGCCCGCCCTCAGCGAGGAGACCTCGTGCATCACCCCGTCATCGCCGGAATCGACGGCACGCCGGACAGCCTGCTCGCGGCCGGCTGGGCAGCCGGTGAGGCCCGCCGCCTGGGCGCGCCGCTCCTGCTGCTGCACGGACACGATCCGTCCTTCCTCGCCGACGCCGAGACCGAACGCCGGGCCGGCGAGCAGGCCCTCGCGGGCGCCCTGGCCTGGGTGCGCGAGCACTACGACGGCGTCGAGGCCGGTGCCGAGCTGGTCGATCAGCCCGCCGCCGACCTGCTGACGGAGCGGGGCGACGGGGCCCGGATGATCGTCGTCGGATCCCGCCGACCGGGACCGGTGACCGGCTTCCTCCTCGGGTCGGTCGGCCTGCGCGTCATGAGCCGGGCCGCCTGCCCCGTGGTGCTGATCCGGGGCGGCGAGGCCGCCGGGCGTGCGCGGAAGGGCGAGGTCGTGGCAGGCGTCCCCGAGGCGGATCAGGAGGCGGAGGCGGTCCTGGACTTCGCCTTCCGGACGGCGGACGCGCACGGCGTTCCGCTGCGGGCGGCGCGGGCGTGGGACCTGCCCGCCATGTTCACGAACCGGTCGGGCGTCCTGGGCCTCTCCCACAGGCCCGCCGAACTGGAGGAGGAGCACCGCCGGGCACTGCTCACCCTCCTGAAGCCGTGGCGCCGGCGCTATCCCTCCGTCACCGTGACCGCACACACGCAGGTGGGGTTCGCCGCCGAGATGCTGGTCTCCCTGGCCGCGGGCGCCCAGCTCCTGGTGGTCGGGCGCAGCAGCGAGGGCAGCCGGTACGTGGGGCACGTCGTCCACTCGGTACTCCATTTCGCCAACGCCCCGGTCGCCGTCGTCCCCACGAGGGAGACAGCGGCCGACTGAGGCTGCTTCGGGGGAGGACGTCCCCGGGCGCTTTGCGGTGTGCGTGGTCAGCGGCCCGTGGCCGGGGCGGGCGCCGGGTCGCAGCCCGGCGGGGGATCAGCGCCGACCCGGCGGAGCTGATGATGATCAATCGATTCTGAGGTCAGGTGCTCACCCGCTCCTCCAGGCGGACGGTCACGGTGTCCCCTTCCTCCTTGCCGATCGCCTTGCGCACGTCCGCCTTCACCGGCAGTTTGTGCGTGCCGTCCCCCAGGGCCATGAACGAACTCTGGAACGGATGGCCGTCGATCGTGCCCCGGACCTTCACGAGGCCGCGCGTACCGAAGAACTCAACCGATTCGGGCCACACGACGTAGGTCCAGCCGCCCTTGTTCGGGCTCTTCTGCAGGGTCGCGGTGAACTGCTTGTCCATCACGGATACCTCCGGTTCAGGAGCTGTCGACGAGGATGTCCTACTCCTCCCCGTTCCTCCGCTTCTTTGACGTTCACCAGGTAAGACGGAGCCGGGCGGGGAAACTCATCGCGGAGGTCGGGTTCGACTCCGCGGACGCCTCGGGCGGCTCATGGCGGGTGAATTCGGCAACGGCGCGGACGTCCTGCTCATCACACGGAAGTGACCGATGAAGGAAGGAGTACATCCGGGTTGCGAGTCGGCGACGGACCGCTCGGAAGGATGCCTTCCGGACGACCGTGGGGGCATGCCCGATCATGACGACGCGCGGTCCTCGGCCTCCGACAGAGCGGACGCGTTCAGCGGAGGCTGTCTGCTGCTGCTCGTCCTGGTGGCGGACGGGGCGGCAGCCCTGTTGGTTGCCGTCGTGCTCGCCGTTCGGGGGCTGCACGGGATGGGCACCGGCTCAGGGCGGACGGCTGCCGGCGTGGCGTCGCAGGACTGGGCTCCGGTGCTGGGTTTCGGTGCGCTGTCCCTGGTGGTCGGCGTAACGGCCGTCGTACTTCTGCGAGTTGAGCACCACGTGATCGGTGTGGTGCAGATGATGTGCTGCGTCCTTGTGGCACTCGTCGCGCTGGCGTCCTGGCCGTGATCCACGTGCGGTCACGACAGCCCGTGAAGCGCCGGGTCCGGACGGTGCCGGCCCTTTCCCTGGTCGGGGAAGGGCCGGCACGAGGCGGT
This sequence comes from Streptomyces sp. NPDC001515, assembly GCF_053597115.1. Taxonomy (NCBI): domain Bacteria; kingdom Bacillati; phylum Actinomycetota; class Actinomycetes; order Kitasatosporales; family Streptomycetaceae; genus Streptomyces; species Streptomyces sp. NPDC001515. The sequence goes on from NZ_JBSFHN010000013.1 coordinate 173,976, forward strand.
CGGCGGTGTCGCGGCCGTCTTCTCGAACGTCGAGTCGAGGAGCCTCGCCGAGGGCGACGCCGAAGCCTACGCGCCGTCAGGCCGAGGCTCCGCTGTCGATGACCAGGTCGGCGCCGACCGCCGCGCCGGCCGCGGGTGAGGCGAGATAGAGCACCGCCGCCGCCACCTCTTCGGCTTCCGCGACCCGGCCGAGCGGATTCTCCGTCTTCACGCGCTCGGCACGGTCGGCCTCGGTCTCGCCGGGCCGCAGCGACATGGGGGCGGCGGAGGCGCCGGGGCTGACCGCGTTGATGCGGATCCCCTGGTGGATGTGGTCGAGGGCGGCGGCGCGGGTGAGCGCGGAGACCGCCGCCTTCGAGGTGATGTACGCGGCCAGGTTCGGGACGCGCAGGTGCGCGCCCAGGTTGGAGGAGATGTTGACGATGGCGCCGCCACCGTTTCCCTTCATGTATGCGATCTCGTGCTTCATGGCCAGCCAGACACCGGTGACATTGGTGCGCAGCACCGCGTCCCAGTCCTCTTCGCTCACCTCACCGACGGGTGCGGTGCCGCGGAGTATTCCGGCGTTGTTGACCGCGATGTCCAGTCCACCGAAGCGGGTCACGCTCGCGCGTACGAGGTCCTGGAGCCGGCCCGAGTCGGTGACATCGGCGGTTATGGCGGCGGCCGTGCCGCCAGTGGCCTCGATGAGACCGACCGTTTCGTCCAGGGAGGCCGCGGTGCGCCCCGCGGCCACCACGGATGCGCCCTCGGTGGCGAAGGCGAGCGCGATGGCGCGGCCGAGACCGGAGCCCGCGCCGGTGACGAGGACGGTCCTGCCGGTGAAGCGGTTCATGGGGGTGGCTCCCTTGAGTGATGGAATACGCGGTGCGGTGGGGTGCGGTGGGAGGGGAAGGCGTCCCGCGGCACGGCCAGGGCGGCGAGCGTGAAGATCAGTGCGGTCTGGACGCTGCCGAGGAGGACGAAGGCGCATCGCTGCCGCACGGCGGCGACGCTGGCAGCGCCAGGGGCGGTCTTGCCGGTCTCCTGATATTTGACCGATCGGTTCATTATTCGGGTATGCGGAAGCGGGCCCGGTGGATTCGGTGGATGTGGGTCAGTCCAGCAGGGCCAGGGCCTGTTCGGCCGCGTCCCGTACCCGTGCGGGATCGATCGACGCCTTGCCGACGATCCGTACCCCTTGCAGCAGGACGAGCAGCATCCGGGCCAGCGCACGCGGATCGCGTTCCTCCGGCAACTCGCCCTGGGCCTGGGCCCGCAGGAGCGCGGAGTGCAGCAGGGTCTCCACGTGCTCCCAGCTGATCTCGACCCGGCGGGCCGCCGCGGGATCGTGGGGCGCCAGCTCGGCCGCGGTGTTGGTGACGAAACAGCCGTTCAGCCGGCCCTCCGGGGCGGCGGCCTCCGCGGCGAAACGGCGCACCACCGCCCGCACGGCAGGCAACGCGGGGCCTGGCTGCGACAGCTCGGCAAGGAGTCCCGGGTCGCGCGTCTCGGCGTACCAATCCATCGCTTTCAGGTACAGCTCGTGCTTGCTGCCGAAGGCCGCGTAGATGCTGGCGCGGCCGATGCCGAGGTGCTCGACGAGATCCGCCATTGACGTCGCTTCGTAGCCCCGCCGCCAGAACAGCTCAAGGGCCGACTGCAGCGCGGCGTCCGGATCGAATTCCTTGGTCCTGGCCACGTCGAAGACCCTAGGGCTATCTAGAACGATCGGTCAATAACGCGCATCGCGGCGGCTGTTGGTGCTCATGAGCCCCCGGCCGCCGGTCGGCGACGCCGGGGGCTCGTGAGCCGTCGGCGCGTCTGACGGGCGGTCGGGTAGAACAGCGCGCTTCCCTTGTTGTAATACGCCACAGAATTCCTCTCCGTGAGATGTGGGGCAGTACCTCTCGGCCTGAGATCCGATGTGATATCGGTCGAGAGGGCCTGAACGGTCGTTGGGGATATTTCGGGGCGGATTCGCTCGGATGGAGAACAAAACCAACGTGAAATGAATTTCTGCTCATACGTGGACCTGGTATGTGACCGATTCTGTAAGCTGCGGACCTCGCCCAAAGTCGGGGGACTCCATGGAGGGGCGGAATCTGATCGGTCCGAGTATTCGGGCGCCCATGCGGGCGGTTTCTGCTCGCCATTTCTTTCGGGTCGTCCCGGAGGGCGGCCGCCGCCCCGGAGGAGTGCCCCGGGGATTCGCGGTGCCCCGAGCGCCGAGCGAAAGGACAGGTGTTCGCGCTGCTCGGGCAGGGGTTGCGCCCACATTGACGTCTTTCGTCGGTCGTTCGTTCGTTTCTGTATTCGTTCGGGGGTGTTGGCGTTGTTGTTCAGCGGTTGCCCTGCCTGCCGCGTGATGATCGACCACGGTTCGGGTGGTTCGGCCGTTGATGTGGAAGCGGCGGACTCTTTTCTTTCTGCCGGAGCATGTCGGTTCACGGATTCGGGATGTGGTCGCGGGCGCTTGCGCACTCGTTCTCGTGCGCCTGCCCGTGCGGGGCCGGATTGTGTCCGGTGGCCGGAGGCGGAGGGTGCGTCGCCCCGTTCCCCCGACCTGAAGGCGCTTTTCACGATCGCAGGAGGAGCACGTATGCACCTGATTCCCTCGGAGCAGGAGAAGCTGCTGCTGAGTGTCGCCGGGATGCTGGCCAGCTACCGCAAGGAACGCGGGATCAAGCTGAACTATCCCGAGGCGGTGGCCTACATCAGCTGCTGGGTCATCGAGGAGGCCCGGGCGGGCAACTACACCGTCGATCAGATGATGAGCGACGCCGACGTCCCGCCGGACGAGCGGAAGGGGGACACCCAGGGCAGGGGCGAGAGCGTCCTCACGACGGCCGACGTCATGGACGGGGTGGCCGACATGCTCGACATCCTCCAGGTCGAGGCGACCTTCCCCGACGGCCGCAAACTCGTCACGCTCTACGACCCGATCCGCGCCCCGAAGGCCGCGCCGGCCCCTGCCCCGATCCTCTGAGGACGTACCGATGCCCTACTTCCAGCCCTTGGCGCCGCATCCGACGACGCCCGCGCAGCTCGTGTGCCCCGGCCCGGCGCACTGCGGTCACAAGCCCGGAAACCGGCCGCCCTCCGGTCTGGACCCGAGCGAGACCGGCGACTTCTCCCGCCACAGGGTCGGGGAGGTGTGGGTGAAGGACCCGGACGCGGAGATCGAGCTCAACTCGCTGTGCGCCAGGGCGACCGTCTACGTGGTCAACGTCGGAGACCGCGACATCCAGATCGGTTCGCACTTCCACCTGGCGGACGTCAACGAGGACCTGCTGTTCTTCACCGACCTGGACTCCGCCACGCAGGCAGAGGCCGTTCTCACGGACCCCGGCCTGGTGCGGGACGCGCAGATCGCGGCGGCCAGGGCGCTGGCGTACGACCGGTCCAAGACACCGGGCAAGGCCCCCTGGGGGTACCGCCTCGATGTGGCTCCGGGCGACTCGAAGCGGTTCAGCCCCGAGAACGCGCCCAGCGAAGCCGTCGACATCGTGGCCATCCGCAACAGACGGCGCGTTCCCGGCCTGCGCAAGGACAAGTCGGCCGCCGACGTCGAACTCGGCTGACCGGATGCCGAACACCACTGTGGAGGAAACCGAGTAATGGCGAGCATCACCCGCGCGCAGTACGCGAAGTCCTACGGGCCGACCGTGGGCGACCAGATCCGCCTGGGCGACACCAACTTGTGGATCGAGGTCACCGAGGACCTGACCTTCGGCGGTGACGAGGCGATCTTCGGCGGCGGGAAGACCATCCGCGAGTCGATGCTGCAGGGGACGACCACGAGCGCGCAGGGCGCCCCCGACACCGTCATCACCAACGTGGTCGTCCTCGATGTCGGACCGGCCGTGGAGCGGGAGAACAACCACGCCGTCGTGCGCGCCGACGTCGGCATCAAGGGCGGCAGGATCGTCGCGGTCGGGAAGGCGGGGAACAGCGATGTCATGGACGGGGTCACCCCGGGACTGGAGATCGGCCCCTCCACGGATGTGATCTCCGGTGAGGGCAAGATCCTCACGGCCGGTGCCGTCGACACCCATGTGCACTTCATCTCCCCCTCGGCCGTCTGGGAGGCCCTGTCCACCGGGACGACGACGCTGATCGGCGGAGGTGTGGGCCCCTCGGAGGGGTCCAAGGCGACCACGGTGACGCCCGGTCCGCAGCATCTGGTGAACCTGCACCGCAGCTTCGACGGTCTGCCCGTCAACGTCATGCTGCTCGGCAAGGGCAACACCGTCAGCAAGGAGGGCCTGGACGAACAGGCCCTGGCGGGGGCCGGCGGTTTCAAGATTCACGAGGACTGGGGTGCCACGCCCGCAGCGCTGGACGCCGCGCTGAAGGCGGGGCACGAATGGGGCCTGCAGGTCACCCTGCACGCCGACTCCCTCAACGAGTCGGGCTTCGTCGAAACCACCCTCGACGCCATCGGCGGGCGCGGCATCCACGTCTTCCACGCCGAGGGCGCCGGCGGCGGGCACGCCCCCGACATCCTGAAGGTGGCCGCCGAGCGGAACGTCCTGCCCGCGTCGACGAACCCCACACTGCCGTACACGGTGAACACGGTGGCCGAACACATCGACATGCTGGCCTCCGCCCACCACCTCGACCTCAGCAACAAGAACGACCAGGCGTTCGCCGACTCCCGTATCCGCTCGACGACCATGTTCGCCGAGGACGTGCTGCACGACATGGGCGCCATGTCCATCACCTCCTCCGACGCCCAGGCCATGGGCCGGATCGGTGAAGTGGTGACCCGCACCTGGCAGGTCGCGCACGTCATGAAGGAGTGGAGCCACACGACCTTCGAGGACGCGAACTTCTTCTACGGGCCCGACCGCGGGCCGGGCGACAACGCCCGCGCGCTGCGCTTCGTCGCCAAGTACACGGTCAACCCCGCGATCGCCCACGGCATCGACGACCATGTCGGCTGGGTGAGGACGGGAAGGCTGGCGGACCTGGTGCTGTGGGACCCGAGGTTCTTCGCCGTGCGGCCGGAAGTGGTCATCAAGGGCGGCGCCATCGTGGTCGGCAACCTCGGTGACCCCAACGGCTCGGTCTCCACGCCGCAGCCCACGCTCCTGCGCCCGGCGATGGCCGCCGCGATCGCCCCTCATCTGTCGTACTCGTTCGTCTCGGACAAGGTCCTCAACCCGCCCGCCGGCAGCGACCCGTACAGCGGCGTCAGGGGGAAGGGCGTGTTCGGGGACTCCCTGGAGGCCACCCTCGGCCTGCGCCGTGAACTGAAGGGCGCCAAGCCCGTCAAGGACATCGGGAAGCGGCACATGGTCTTCAACGACGCGCGGCACGGCATCGACATCGACCCGAGCACGTTCAAGATCGCGGTGGAGATCCAGGGAGTCGACCCGGACCGTCACGGCCTCACCCGGCACAAGAGCCTCACCGACCACTGGTACCTCGACCAGCCGAAGCCTCCCAGGAGCCTGCCGCTCACCCAGCGCTACCTGCTGTTCTGAGAGGCCACCGTGAGCACATCTCCGCTCCTGCTCGCCCTGCTGGGCGACGCCCGTCTCCCGTCCGGCGGGCATACGCAGTCCGCCGGCCTGGAGCCCGCGCTGAAGGCGGGCACGGCGCCCGCCGACGTACCCGCCTATCTGCGTACCCGCCTGCGCACCGTCACCCGGGTGGAGGCGGGGACCGCGGTCGTCGCGCGTGCGGTCGCGGCGAGCGGCGGCGATCTCGCCGAGGTCGAGGCCGCCTGGGCCGCCCGGACCCCCAGCCCGGCGCTGAGGGCCACCGCACGGCGCCTGGGGCGCGGATACCTCCGCGTCCTGCACGCCTTGTGGCCCGGCCCCCTCGACACCCGGGCACGTACCTGGTCCCGCCCGGTCGTCCTCGGCCTGCTCGCGTACCGCGCCGGCATGGAACCGGCAGACGTGGCGCGCCTCGTGGGCTACGACGACGCCCAGACCGTCACAGCGGCGCTGCTCAAACTCGAACCGCGCGATCCGCTGGTCATCACCGCTTGGGTGAACGAACTCCTCCCCGGCATCGAGGACTTGGCCGCACAGGTCGCTCCTCTCCGCCTCCCCGAACAGATTCCCGCCCACGGCGCACCCCTCATCGAACGCTGGGCCGAGACCCACGACACCACCACCGAAAGGCTCTTCAGTGCCTGAGAACCCCGTTCCCGCACGCGCCATGCGCCTGGGCGTCGCCGGCCCCGTCGGCACCGGCAAGAGTTCGCTCATCGCGACCCTGTGCCAAGCGCTCTCCGGCGAAATGAGCCTGGGCGTCATCACCAACGACATCTACACCGACGAGGACGCACGCTTCCTCAGGAGTGCCGGCGTCCTCGACCCCGCACGCATCCGCCCGGTCGAGACGGGCGCCTGCCCGCATACGGCGATCCGCGACGACGTGACGGCCAACCTGCTGGCTGCCGAGGACCTGGAGGCGGAGTTCGCCCCCCTGGACCTCGTCGTCATCGAATCCGGTGGTGACAATCTGACCGCGACCTTTTCCCCCGCGCTCGTCGACGCCCAGCTGTTCGTCCTGGACGTCGCCGGCGGCGGCGATGTCGTCCGCAAGGGCGGCCCCGGCATCGCCCGCGCCGACCTGCTCGTGATCAACAAGACCGATCTGGGCGAGCACGTGGGGGTGGACGTGGGGCGCATGACCCGTGAGGGCCGCGAAGCCCGGCAGGGATCCCCGGTGATCGCCCTCTCCCGGCACGACGAGGCATCCGTCCGGCTCCTGACCGGCTGGGTCCGCGACGCCCTCGCCCGCTACCGCACAGGCCGTCACACCCCGGTCGATCCCGGCCCCATGGCACCGCACCTCCACACCGCCCCGAACACCGAGCAGACCCCCGCGCATCCTCACACCGGCACCACCCCGCATGCCCACGACCCGGCGCCCGCGGGACAGGGCGCGTGACCGTCCCCACCCGCCTCGGCATCGCCCGTACCGGCGACCGCTGCCGCGTCCACCACACACCCGGGCACCTGACGGCACGGATCATGGACCGGAACGCCCGCGGTGCCCGGGTCGGTCTCCTCGCCACGCGGGCGCTGCTGCTGGCCGGCGACGACGTCCGCATCGAAGTCGACGTCGCTCCGGGCACTTGGCTGGACATCGTGGAGACCACCGGAACGGTCGCCTACGGAGGCGACGCCCCCTCGTCCTGGGCGCTCGACGCGACGGTGGGTGACGGGGCGGTGCTGACCTGGGCAGGCAAGCCGTTCGTCGTCTCGGACGGGATCACCACCCGCCGGGACACCCGCATCAGGCTGCACGGCACCGGCAGGATCCTCATGCAGGAGAAGATCGTCCTGGGGCGTGCCGGGCAGACCGGCGGGGACCTGACCACGACCCTGAACGCGACCGACGACACCGGCCCGGTCCAGGTGGAACACCTGGACCTCGGCGCACAGGCCCGCACCATGCCCGGCATCCTCGGAAACCTCCGCTCCATGGACACGGTCACCGCCCTGGGCTGGACACCCCCGCCGCCCGCCGGGCCACAAGCCGGCACCACCGGCCACGGCGAGACGTACTTCCCGCTGGACCGGGCCGGTGCCCTGCTGCGCTGGATCGGGATCGGCCGGTTCCGCGACCGCCTGTGCGACCCCACCTTCGCCGCGTGGCAGAAGGTGGCCATGAACCCTGACCCGGCTGCCGCACCTGGAAGCCGCGCGGTCGGCTCCGACAGCGCGCCCGTGACGGCCGGTCCGGTGGCCGAACCAGCTTGACCGGCGCCGGGTCGCCGGCGGTCTTTTTTGTGCGTCTTGGCCGACCGGTGTGATTCCTGTGCAATTACCGGAACTCCGGGTCTCCTTCAGCCCTCCCGCCAGTGGCGGGATAAAGCTGGATGAAGGAGGTCGGGAACCAAGTCGCTGAAGTTCGAGGCTTCTCGATGGAATGCCCGGCCATTCCCCGGGTGTCGTGCGACGCACTGCCCGTGCCGGCCTCTTCTTCACTCCTGGGCGGCAGGCATGCGGCTGACGTGCGGGTGGGTGCTGGCCCGCGCGGTCCTGGCGATCACGATGTCGGGCGCGGTGGCGACCGGCGGCCTGGAGCTGTATCCGGC
>NZ_JBSFHN010000013.1:182032-212488 GCF_053597115.1 Streptomyces sp. NPDC001515
CCGGTCGTCGGGGCCCACCCGCACGTCAGGAGGGATCGGCTCGGCCGGGCGCCCGTCACCAGCGGTACCAGCGGCCCCGCCTGCCATTTGCCGTCGGCCGGATCAGGAATCCGAGCAGCCAGACAATCAACACGATGACGGCGATCCACCACAGGGCCTTCAGCGCAAAACCCGCGCCGAAGAGAAGCAGGGCGAGCAGAAGGACGAGAAGAATGGGAACCATGATTATCAACCTCCGAGACATCCTGTGCCCCAGAATCCCGGCTCCATTCTCCCGGTCTTACAGAATTTTATGAAGCCCCCTTCCTGTGCGCGGTTGTGCGGCGGGCCCGGGTTCGCTGGGGCGGGCAGGCGCCGCGTCTTGCCCGGCACCCCGCCTACGCCGTACCTTACTTCTGAGTAAGTTTACTTTGGAGTAAGGAGATTGCCTTGGGCGCGTACCAGACGGTCCTGGTCGGAACGGACGGCTCGGAGTCGTCGTTCGCCGCGGTCGCGAGCGCGGCCCGCCTTGCCACCGCCTGCCAGGCCGGACTCGTGATCGCCTGCGCGTACTCCCCGATGCGCGGGAGCGATCTCGCCGTGGCGCAGGACCAGTTGGGCGCCGATGCGTACCAGGTGGTGGGATCGGCGCCCGCCGAGAGCACGTTGCGTACCGCACGGGACACGGCCCGCGCCGAGGGCGCCGTGGAGGTGCGGACCGTCGCGGTGGAGGACGAGCCGGTTGCGGCCCTGGTGCGGGTGGCCCGGGAGAGCGGGGCCGACGTGATCGTCGTCGGCAACCGGGGGCTGCGCTCGCTGGCCGGACGCATCCTCGGTTCGGTGCCCTCGGACATCGCCAGGAAGGCGGGGCTCGACGTACTGATCGTGCACACCACATGAGCGTGGGCGAAGCGGCGCCGGGCGAGGCGGGCCCCCGCGAAGGAGACGGTCCGGGCACGGTTCCGGCCGAAGCGGCGCCGGGAACGGCCGGCCCCTCCGGCGGAGACGGACTCGGCACGGTCATGGAGGAACTGCTTCTCGGCGGCGGACGCCTGTGGACACGACCGGAGATCGCCGAGCGGTCCGGGGTGCCGCCCGAGCGGTTGACGCGGATCTGGCGCGCGCTCGGGTTCCCGGTGGTCGGTGACGGCGCGAGAGTGTTCACCGACGCCGACATCGACGCGCTGAGGGCGGGCGAACGGCTCATCGCCGCGGGCATCATCACGCAGGAGAGCGAGACGATGATGGCCCGCGCCCTGGGCCATCATCTCTCCCGGCTCGCCGACTGGCAGATGCACACCCTCTGGAGCTGGCTCGGCCGTGACCCGGACGCCGTGGGTGACGAAGCAGCCCTGATGGAGCATGCCGCGGCCCTCCTGCCCGAGCTGGAGCTGCTGCAGCGGCATGTGTGGCGGCGGCACCTCGCGGCGTACGCCGGCTGGGGGCCGGCCGAGCCGGTGCGTGAGAGCACGCCGGAACCCGACGGCGCGCTCCCGCCGTACGAGGGCGCGGACATCCGTGAACTGGCCGTGGGCTTCACCGACATGGTCGGGTACACGCGGATGACCCGCGGACTGGACAGCCGTGAACTCGCCGACGTCCTGGACCGGTTCGAGAGCCTGACGGGCGACGTGATCGCGGACGGCCGGGGCAGGGTGGTGAAGACGATCGGCGACGAGGTGCTCTTCGTCTGCGACTCGGCCTCCGCGGCCGCGGGCATCGCCCTGGAGCTGACGGCACGGGCGCAGCGTGAACCGAGCCTGCCGCCCGTGCGGACCGGCCTGGCCCACGGCCCTGTCCTGAACCGGTTCGGTGACGTCTACGGAGCCGCCGTGAACATCGCGGCCCGGCTGACGGCAGTGGCCCGCCCCGACACCGTGCTGGTCGACAAGGCCTTCGCGGACGAACTGGCCGGTACGCCGGCGTACGACCTCAAGGTGCTGCGCCCGGTCTCGGTGCGCGGATACAGCAGGCTGCGCCCCGTACTGCTGCGGCCCGTGCGGGCGCGGTGAAGCCGGTGGCGCCTCCTCGGACGCGGTGCGGGACGGCCGGAGCGCCGCGGGAGGTGACCGGTCCGTCGGCCGCAGCTGAGGACCGCCTGTCCGGCGCACACCTGGCGGCTGCGCCGAGACGTCCTGGTGTGCGACTCGGCCTCGGCCCGCCGTCCTGCCGGGGGCGGGCCGAGGTGCGGTCGAGCGGGTGGGTGGTCAGTAGCCGACGGTGAAGCGCCGGCGGTGGTGGCGGGGCTGTTCGATCTCGTCGAGGAGGGCGACGGCGTAGTCCTCGACGGAGATGGCGCTGTCGCCGTTGTCGTCCGTGACGAGGTCGTCCAGGGCGGTCCGGTAGCTGCCGGTGCGGTCGCCGGGGGCGATGGTCGCCGCGGGGCTGAGGTTGGTCCAGTCGATATCGGTGACCGTGCGGTAGTGGTCGAGGGCGTCGCCGTGGGCGTGCATGATCTGCAGGAGGAAGTCGGGCAGGCCGGGGGCGTCCCAGACCTGCTTGCCGTCGGGGGTGCGCAGCGAGCCGGCGCCGCCGACGGCGATCAGGCGGGGGGCCCGGGTGCCGAGGGCGCGCAGGCCCTCGGTGAGGGCTTCGGCGGCGGGCCGGATGGTGGCGAGATGGCCGGGGCCGTCGCCGCCGCCCACGGCGCTGACGACGACGTCCTGGTCCTTCGCGGCGGCGGTGACCGACTGCGGGTCGAGGACGTCGCCCGTGGTGACGGTCAGGCTGGCGTGCCCTTCGGTGATCTTCGCGGGATCGCGGACGACGGCGGTGACGCGGTGGTTCCGGCGCAGGGCCTCGCGCACGATGGCCGAGCCGATGGTGCCGTTGGCGCCGAAGACGGCGATGTTCGTCATGGAAGTCCTCCGTGGTTCGTGGTGTCGGCGGTGCGTGGTTCGTGGTGTCGGCGTGCGGTGGGTCAGGTGGGGGAGCGGGGTGAGGGGGAGCGGGGTGGCTGTCGGGGGTGCCGGTGAGCTGGGCGGTGCTGCCGTCCGAGCTGTCCGAGCGGTTTACGGCACGAGGACGATGCGTCCGGGCAGGCTGCCTTCGGCGAGTCGGGCGTGGGCCTCGGCCGCGGCGGTCAGGGGGTAGGTCCTGGCGACGCGCGCGAAGAGCACGCCCAGGTCGGCCAGGCGGGCCAGGTCGGCGAGGAGGGCGGCGTCGGACTGGACGCTGACGGCCTCGACGCGGACGCCGCGCTCGGAGGCGGGTTCGCTGCCCGGCCACAGGCCGGCGTAAGCGCCGTCGTCGCGGACGGCGGCGAGCGCGGCGGCACCCAGGTTCGCGGTGTCCAGGACGCCGTCGAAGGACGCCGGCTCGAAGGTCGTGCCACGGGGCAGGAAGTGATCGGCGCCCCGGGCTCGGACGAAGTCCTCGAAGGCCGCGCCGCCGGCCCCGGTGACCTCCAGGCCCCGCTGGTGGGCCAGTTCCACCGCGTGGGCGCCCACCCCGCCGTTCGCGCCGACGACCAGCAGGCTCTGCCCCGGAGTCAGGCCGAGCAGGTCGAGTGCCTGGGAAGCGGTCGTGGCGTTCAGCGGCAGCGTGGCGGCATGGACGTCGTCGAGGGAGGCGGGGGACGGGGCGAGGACGGCGGCGTCCACGACGATGTAGTCCGCGTGAGTGCCCAGCGGCTTGTGGTGTCCGGTCACCACCGCGAAGACGCGTTCGCCCACCTGCCGGCCGGCGCCGGGGCCGACGGCGTCGACCACACCGGCCACGTCGAAGCCGAGCCCGACGGGGCCCTGGCCGCCGAAGACGCCGGAGCGCATGGCGACATCCACCGGGTTCATCGCGGCGGCCTTCACCTTGACGCGCACCTGCCCCTCACCCGGTTCAGGGAGGGGGTGCTCGGTGATCTCGACGGCTTCGGGGCCCCCGAAGCGGGAAACGGTCGCGGCGCGCATGGCCATGCTCTTCCTCAAGAAGCGGGCGGGTGCCGCCCGGCGTTGAGCAGGGGCGACGTCCTGTCGCGGGTTCCGGCGAGAGTCCACGCGGTCCACGCCGGGATGATGTCCCGCTACACACCGATTGGTCGTTACGTACGTTTGGTGCGTAACCCCATGGTGCGTCAGCATGGGAAGGTCTACAAAAGGCACACGCGTGTGCGGAACCGGAAAGGCAGGTGCGTCATGCGGGCCGACGCGAAGGACGAGCGGGCCGCCGCGCTGTCGGGGCCGTGCGCCCGCTGGCCGGCCGAGCAGGGCGACACGATCCGGCAGATCGTGGACCGGGCCGGCGACAAGTGGACCGTGCTCGTGATCGGCACCCTGGAGCACGGCCCCCTGCGCTACACCGACCTGCAGCACGCGGTCACCGGCATCTCCCAGCGCATGCTCACCCACACCCTGCGCCAGCTCCAGCGCGACGGCCTGGTCACCCGAACCGCCTACCCCGAGGTGCCCCCGCGCGTCGAATACGCCCTGACCGACCTGGGCACCACCCTCCTCGACGCCGTCACCGCCCTCGTCGACTGGGCGGGTACCCACCACGACGAGATCCAGGACAACCGCGCCCGCTACGACAACGAGGCCACCGCCGGCTGAGGGCGAGGTTCCGCCCGCGCGAAGAGCGTCGAGCGTCCGCCGCGGGCGCCGGCGTCTACGCCCTGAGGCGCAGCCCGGTCCTGGCCGGCAGCGTGACCGCGAGCAGGGTCAGGCCGCCGACGGCCGCCGCGAGACCCCCGTACATCACCGGGGGCACGTACGGCGCGTCGCCGGTCACCCCGTTCATCATCGGAATCAGCGTGGCCGCGGCGATCGCCGAGCCGAGGGCCACGCCCGCCCCCGCGACCAGCAGGGCCTCCCAGCGCAGCATCGTCATCACCTGCCGCCTGGTGGCGCCGACGAGACGCAGCGCGCCCAGCTCAGGACGGCGGTCCCGAACCGTCATCACCAGGGTGTTGACCGCGGCGACGGCCGCGAAACCACCGAGCACCGCGGCCATGGTGGTGTTCATCCAGGCGCCCAGCTCCGCCTCCGCGTTCCGCTCGGTGGCGTAGCCGGAGGCGTCGGTGACCCGGCCCAGGGCGGAGAGCGCCTTCGCCGAGCCGCCCCGTACCAGCAGCGTGCTGTCGAAGCCCGAGGTGACGTGCCCGGCCAGCGACGCGCGGTCCATGGTCACCGTGGCCAGGCCGAGGCCGCGGCCGTAGACCGCGACGATCTCGGGAGCGGCCTCGGTCCCGTCCGGGAGATAGAGCGGAAGCCGGTCGCCGACGCCCACGTCCGCCGAGTCCGCCAGGGTCCGGTCGATGGCGATGCGGCCCGCACCGAGCCGGTCGAGGCTGCCGTCCCGTACGTCCAGATCCTGGACCTTCGCGAGGGCGGCGCCGGAGCCGGTGACGCCCTGGGTGGCCGCACCCTGCAACGACGCGAACTCGCCCGAGCCGGTCGGCACCAGCACCTGGGTGTTCAGCAGCCCGACGGACGTCTCCACACCCGGCGCGCGGGCCGCACGGGCCACCGCGTCCACCGGGAGCCCGGCCGGGGCCGTCACCACGTGGTCCGCGGTGATGCCCGCGCGCACCTGCTTGTCGGCGGCGTGGTTCTCGCTCGTGTGCATGAACAGGAGGGTCGATGAGAACGCCACGGCGAGCACGATCGGGGTGATCGCGGAGGCGAGGCGGCGGGCGTTGGCACGGGAGTTGGCCGCCGCGAGTCCGGCCGCCGGGCCCGCGCCGCGCAGCGGCAGGCCGAACAGCCCCGCACACAGCCGCGCCACCAGCGGGCCGAGCAGCCCGGCGGCGAGCATGAAGAGCATGACGACGCCGAGGGCGGCGCCGGCCGCGTCGTCCCCCGCGGAGCGGGCGGACACGCCCGTGAGGATCGTGCCGCCGACGAGGGCGGCGGCGCCGAGGAGGGTGCGGATCAGTCCGGGCCGCAGCCGCTCCACCGACGCCTCCGACAGCGCCTGCCCCGGCGCGATCCTGGCCGGCCGGCGCCCGGCGATCCAGCCCGCGCCGAGCGCGGTGAGCAGGCCCAGGACGACGGCGGCGAGCAGCGGGAGGACGGAGACGTGCAGGTCCACGGCGCGCGGGACCGCACCACGGTCCTGAAGCTGCCCGAACCACCAGTGCGCGAGCCCGATGCCGGGCAGGCAGCCGGCGATTCCGGCGAGCGGTGCGACGAGCAGCGCTTCGGAGGCGACCGCACGGCGCACCTGTCGCGGGGTGGCGCCGATGGCGCGCAGCAGGGCGAAGGAGCGGGCCCGCTGACCGACCGAGAGCGCCACGGTCCCGGCCGCGGTGAAGACGGCGACGATGGCGGCGATGCCGCCGAAGGACCCGCCGATCCCGAAGAGCGTCACCTTGGCGGACGCGAGGCCCGGTTCCTCGACGGCTCCGCGCTCGTCACCGGTGTGGACCTGGACACCGGAGCCGGCCAGGGCCCGCCGTACGGCGTCGCCGAGGGTGCCGGCGTCGGTGTCCTTCTCCGCCAGCACCACGACGGCGTCGGCCTTGCCGGGGTGCCCGGCGAGGACGGGGGCCTGGGCGTCGGCGAACCAGGCCGTGCCGCCTGTGCCGCCTGTGTCGCCGGAGTGCGGGGCGTCGGTGAGTCGGGTTGCGCCGTCTGTGCCGCCGGAGTGCGGGGCGTCGGTGAGTCGGGTTGCGCCGTCCGCGTCGCCGGGGTCCTGGGCGTCGGTGAGTCGGGCCGTGTCGCCTGTGCCGCCGGAGTGCGGGGCGTTGGTGAGTCGGGTTGCGCCGTCCGCGTCGCCGGAGTGCGGGGCGGCCTCCGAGGGACCCGCCTCGGCGAGGCCTGCCACGCGGAAGTCCCGCTGCCCGGCGGCGGTCTCCAGTGCGACGGTGTCGCCCACGGAGGCCCGAGTGGTGCTGGCCGCATCGGCGTCGAGCACGACCTCGCCCTCGTGGGGCGCGGAGCCGGAGGTCAGCGAGGCGCCGGTGAAGCTGTGCGAGCCCCATCCGTGCGCGGTGAGCGCACCGCCCCGCGCGTGCACCGGGAAGGTGAAGTCCGCGACGGCGCCGGCCGCGCCCGGCGCCCGGGCGGCCTTCGCCACCAGCCCGGCGTCCAGCCGGGCGGTGTCCGGCAGCGGCGTCGCCTCCTTCTCCAGGTCCTCGCCACTGCCGGTGACGACGTACTCGTTCTGGTCGGCCGCCACGACGACCGGCGCGGCGGCGTACCGTTCCGGTGGTACGGAGGCGCGCAGGCCGGTCTCCAGCAGGATTCCGCAGGCGGAGACGATCAGCGCGGACATCAGCAGCGCGAGGAAGGTGCCCGCGAAGGACGCGGGCTTGAAGCGGATGGCCTCACGGGCGAGTCCGTTGGGACGCCTCATGCCGCCATCCCGGCCGTCGCCCCGGCGCGGGCGGACCGTGCGGTGAGCGCGGCCACCCTGGCCGCGATCCGCTCGGCCGAACCGCGTTCGACGTGGTCGGCGAAGGCACCGTCGGCGAGGAACAGCACCCGGTCGGCCCAGGCCGCCGCCGCGGGGTCGTGGGTGACCATGACGACGGTGGCCCCCAGCGAGTCCACCGCGTTGCGCAGGAAGCCGAGGACCTCGGCGGCGGTGCCGGTGTCGAGCGCGCCGGTGGGTTCGTCCGCGAAGATCACGTCGGGGCCGGTGGCCAGGGCGCGGGCGACGGCCACGCGCTGCTGCTGGCCGCCGGAGAGCTCCGCGGGCCGGCGCCGGGCCTTGTCGGCGAGTCCGACCTGGGTGAGGACCGCCCGCGCCCGGTGCCGGTCCTGGCGCTGCCCGGCCAGGCGCATGGGCAGCAGCACGTTCTGCTCCACGGTCAGCGACGGCAGCAGGTTGAACGCCTGGAAGACGAAGCCGAGGCGGCTGCGGCGCAGCTCGGTGAGCGTGTTCTCGTCCATGCCGGTGATCTCCGTACCACCGACACGCACCGAACCCGCCGACGGCCGGTCGAGCCCGGCGGCGCACTGGAGGAACGTGGACTTGCCGGACCCGGACGGGCCCATGACCGCGGTGAACGTGCCGCTCGGCAGGGCCAGGTCGATGCCCACGAGGGCGTGCACCATGCCGGCCCCGCGTCCGTAGTGCCGCCGGGCATCGCGCAGTTCGACCGCGAGACCTGGCGTGGCGGCCGGGCCCCCGGACCCGTGGCCCGCCTCCGGCCGGCCCTCCGCCCTCCCACGCCTGCTCCTGCGTAGCCTCATCTTCCGGTCTCCCTCACACGTGCGTTTCTCCTACGGGTGGAGAGTGCGGGGAAGGCTGCGCGCGGGGCGTCGTACCCGGGAGCCAACGTGGCTGTGCTACGTCGGTAGGGGGTGGGGGAGAACGGGTGCGAACCGTCCGCTCGGCCGGCACCAGGTTCTGCGCGATCTGCCTGTCCCTCGCCCACATTCGGATCGCCAGGGTCCGGGAATTCCTTCAGGACGGACATGCGCATCCCGGCGATTTCGATCCGCTCGCGCACAAACTGTACGAGTGGAATGGGGTGCGTCGGCACGGCGAAATAGGACTACGCCCATCGGCATCCATGGACGCCTGCCGCACCTCGGACGGGCATGCGCCTGCGGCGGCCGGTATAGGATTCCGGTGATCACATCCCTGGCGGGAGCGGACTGGTGGAAATACCCATGACAGCATCCCTGACGTGCAGGAAGACCGCGTCTCTCGAAGCGGGATCCGTCTACGCCTGGGAAACCGCAGAAGGTGTCACCGGGAACATCCTGGTCGATCTGGAGGGGTCGGTCGCCCGCCCCTGCACCCTGGAGGGGATAACCCTCGGCGACATGCTCCTCGATAAAAACGTCGGGAATGTGGAAAATCCCGATCCGGACTCGAAGCTCCGCCATGCTTTCCTGATCGCGGCATCGGCGATCTTTCAAGAAGGGGAGCGGCAGGGGAAACTGCCGGGCAGGATCACGCGTACCTATTGGTAGGCGCACGTTTGTGGGGGTTGAGGTGCCGGGTGTGACGTGGCAGGCCGTGCGGGGGCTTGTGGCGGTGGTGGAGCGAGTGGCTCCTCGGGGCGGGGGGTGGGAGGAGCGGGTGCCCGTGGCAGGGGTGAGGGTGTCTCGGGTGCGGGCCCGGCAGCTGTGGATGGTGGTGGGGATGTGGGAGCGGGCGTTGCGTACGGAACGCCTGCGGGGGGTGGGGGACGGGCCGGTGCAAGGGCTGTTCGACCGGCCCGTGCTGCGGGCGTTCTGGGACCTGGCGTGCGCGGGGGAGCTGCGTGCCCTTCAACCCGGCCGGGGGCGGGAACGTGCCTTGCCCGTGGCCACGTTGCGGATCGTGCGGGACTGCCTGGGGATCATGGCGGGGCTGGTGGTGCCCGAGGGGGCCACGGTGGCGCTGCCGGTGGTCGAGCAGCCCGAACCCAAGGCCGTGGTACGGGTGGAGACGCTGGGGGACGTGTACCGGGGGCTGGTGGAGCTGGCAGCAGGGGGCCCTCTGGAGCGGGAGGGCAGGACGTTGTCCTTCCAGGACCGTACGCGACTGCTGGCCATGGTCTGTCTCGTCCTGGACACCGGCGCGCGATCGGGAGAGCTCGCGGCGCTCCGCCTCGACGATCTGCCACCCGGCGAGCAGACCGTCGGACTGCGGCGCCGGCAGCAGAAGGCGCCCCCGAACCGCGCCGAGGAGATCGCCGAACTCGCCGGCGTCGCGCCCTCGTCCGTGCGCGCGGTGCTGTGGGGCCAGGGCCACCGTGTCTCCGAGTCGCTCTCTCGACGGGTCGAAGCCGCCCGCGACCGGCTTGAGCCGCTGCCCGACACCGAGTGGTACGCACTGCGGCCCGGTACCCAAGTGGCCCTGCGGCGCTGGTTCGAGGTGCGCGAACGGCTCGTGGAACCCCTCCGAGGGGGGCGCACCGCGCTCTGGGTCACGCTCGTCCCCACCAAGGCCGGGCCTCCCGGCATCACCCTGCGGCACCAGGGGCTGACGCAGGCCTTCGCCCGTGGCATGACCGCGCTGAACTGGGTCATGGCAGGCCGGCCCGGCTGGGAACCCATGCCCATCCGCATGGAGCAGTTGCGCCGTGCCCTCACTCCCGAACCCCTCCCCGTCGCCGAGACCGGTAAATAACGTGACCCCTGCGCGCGCGGTCTGCTCCGCAGACTCATCGCGCCGTCGCTACGCGACGGTCGGCAGGTGCTTTCCCCGCCGCTCCGCGGCGAGCCCGGCACACACGTCTCCGCCGCTCCGCGGCGAAAAGGGGGAGCCGATCCCCTCAGGTCCGAACGGTTCCGTTCATCCGTCCGGTCCGTTCCGGAGCGCTCCGCGCTCCCGGGGCGCGAGAGTCGGTGCCGGGCCCGATGCCGGGCGCGCCATGTTCGGGCGCGCCATGTTCGTGTGCCGTATGGGCGAGTTCCCACCATGGGTGGGTTCCCACCGTCGGCGGTTTCCCCTTTCCCTTGGGTGAGGGCAGGCCGGACGCCTCGGCTTCCTACCCGTGCGAGGCGTGCTGCGAGGGGCCCGCCAGGCCGTTCTCGTACGCCAGGATCACCAGGTGGACCCGGTCGCGGGCGTCGAGTTTCGCCAGGAGGCGGGTCACGTAGGTCTTGGCCGTCGCGATGCTGATGGTGAGTTCGTGGGCGATCTCGGTGTTGGTCAGGCCCGCGCCAATGAGGGCCAGGACTTCCTTCTCCCGGTCCGTGATGCCCCGCAGCCGGCCCGTGGACGCGGTCGTCGCGCTGGACGCCGGCGGCTGGGCGGTGAAGTTCTTGATCAGGCGCCGGGTGATTCCCGGGGCGATCAGCGCGTCCCCGGAGGCGACCACTCTGATCGCCCCGAGGATCTCCTCCAGGGCCATGTCCTTGACCAGGAAACCCGCCGCCCCGGCGCGCAGCGCCCCGTACACGTACTCGTCCTCGTCGAACGTCGTCAGGACGATGACCTGTGTCGCCGAGGGGCCCGCCGCGATCCGCCGGGTCGCTTCGATGCCGTCCATGCCGGGCATCCGGATGTCCATCACGATGACGTCCGGCGCCGCGTCCTCCGCGAGCCTGACCGCCTCCGCCCCGTCACCGGCCTCGCCCACGACCTCCAGGTCGTCGGCCTGCGCGATGACCATGTGCAGCGCGGTCCGCACCAACGGCTGGTCGTCCACCAGCCCGACCCTGATCACCGCGCACCCCCTCGCCCAGGAACCGCCTCCGCGTCCGCGCGGGCGGACGGGGGGAGAGGGCGAGGGTGGCCGGCGGCGCGGTGGGCGGGCCGTGGTGAGGGTGCGGCGGCGGGCATCAGGCCATCGTAGTGCGGCCCGCCCACGGCCACCTCTTCCACCCGCGGCCGCCCCTCCGTCCCGTGCCTCCCGCGAGCCCACCGTCAGCCGTCGGGAAGCAGGTTGACGGCCGAGCAGTTCCAGCAGTCGGCCTCCACCGGCAGCAGGTACTGCTCCGCCCACAGCCCGGACGGCCTGTCCCCCACGCTGTTCGTCTCTCCGCATGTCTCGCAGCGGTACTCGTCGTCCATGCCCCGCTCCCTTCTGCGCAGGGCCGCGAGCCTGGCACCCGTTCCCGGCGGACGACAGGGCCCCCGGGCGCGGTTGAACAGCCGTCCGACACCATCGGACAGCCACACGAAGCATCCGCATCTCCCGCACCAAAGGTCCACTTCTGCCCCACCACACGTCGACAGCGACGCACATGCCCCTGCCCCCGCAGGGGCTTCGGTCGCTGAACCGGAAGGGCATTCCCCCAGGTCACAAGCCCGACGGGGTGCGGCGAGCGACCGAAGCGACTCTCATCTCCCATATATCCAGGCCATGAAGGAGTCCGCCGTCGTTCTCATAGACCGGAACTTCGGTCGCTTCAGTCGCTGTTGACGGGGCGCCGGACCTCTCCCATCTGGGGTTTTGCCGTCCGAGCGAGGTAGCGACCGAGCGAAGTCCGGTCGCTGCGCGCGGTGGTGGGCGCAAGATTTTTGGCTGTGTCATCGATCGACAAGCTGTTTTAGTCTGTGTTCATCGAAGGGTCGCTTCGGTCGCTCTGGGGGGATGCGGATGCTTGATGACCTGCGACGTCATCACACTGACGCATGGCGCGGCACCATGCTCGGCACCACACGGCTCGCCACCGCGCTGTGGTGCGCCGAGCAGGGCTGGCCGGTTCATCCGCTGCTCCCGGGGCGCACGACCCCCCTGGCCAACTGCACCGCCTGCCGCACCCCGGGACACACCCCTGCCGGCTGCCCCTGCACCGCCGCCCACGGCTGGTGCCACGGCTTCCACGCCGCCACCCTCGACACCGACCGCATCACCCGCTGGTGGACGGACAACCCCGACCACGGAGTAGGCGTCGCCTGCGGCCCCGCCCGCCTCGTCGTCGTCGACATCGACGCCCGCCCCGCGCCCCCGCCCGCCCGCGACCGGATCTGGCCCGGCATCGAGATCGACGACACCGTCGACCTCACCGGCCTGGCCAACGGCTTCGACACCCTCGCCGTCCTCGCCGCCCTGCGCGGCCAGGACAGCCCCGCCCACGACACCCGCACCCTGCGCGTACGGACACCCTCCGGCGGACTGCACGTCTGGTACCGCGCCGACGACACGCGCCACTGGTGCCGCTCCTCGGGCAACAGCCCCCGGCACGCCCTCGCCTGGCAGGTCGGCATCCGCGCCCACGGCGGCTACGTCGTCGCCCCCGCGACCACCACGCCCACCGGCACCTACGAGCCCCTCGACGGCTCCCCGACCCCTGCCCCGCTGCCCGGCTGGCTCGCCGTCGAACTCGAACGCACCGGCCACCACCGCCCCCACGTTCCCCACCCCCGCGGCCCCCGCCGAGCCCCCGCACGCGCCCAGCAGGCCGTACGAGCCGCAGGCGCCGGGCACCAGCGGATCACCCGGATCATGGTCACCGCCCTGCAGGAGATCCACGACTGCGGACGCGTCCACGACGGTGCCGGCTTCACCGCCGCCCTCAACAGGGCGGCCCACACCTTAGGAGGACTGGTGGCCGCCGGTCATCTCACCCAGGACGCCGCCACCCAGGCCCTGCGCGAAGCGGCCCACGCCGCCCGCCCCGGAGAGGACCGGCGCTCCATGCAGATCATCGCCGACGGCATGAGCACCGGCCTCGCCCGCCCCTTCACCCCAGGCGGGCAGCGGTGAGCGCCCCCACCACCCCGCCCCCCGCCACCGGACCCGCAGCGGGCACCTTCGACGCACACGCCGTCGCCGCCCAGATCCTCGCCCGGTCCGCCACCATCCCCCACCAGGACCCCAGCCCCCTCGCCGCCCACGGCACCGCCGGAGTCACCGACCAGGGCCTCCTCCCCGACACCCTCACCGACCGGGGCAACGCCAAACTCTTCGCCCGCCTCTACGCCCGCGACTACCGCTACGTCCCCGGACTCGGCTGGTACCGCTGGGACGGCTCCCGCTGGCAGGCCGACGAAGAAGAAACGGTTCTTTGGGCCGCCGGCGACCTCGCCGAAACCCTCGCCACCACCGACATCACCGGCCGCCACACCCCCCACACCCTCCTCCAGCACCGCCGCCGCGCCCTGTCCACCACCGGCATCAACGCCATGCTCGTCCAAGCCCGCAGCGCGCCCGGCATGACCCTCAACGCCGCCCTCCTCGACACCGACAGCTACGCCCTGTGCACCCCCGGCGGCATCGTCGACCTGCGCACCGGCCGCACCCGCCTGCCCGACCCCGACAAGGACTTCCACTCCCGCTCCACCACCACGGCCGCCAGCCACATGGCGACACCCCGCTGGCACCGCTTCCTCGCCGACACCTTCGGCGAGGACACCGACGGCCGGCAGATGACCGACTTCCTCCAGCTGCTCCTCGGCTACTCCATCACCGGAGACGTCGGAGGCCAGGTCATGCCCTTCCTCTTCGGAGCCGGAAAGAACGGCAAGTCCGTCCTCCTCGACGTCCTGATGAAACTCCTCGGCGACTACGCCGACGCCGCGCCCCCCGGCTTCCTCATGGCCCGCCCCTACGAAGGCCACCCCACCGACCTCGCCGAACTCCACGGCCGCCGCGTCGTCGTCTGCAACGAAGTCCGCCCCGGCGACAAATTCGACGAAGCCCGCGTCAAGCTCCTCACCGGCGGCGACCGCATCAAAGCCCGCCGCATGCGCCAGGACTTCTTCTCCTTCCAGCCCACCCACAAACTCTGGCTGCTCGGCAACCACCGCCCCGAAGTCGGCACCGGCGGCTTCGCCTTCTGGCGCCGCATGCGGCTCATCCCCTTCGAACGGGTCGTCAGCGACGAACGCAAAGTCGACAACCTCGCCGACATCCTCGTCACCGAAGAAGGCCCCGGGATCCTCGGCTGGCTCATCGACGGGGCCCGCCGCTACCTCTCCGGCGACCGCAACCTCACCGGCCCCGAACAGATCCGTGTCGCCACCACCTCCTACGCCGAGACCGAAGACCACACCGGCCGCTTCTTCGAAGAGCGCTGCACCCTCGGACACCACCACCGAGCCGAACAAGCACGCCTGTACGATGCCTACAAGAAGTGGTGCCAGAGCGAAGGGGCCCCGGCCATCACTTCCCGTGCCTTCGCGCAACGCGCCCGCGAACTGACCGGCCTGACCTCACCCAAGGAGATGGTCCTGTCGAACTCGCGAAAGTACTATCCGGGCATCGGTCTGCTCGCCGACGCGGAGGCCCCGTGAGCTCCCTGATCACCAACGACGAACTCACCCACGAGCACGACATCGTCTGGCTCGAATCCGTCGAGACCCTCGACTACGTACGCCAGTCGCTCGACCGGCTCCCCACCCGCCGAGGCCGACCGCCCTACTACCGCGACGGCCGCATGATCGGCTACGCCACCCTCACCCCCCAGGCCAAAGCCTCACGCGCCTCGGGAACCTTCCTGCGCCGCGTCTTCTGGCTCACCCCGAACGACCGCGACACCACCCCCGACGGCCTCTACGCCAGGGGCACCCCCGCCGAAGCGGTCGACCCGCGCACCGTCCACGCCCGCGAGAAGGGCCGGAAGACGCCCCGCTCCGAAGGCGACCGGCATGACGAAGGCGACCGGCACGACCCCGCACCGCCACCCCCACCGGCTTAACCCCCCGCCGGCTCGCTGACCCCCTGCCCCTGCCCCGGCGCCACCGGCAGCGTCGCCGCCACCCGGAATCCCCCCGACGGCACCCCGCCCGCCGAGAACTCGCCGCCCAGCAACGCCACCCGCTCACGCATGCCGATGAGCCCGTACCCCATCCCGGCCCCCGCCCGCTCCCCGGGACCCGATCCGCCGTCCGTGACTTCCACCCCCAGCTCACCGGACCCGAAGGCGATCACCACCCGGCACGCACCCGTCCCCGCGTGCCGGATGACATTCGTGACCGACTCCTGCACGATCCGGAACGCCGCGAAATCCACCTCCTGCGGCAACGGCCTGCGCTCACCCTCCCAGCAGACGTCCACCCGGACCCCCGCATCGCCTGCCCGTGCCGCCAGCCGCTCGATACCGCCCAGGCCCTCCAACGGATCCAACGGCGCCGCGGTGTCCCCGCCCTCGGCCTCCCGCAGCGCCCCCAGCATCCGGCGCAGCCCCGCCAGTGCCTCACGGCCCGCACGCTCCACCGCCACCATCGCCACCCGCGCCTCCTCGGGCCGCGCCTCCACCACCCGCGCCGCCGCCCCCGCCTGCAACGCGATGATCCCGATGCTGTGCGCCACGCTGTCGTGCAGCTCGCGCGCGATCCGCAGCCGTTCACCGGCCACCGCCTGCGACGCGATCCGCTCGGAGAACTGGCGCCGCATCTCCTCCTCGTACCTCCGCGACTGGTGCACCGAGCGGCCCGCCAGCCACGCCACCACCACCGTCAGCGCGACATACGGCTCCGACGCCGTCCCCGTCTCCGCGCCGCTGCCCCACCTCACCCCCGCGAACACCCCGAGCACCACCAGCGCCGCCCCCGCCACCGGCAGCGACACCCTCGGTGACCGCACCGCCGCCACCAGCGCGATCGCGACATCCACCGCCAGGAACTGCAGCACCGGCAGCTCGTCGAGCCCCCACGCCCCCGCATAGGCCACGGTTCCGGCCAGGAGCAGCGCCGAACCCACCCACGGCCGGCGCATCAGCACCGCACACCCGCCCCATGCCGCCAGCACCGCGCACACCAGCAGCAACTGCCCCCGGGGCCCACCCAGCGCGTCGGCGACCGGCCCCGGAGCAGCACCGCCCGTCCCCCGTCCCGGCCACACCAGCGGCGACAACGCCGCCAGCGACCACAGACCACCCGCCCACCAACCCGACGGCACACGACGAACCACAGCACGGTACGAGAAGGACATAAACGGATCGTAACCACGCCGCCCCGCCCGCCGGATCAGCCCACCGCCGTACAACCAGGGGTGACACCCCTGTTCAAACGGTGTCACCCTGGGCGTGATGACGCCTGGCGCGGCTCTCGCCATGATGAATCACATGATCGAAGCAAGGGAACTCACCAAGCGTTACGGACAGAAAACCGCGGTCAACGACCTCAGTTTCACCGTCGAGCCGGGCCACGTCACCGGCTTCCTCGGCCCCAACGGCGCGGGCAAGAGCACCACCCTGCGCATGATGCTCGGACTGCACCGCCCCACCAGCGGCTCCGTCACCATCAACGGACGGCCCTACACCGACCACGCCCGCGGCATGCGCGACGTGGGAGCCCTGCTCGACGCCCACCACGTCCACGGCGGCCGTACCGCTCGCGCCCACCTCGCCTCCCTCGCCGTCAGCAACCGGCTGCCCCGCCGCCGCGTCGACGAGGTCCTCGAAGAGGTCGGCCTCGCGGACGCCGGCAACCGCCGCATCGGCGGCTACTCCCTCGGCATGAAGCAGCGCCTCGGCATCGCCACGGCACTCCTCGGCAACCCGCCCGTCCTCCTCTTCGACGAGCCCCTCAACGGCCTCGACCCCGAAGGCGTCAAATGGGTCCGCGGCCTCTTCCAGCGGCTCGCCGCCGAAGGACGCACCGTCTTCGTCTCCAGCCACCTCATGTCCGAGATGGAGAACACCGCCGACAGCCTCGTCGTCGTCGGCCGGGGCCGGCTCATCGCCGCCGAAAGCCTCAAGGAATTCGCCGCGCGGGGCACCCAGCGCAGCGTCACCGTCCGCACCCCCAAGGCCGCCGCGCTGAACCCCCTCCTCAGCGACGCCGGCGCCACCGTCGAGACCCACCCGGACGACGCCCTCACCGTCCGCGGCATGAGCGCCCCCCAGATCGGCGACATCGCCTTCCGCCACATGATTCCCGTCCACGAACTCACCAACAACAACGCGTCCCTCGAATCCGCCTTCATGGAACTGACC
This sequence comes from Streptomyces sp. NPDC001515, assembly GCF_053597115.1. Classification (NCBI taxonomy): domain Bacteria; kingdom Bacillati; phylum Actinomycetota; class Actinomycetes; order Kitasatosporales; family Streptomycetaceae; genus Streptomyces; species Streptomyces sp. NPDC001515. The sequence goes on from NZ_JBSFHN010000013.1 coordinate 199,219, forward strand.
GCCGACAGCGTCGAGTACGCGGCAGGAGAAGCCCGATGACCCTCGCCTCCACCGCCCCCGCCACCGAAACCCCCCGCACGCCCGAGGCCGAGCCCACCCCCCGGGCCCGCTTCACCGACCTCGTCGCATCCGAGTGGATCAAGGTGTGGTCGCTGCGCTCCACGGCGTGGACCATCGCCGTCGGCACCCTCGCCATCATCGGCTTCAACGTCTTCACCGCCTACGACGACTACACCAACTGGCCCGCCTGGAGCGCCCAGGACAAGGCCGACTTCGCCCCCAACTGGGCCATGCTCGACTCCTTCACCGACGCCGCCCTGCTCTGCCTGCTGCTCGTTGCCAGCGCCATGGGCTCACTGAGCGTCGTCGGCGAATACAGCACCGGCCAGATCCGCACCACCTTCACCGCCGTCCCCGACCGCAGCGCCGTCATGGCCGCCAAGGTCGTCGTCGTCACCGTCGTCACCACCGGATTCGGCCTCCTCGCCGCCGGCGGCTCCTTCTGGTCCACCCAGGCCATCCTGTCCGGACGCGGCACGGGCGTCTCCCTGGGCGACCCCGGCGTCCTGTCCGCATTCGCCGCCTGCGTCCTCGCCGCCCCCCTCGCCGCCCTCGTCGGCATGGCCGTCGGCGCGGTCATCCGGGCCAGCGCCGCCACCATGGGAACCAGCTTCGCCCTGCTCCTCCTCGTCCCCATGGGCGTCAGCGACGACCGCTACACCTCCGCCGTCATCGACCACACCCTGCCCTACAGCGCCTGGGCCCGACTCATGCAGATCACCGAGAAGCCCGCCCACTACCCCTGGTCCGCCGCGGGCGCCTGGACCGTCTACGCCGTCTGGGCCGTCGTCGCCGCCGCCGTCGCGATCTTCGCCGTCAAACGCCGCGACCAGTGACACCCCCACACGAAGGGCCGCTGCCACGCGCTACGGCAGCGGCTTTCCTGTGCGCCCCCATGCCCGCGTACGGCACGGCCGTCCGGGCCCCGGCCTGAACACGTACCGGTCACGCCCCCGCATTTCTAGGATGACGACCACCGCGACCGCCACCGCCGCCACGAGCGGCGCACCCCCGCGTGCCGGCGGACACCCCGCAGGAGCACACACCTCCCCCTTTCCGCTCCTCTCCTCGCGGAGGCACCGTGCACCCCCCCGACACCACGACGACCCCCGACGCCTTCGCGCGCATCACCGCACTCCTGACCGCCCGCCCCGGCGCGTACCGGATCATCCGGCACCCGCCCGAAGGATCCACCGAGGCCGCCAGCGCCCTGCGCGACCACCCCCTGGAGCAGGCCGCGAAATCCCTCGTCGTCCGCGTCGCCACCGGCAAACGCTCCCGCCGCTACGTCCTCGCCGTCGTCCCCGGCGACCGCCGGGTCGACCTCACCGCCCTCGCCGCCCGCTACCACGGGCGCGCCGCCAACTTCGCCGAACGGACCGTCGCCGAACGCCTCACCCGCAGCGTCAGCGGCTCCATCGCCCCCTTCGCCTTCAGCCGCGAACTCGACCTCCTCGTCGACGACGGCCTGCTCGTCCACGACGAGATCTACTTCAACGCCGGACGCCTCGACCTGTCCGTCGCCCTCGCCGTACCCGACTACGTCGAAGTCGCCATGCCCACCGTCGCCCCCATCGCCGCACCCGCGGCGGCCTGAGAACCGCCCCCGGTGTTCAACCGCCACCTCCGCCGCGGTTGAACACCGCCCCGCCCGGCGGGGCGGGGCCTGTTCAACCCGCCACCACCCGGCGCGTATTGATCGTCACCGGCACCGCCGGTCATTCTGCTGCGGCAGGCACGCCCGAAAACACACCCGGCGTCCCCGCACTCCTTCTCCTTTTCTCACGGTCCGCTGTGCGTCACGGGCATGCGTGTGCCCCCAGGCGGTCCTCTTCCTTGGCTCTCCTGGAGGGAAAGCACCCATGGCTGACGAACAGCTGTACCTGCGGTCGAAGGCGATCATCGAGCCGCTCGTGGACCGCTTCTTCGCCTGGCCCTACACGATCGCTCCGGTCCAGGCCGCGATGAACCTGGCCTTCCTCCAGGTCCCGCTCCTTGAGTCCTACCTGCAGTCCCCGCAGGTCCACGTCGCCGCCAGCAACAACCCCGAGCTTCGCGGCGGCTACTTCATCAACATCCCCGAGGAGCGCGCCGACGAGGTGCGCGACCTGCTCGCCACCATCAAGCGCGACCGCGCCGAGATGCTCCGCTTCGCCCACGCCATAGCCGCCGGCCAGGAGATCCTGCGCGCCAACGCGACCGGCTTCGACCTGACCCCGCTCTACCCGAAGCTCCCCACCGAGCTCGCCGGCCTCGTCGAGCTCGCCTACGACACCGACAACCAGGCGCAGATGCGCTTCCTCGAACCGGTCGTCTACAAGAGCGCCGTCTACCAGGAGGAGCGCCAGTCGGTGCAGCTCTCGCTGGAGACGGGCATCGAGCGCCCGTTCATCCTCAGCACCCCGCGTCTGCCCTCGCCCGACGTCCTTGAGCTGCAGATCCCCTTCCGCCACGAAGGTCTCGCCGAGCTCTTCAAGAGCCGCGTCCACCCCACGACCCTCGCGCACCTGCGTGACGCCCTCGGCCTGGACGACGAGCAGGCCAAGCAGCTGCGGACCCTGCTCACCGACAAGCCGAGCCTCTCCGAGGACCGCCACATCGAGGACGGCGGCCGCATCCGCTACTTCGGACACGCCTGCCTCGTCCTGCAGACGCCCGAGGCCGCCATCGTCACCGACCCGTTCATCAGCGCCGACAGCGACAAGACCGACCGGTACACGCTGGACGACCTGCCCGACTACATCGACCTCGTCCTCATCACCCACGGCCACCAGGACCACATCGTCCTGGAGACGCTGCTGCAGCTGCGCGGCCGGCTCGGCGCCATCGTCGTCCCGCGCTCCTCGCGCGGCAATCTCGCCGACCCCTCCATGGCGCTGATGCTCCGCAACCAGGGCTTCACCGTCATCGAGGTCGACGACTTCGACGAGGTCCCCTTCCCCGGCGGCAAGATCACCGCCACCCCGTTCCTCGGCGAGCACTGCGACCTCGACATCCGCGCCAAGTCCACCTACTGGGCGGAACTGGCCGGCAAGAAGGTCTTCATCGGCGCCGACTCCTCCGGCATCGAGCCGTCCCTCTACCGCTACATGAAGGACCACCTCGGCCGGGCCGACATCGCCTTCCTCGGCATGGAGTGCGACGGCGCGCCGCTGACCTGGCTCTACCAGGCGCTGCTGACCATCCCGGTCACCAAGAAGATGAGCAACTCCCGCAAGCTCTCCGGCTCCAACGCCGAGCAGGCCGCCGCGATCATGACCGAGCTCGGAGCCAAGGAGGCCTACGTCTACGCCATGGGCGAGGAGGACTGGCTCGGGCACGTCATGGCCACCACGTACACCGAGGACACCTACCAGATCAAGCAGATCGAGGAGTTCCTGACCTGGTGCAAGGAGCGCGACATCCCCGCCGGTCACCTCTTCAAGCAGCAGGAGTGGCGCTGGTAGTCGCCCCCGGCCGGTAGTCACCCCCCGGCTGGTGGCCGGGCCCGGTGGAACCGGACCGGACGGCCCGGACCGGCCCGAGACCGTCACCGCACCCGATCGAGCACGGCCCGGCGCGGAGCACCCCAGGCACTGCCCGGGGTGTCCCGCCCGGCCGTCGGCACACACCCGTCACCCGGCATCTGCCCTGAGGAGGCCGCTCCATGGTCGTGCAGGACATCGCGTACGTAGAGCTGTTCACCAAGGACAAACGCTCGACCACCGACTACTTCGTCAACGCCCTCGGATTCACCCGCGTCGCCGACTCCGTCGAGGTCGACCGCAGTTCCGTCCTGCTGCGGCAGGGCGACGTCCAGGTCGTCGTCACCACCGGCCGAGCCACCTGGAGGTTCTGCGACGAACACGGCGACGGCATCGCCGACATCGCCATGACCTGCGACGACGTCACCGCCACCCGCGACGCGGCCCTGAGCGCCGGGGCCCGCGCCGAGACCTCCCCGCGCGGCGACACCGTCGTCAGCGGCTTCGGAGACGTCGTCCACACCCTCGTCCCCGCGCCCGCTTCCACCGCCGAGCGGTTCCCGCCCCGCCGCACGTGGGTCCCCCTCGACGGGCCCCACCACCCGCCGGGCCGCGTCACGTCCCTCGACCACGTGGCGGTCTGCCTCTCCGGCGGCACCCTCGACGCGTACGCGCGCTTCTACCAGGACGGCTTCGGCCTCGACCGCTTCTACTCCGAGTACGTCAGCGTCGGCGACCAGGCCATGGACTCGATCGTCGTCCGCAACCCCCACGGCGGCGTCACCTTCACCCTCGTCGCACCGGACCCCGACAAGCACACCGGCCAGCTCGACTCGTTCCTCGAACGCAACGGCGGCCCCGGCGTCCAGCACCTCGCCTTCCTCGTCGACGACATCATCCCGGCCGTACGGGAGTGCAGGCAGCGCGGCGTCGACTTCCTCACCACCCCCGACGCCTACTACGACGTCCTCGCCGACCGCTTCCCCGACCTGCGGGCCATCGTCGGCGAACTCCGCGACACCCAGGTCCTCGCCGACCGCGACGAATGGGGACACCTCCTGCAGCTGTTCAGCCGCTCCCCGCACGAACGCAACACCCTCTTCTACGAACTGATCCAGCGTCAGGGCTCGCGCGGCTTCGGCAGCTCCAACATCCGTGCCCTGTACGAAGCGGTGGAACGCGAGCGGCTGACCGCCGGATGAGCCCCGCCGACCGCCCCGTCACCGCTGCCGCCGCCGACCGTCCGCTGACCCTGGCCGACTACGAGGCGGCGGCGCGGGGCCGCTTCGCGCCGGACGTCAGGGACTTCCTCGAAGGCGGCGCGGGCGACGAACGCACCCTGGCCGCCAACACCGCCGCCTTCGACGCCGTCCACCTGCACCCCCGCGTCCTGGCCGGACACCACGCACCGGACACCACGACCCGGATCCTGGGCAGCGACTGGGCGGCCCCCCTCGGGATCGCCCCGATGGCCTACCACGCCCTGGCCCACCCCGAGGGCGAGGTCGCCACCGCCCGCGGCGCCGGCGCCGCGGGCGTCCCGCTGACCGTCAGCACCTTCGCCGGCCGCACCTTCGAGGACATCGCCGCCGCCACCACCTCCCCGCTGTGGCTGCAGGTGTACTGCTTCCGCGACCGAGCCGTCACCCGGACGCTGATCGAACGCGCCGAACGAGCGGGCTTCCAGGCCCTTGTCCTGACCGTCGACGCGCCGCGCCTCGGCCGCCGGCTGCGCGACCTGCGCAACGGTTTCGCCCTCCCCGCAGGCATCGCGCCCGCCAACCTCACCGGCGACGGATTCGACTCACCCAGCGCACACGCGCTCGCCGAGTTCGACTCCGCCCTGGACTGGTCCGTCCTGGCGTGGCTGCGCACCGTCAGCTCCCTTCCGGTCCTCCTCAAAGGCGTCCTCACCGCGCAGGACGCGCAGCGGGCCACCGCCGAAGGCGCGCAGGGCATCGTCGTCTCCAACCACGGCGGACGCCAGCTCGACGGAGCCCCGGCCACCCTCACCGCGCTGCCCGCCGTCGCCGAGGCCGTCGACCGCGCCTGCCCGGTCCTCCTCGACGGCGGCGTACGCCGGGGCACCGACGTCCTGACCGCGCTCGCCCTCGGCGCCGACGCCGTCCTCCTCGGGCGGCCCGCCCTGCACGGACTGGCCGTCGCCGGAGCCGACGGCGTGGCCGACGTGCTCGGCATCGTCCGCGACGAACTGACCGACGCCATGGCCCTGACCGGCACCGGGACGGTGACGGACGCGACCCCCGCCCTGGTCGCCCCCGCCCCCGCCCTCGTCACTGCCCCCGCCGTCCCCGTCGCCGCCCCCGCCCTCGTCGGGCCCCCCGCCGCCGCTCCCGCCGGCACCGGGCTGCGGACACGGGACCTCCACGCCAGCGTCTCGGACCCCGTCCTGGACACGATGAACTTCCTCAACGAGATCACCACCCGCTACCCCGGCGCCGTTTCCTTCGCACCCGGACGCCCCTACGAGGGCTTCTTCGACACCGAGCAGATCTTCACCTACCTGCGCCACTACGTGGACCACCTGCACGAGCAGGGCAGCTCACCCGAGCGGATACGCACCACGCTCTTCCAGTACGGGCCCACGAGCGGCCACATCCGCGAGCTGATCGCCGACTCGCTGCGCAAGGACGAGGGCATCGACGTCCCGCCCGAGGCCGTCGTGGTCACCGTCGGAGCCCAGGAAGCGATGCTGCTCGCCGTCCGCGCGCTGATCACCGGCCCCGATGACGTCCTGCTCGCCTCCAGCCCCTGCTACGTGGGCATCACGGGCGCCGCCCGGCTCCTCGACATCACCCCGGTCGCCGTCGAGGAGGACGAGGACGGCGTACGGGTCGACCGCCTCGCCGCCGCGATCCACGCCGAACGCGCCCGCGGGCGCAGGCCCCGCGCCTTCTACGTCATCCCCGACCACTCCAACCCCTCCGGCACCACCCTGTCCCTCACGGCACGCCGCGAACTGCTCGACCTCGCCGCACGCGAGGACATCCTCCTCCTGGAGGACAGCCCCTACCGGCTCGTCAGCCCGGGGGAGCGGCTCCCGACGCTGAAGGCCCTGGACCACGACCACCGCGTGCTGCACATCGGCTCGCTCTCCAAGACCCTGTTCCCCGGCGCACGCGTCGGGTTCGCCGTCGCCGACCAGCCCGTCACCGACGACACCGGCCGCACCACGCTCCTCGCCGACGCACTCAGCAAGATCAAGTCGATGGTGACGGTCAACACCTCGCCGATCAGCCAGGCCCTCGTGGCCGGCATGCTGCTCACCGCGGACGGCCGGGCCGGCCAACTCAACAAGGCCACTTCCGCCTACTACGGGGACGCGATGCGCGTCACCCTCGACGCCCTTGCGGACGCCTTCCCGCCCCAGGAGCGCACCGCGCTCGGCGTGCGCTGGAACGAACCGAGCGGAGGCTTCTTCCTCTCCCTCACCGTTCCGTTCCGCGCCGACGAGGCAGCGCTCACCCAGGCGGCCGAGGAGTACGGCGTCATCTGGACCCCCATGGCGTACTTCCACCCCCAGGGCGGCGGCGAACACGCCCTGCGGCTCTCCGTCAGCTACCTGACGCACCAGCAGATCAAGGACGGCATCGGCCGCCTGGCCCGCTTCGTCAGAGCCCGCGCCGCGACGAACAGCCGATGACACACGGCGGTGGCTCCCCTCCGGCTGGAGGGGAGCCACCGCCGTCTCCGGCACCCGGGAGCCCGAACGGTCCGCTACCGCCCGGACAGGCCGAGGAAACGCCCGTCTGCCGGGCGTGCCGGACAGGCCCTAGAAATCGCCCGCCGGCACCTCCCGCGGATCCCGGGCCAGCGGCCACGGAGCCATCCGCGGATCGGGGATCGGCTTGGCGTCGGTCCGCGCCTCCGCCGTCTCGAAACCCCGCGCGAGATAGTTCCGCACGGCATGCCGGTGATCCAGCGTGCTCGTCCGCAGATACACGTACCGAGCCGGAAGGGCCTCGGGCCCGCCCCACTCCTCACCGGCGCGCCACGCCCGCTCCACGCAGGCCGTCAGCAGCGCGCCGCCCAGGCCGCGCCCGTAGAACTGGGGCAGCAGCCCGAACAGCACCACCTCCACCCCGCCGTCCGGCTGCGCCTCCAGCTCGAAGAAGCCCGCCACCGTGCCCCGCACCGTCGCGATCCACGTCGCCATCGACGGCCGGTGCACCCACGCGCGCCACGTCTCATGGCTCCACGAGAAGCGGTCCGTCCAGCACACAGGGGACCCGACGGCCGCGTACAGGGCCCGGCTCAGATCGACCGACGGCACCTCCGAGCGCTCCACCCGCATCTCGGTCGCCGACCGGACCGGCCGCAGCTGCTCGGGAGAGGACATCCGCAGCGTCCACGTCGTGACGTCCTGCCGGACGATCTTCGCCTCGGGACCCGGATCGACGTGCTCAGGCTGGTTCATGGCGCGGCCTTACGTGAGGGGCGGAAGAGGAAGGAGGGGCGGCGCGGGGGCGGCGCGCCCGGGTCAGTGTTTGTCGAGGAACTCGATGATCGCGTCGTTCACGGCCGCCGGACGCTCCAGGTTCCCCAGGTGCCCGCAGTCCGCGATCTCCACGTGGTCGCATCCGGGAATCGCGTCCGCGACCTCGGCCACCAGATGCGGCGGGCAGATGAGGTCGTCCGAGAAGGCGATCGTGCGGCACGGGACCGTGAGGGAACGCAGCACCTCGCGCCGGTCGCCGGCCCGGTCGACACCGGCCTGTCCGCCACCGCCGTTGCCACCACCGGTCAGCTCGAAGATCTCCAGCCAGCTCCGCGCCGACGTGTCGTCGTTGAGCGTGGCGGGGGAGAGCATCTCCAGGACGGTCCGCATCGCCTCGTACTTCGGCGGCAGCCGCACCCCGCTCTCCCGCAGCGCGAGATCCGCCTCCATCAGCGCGAGCCGCGTCGCGTCCGAACGCGCCCGGGTGGCGATGAGCACAGCCGAACGCACCAGGTGCGGGTGGTGCGCCGCCAGTTCCTGCGCGATCATCGCGCCCATCGACGTACCCACGATCCGGCAGGGGCCGATCCCCAGGGCCTCGATCAGGCCCTTGGTGTCGGCCACCATGTCGGCCAGCGCGTACATGCCCTCGGGCGCGTCGGAGGCGCCGATGCCCCGGTTGTCGAAGATCACCGTCTCGTAGCCGGCCGCGTTGATCGCGGGCGTCTGGTGCGTCGTCCACACGTGCCCGGCGGCGCCCGAACCCATGATGAGCAGCACCGGCTCGCCGCTGCCCTGACGCTGGTAGGAGAGCCGGATCCCGTTGGAGGTCACATACGGCATGACATGCCTCCGGTCACAGTCTCGGTGCGCAAGGGGAACTCCAGGTTGTCCGGGACGAAGTCGTCGCAGTCAGCGGGCACAAGAGGCGGCGCGGCCGTGCCGCACACCGCGCGCACGGCGCCGGCCACAGCGGGGCGGCCACCCTGGGCCACGGCCCCCGGCCGTGCCGGACGGTCCACCATGACACCGCCACGACCCGCCGATCAACGCCGTTCAACGAAGACGGCCGCGCGGTTGAACAGCGCGTTGACCCGTACCGGTGGGGCGCGGTCATAGTGGGCGTCCGGCCGTGCCCGTCGGGCAGCCCACAGTGGCCGGAGCCGGGGCCGTGGCCCCGCGAGGCTCCCGGCCCCGCCTTCGAGAGTCCCCCGCTCGGCGGGGCCCGGGAGCACGGCTCGCCCCACCGCCCCGACGACGCCCGGTCACGCGTATCGAGTCAGGAGCCGAGGAGCCCAGCCATGAGCGACGCCACCACGATCACCAGCACCCCCGCCACCGGCACAGCCGAACCCGGCACACCCGTCACGGACACACCCGTCGCCGGCACCGCCTGGAGCCCGCTCGTCATCCGCCCCGAGGGCGGTCCGACCGGCGCCGAGGGCGTACGCGAGAGGCTGGCGGCCCTCGGGGACGCCGGAGACCTCCTCGCCCGCGAGAAGGCGCTGGTCTTCCGGGACTTCGACGTGCCCGAAGAGGACGTCGAGACGGTGATGGACCTGCTGCTGCCCAACCGGCTCGGCTACCTGCACGGCACGTCGCCCCGTACGCAGCTCGGCGGCAACCTCTACACGTCGACCGAGTACCCCCAGCACATGACGATCGCGATGCACAGCGAACTGTCGTACAGCCACCGGTGGCCCGAGCGGCTCTTCTTCTACTGCGCCCTCACCCCCGGCGGCGGTGGCGCCACCCCCGTCGCCGACGGCGCGCGCTGGCTCGCCGCCCTCGACGCCGAGGTCCGCGAGGCCTTCGCCGGCGGCATCCGCTACACCCAGAACCTGCACGACGGGATGGGCCTCGGCCGCGGCTGGCGCCAGACGTTCGAGACCGAGGACCGCGACGAGGTCGAAGCGTTCCTGACGGCGGGGGAGTTCACCTGGCACTGGGACGCCGACGGCGGCCTGCGCATGACCAGCCCCGTCCGTCCCGCCACCGTCCGGCACCCCGTCACCGGCACCGAGGTCTGGTTCAACCAGGCCGACCACTTCCACCCCGCCGCCCTCGGCGACGAGACCGCCCGCGAACTGGCACAGATCCTGCCCCCCGAGGAACTGCCCCAGTCCGTCACCTTCGCCGACGGCAGCCCCATCCCCGACGCCTACATCCTCCACATCCACGACCGGGGCCTGGAGACGGCCGTCGACGTGGACTGGCGCAGGGGCGACTTCATGGTCATCGACAACGTCGCCACCGCCCACGGCCGGCGCCCCTACACCGGCGACCGCAGGGTCCTGGTCGCCATGTCCGGCTGACCCGCGCACACACACACGCGAGCGGGGCGCCCACCTCAACGATGGGCGCCCCGCTCGCGTACACGGTTCAGGAAGCCTTCAGACGCACCGGCAGCAGCTCGGGACCGTTCACGACGATCGAATCCAGCAGCTTCGGCTCGCCGTCCAGCTCGACGCGCACGCCCCGCTTCACCAACTCGCCGTACAGAAGCCGCAGTTCCACCCGGGCCAGCATGCTCCCCAGGCAGAAGTGCTCACCGAACCCCAGCGAGAGATGACGGTTGGGGGAGCGCCGCACGTCGAACACGTCCGGAGCGTCGAACACCGTCTCGTCCCGGTTCGCCGACGGCAGCCAGAACACCACCTTGTCGCCTGCCTCGATCCGCCGGTCGTGGATCCGCACCGGCCGCACGGCCGTCCGCATGATGTGCGTGGCCGTCGACGTCCAGCGCAGCACCTCCTCGACCGCGGACGGCAGCAGCGACGGATCCTCGCGCACCGCACTCCACTGCTCCGGGTGCTCCAGGAGCGCGAGCATCCCCCCGGCGGCGGCGATGCGGGTGTTCTCCGTACCTCCGACCAGCAGGTTGTCGCAGTTCAGGATCACGTCGTCGGGACTCAGCCGCTCACCGTCCACCACCGCCGTCGCCAGGACGCTCACCAGGTCGTCGCCCGGGTTGCGGGCCTTGTCGGCCTGCAGGGCCTCGAAATAGCCCAGGATGTCCAGGTGCGCGAAGCGCCGGGCGAGCGGATCGCCCGCCGCGAATGCCTGGCTCGTCAGGTCGTACAGGCGCTCCCAGTCCGACTCGGGCACCCCCATCATCCGGCAGATCACGTAGAGCGGGATCCGGGCCGCGACATCGGCGACGAAGTCACACGTGCCCCGCTCCAGCGCCGCCTCGACCACCCCCTCGGCGATCGACGCCATCTCCGCCTCCAGGGCGCGGACCGAGCGCACGGCGAACCAGCCGTCGACCAGGCCCCGCAGCTGCTTGTGCCGGGGGGCGTCGGTGAGGGCCAGCGTCCGCCCGCCGCCCGGGTCCGCCCCGTGCTCGGCCGGCCGCAGCAGGATCCCCTGCGCCGAACTGAACGTCTCCGCGTCCCGGTATGCCGTACGGATGTCCTTGTAACGCGTCAGGGACCAGAAACCCGGAAGCTCACCCGGCCGGTGCCAGTGCACCGGATCGTTGGCACGCAGCCAGGACCATTGCGAAAAGGGATCACCACGGGAATAGAGTTCCGGATCCACCAGATCGATGTGCGGCGCTGAATCGGGCATACGGGTGCCTCGCAGGGAAATCGGGAAGGGGAGAGAAGCCATAGGCGCCATTCACCGTCCCAAAAGCCTTCACGCCCCGTCAAGATTCGCCCCTGACCTGTGAAGCAGCCGTTCAACTGCCTTTCTCGCACAGTTGAACGCACCCTCGACGCACGTTGATCCGTCATCGTGGCTCGGTCATAGTGGGTCGCCGCGCCAGTGCTCGATGAAGACGAATTCTCAGGTCGCAGCTTTGTTCAACAGGAGCTGGGCGGTCATGCGCGTGCCCCGGTTGAGGCAGCCCGTGCTGTTCCAGTCGACGATCCAAACGATTGGAGTGCGTGGCATGGCCAAGAACGAGGGCGAGTTCATCGAATTGATGGGTGGACAGCTCGGCATCTGGTATGCACAGCAGCTCGCCCCCGAAAACCGGTCATTCCTTCTCGCCGAGTACATCGAGATCCACGGACCCGTCGACCACGCCCTGCTCGTGCGCGCGGCCGAACTGCGGATCCGCGAGACCGAGACGGTGCGCCTGCGCCTGAAGACCGTCGACGGCACCCCCGTCCAGTACCTCCACGACGCGGCCGACTACCCCGTCGAGGTCGTCGACGTCAGCGGCGAGAAGGACCCCCGCGCCGCCGCCCGCGCCTGGATGGACGCCGACCTGCGCCGCCCCGCCGAACTCGACGGCGGAGCGCTCTACAACGCCGCCATCATCACGCTGGACGAGGAACTCCACTACTGGTACATCCGCGTCCACCATCTCGTCTTCGACGGCCAGAGCGGCGTCGTCGCCGCCGCCCGAGGCGCGGAGATCTATGCCGCTCTCCTCGAAGGCCGCGACCCCGCCGAAGGCGCGCTCGCCCCCTTCTCCGTCCTCCACGAGGACGACCGCGCCTACCGCGGCTCCGCGCAGTACGACGAGGACCGGCTCTACTGGCTCGACCGCCTCGCCGGCCACCCCGCCCTCGCCGGAGGCGACGCCCACAAGTCCCGCCGCGCCCAGCACGCCCCGCTGCGGCACACCGACGGCATCGACACCGACGCGGCCGACAGCCTCAAGCGCGGCGCCCGCCGCCTCAGAACGAGCTTCCCCGGCCTCATGATCGCCGCCGCCGCGCTCTACCAGCACCGGGTCAGCGGCGAGCGGGAGATCACCGTCGGCCTGCCCGTACGCGCTCGAGGCGACCGCCGCACGCTCGCCGTCCCCGGCATGACCTCCAACATCCTGCCCCTGCGCCTGAGCATCGGCCCCAAGACCACGGTCGAGGAGCTCGTACGCCAGACCTCCCGCGCCGTCCGCGAGGGCATGAAGCACCAGCGCTACCGCTACCGCGACATGCTCGGCGACCTCCAGATCACCGACGGTGACCTGTGCGGCCTCCACATCAACGTGATGGCCTTCGACTACGACCTCCGCTTCGGCACCTGCCGCACCGTCACCCACAACCTGTCCACCGGCCCCGTCGACAACCTCCGCATCGACGTCTACGACCGCGGCGGCATGCAGATCAACGTCGACGCCAACCCCGACGCCCACGACCTCGACGAGGCCGCCGCCGTCTCACGCCACTACCTCAACGTCGCCACCTGGCTGGCCCACGCCGAACCCACCGCCCTCGCCGCCCATGCCGACCTCCTCGATGAGGGGGAGCGTGAGCGGGTGGTGGTGGGGTGGAACGAGACGGCGTCGGGGTCGGTTTCGGGTTCGTTGGTGGAGTTGTTCGATGCG
>NZ_JBSFHN010000014.1:0-200361 GCF_053597115.1 Streptomyces sp. NPDC001515
AGCGGGGCGATCAGCGCCCACGACTCATCCGTCAGTTCATGTCGACGCACCACAACTGGAGTAACGACCCACCGACTTTACGGACACCGCCTAGGACTCCCCGTGCACCTGGAGTCCTACCTGGCCGAGTTCCTTGACCGCACGACCGGCCTCCGCCCGTTGATCGATCTGCTGGCCGTCACCGGCAGCGGTGCCCGGGGCAAATATCAGCATGGCTGGAGCGACCTCGACGTGCTTGTCGTGGCCGACACCTCCTCCCTCGACGAGATGCGCCAGATCCTCGCGGATCTGGAGACCGAACTCGGCGGGGTCAAGCTGGGCATGACCGTACTGACCCGTGCCGAGTGCCGGGCCGGCGCCATCACCTCCCGACTGCTTCACGTCCTCGCTCTCATCGGCAGCGGGTCGCTGGTTCCCTTGTGGTCCACCCCCGGCCTGACTCTGCCCGCTCCGGACGCGGCCACCGACGTCGCTGCAAGCCTCCGCGACGGTATCCAGGCCGCCGTCGAGATCCGCCGCCAATTCCTCAAGGGCAGCCCCGACCTCCGCGCCCTCTACAAGGTCACCGCGTTGCTCGCGAAGATCCAGCTCCGATTCAAGGGAATCGAGTGCCCCTCCGACAGCGACGCCCTCACCGTCCTCCTCGACGCCGCACGGCAGGACACGAGCTTGGTCACCACCGCACGCACCGAGCCGCTCGCTGCCGAAGCGCTCGCACTCCTCGTTCTCCAGGCTTGGCTGGACACCCTCCCTGGGGAGACGCGGTGAGCGCGAACGTCCGACGGTCCATGGCAACAATGGGTGTCTTCCACAAGCCGGTGGCGACCCGCGAGCGGGCCGAATACGAGGCGAGGGGATGTGTGCGGCTCGCCTCCCGCATCGCAGTTCCGGCCCTTCACGGGCAGATCGCGTTACCGGACAGGCAACTCCTCGTCTACGAGGACGTCTTCGCCACCGGCCGGTGCGAACTGGCGAGGGCGACGTGATCGCCCTCGCCGACCGCGATCCGGCCGCCCAGCTCCGCCTGGACCGCCTTGTGGACGGGGTCTGCGCCGACCTGCAAGCAGCGGCTGAGGAGACCGGGAAGAGCGTGCCGCTGGCCGAGTGCGTTCCGGACCTCTACCTCGACCGCATCCGCCCCGGTAGCCGACTGGATCGCTGGTACCTGCGACGTGGCCTGCCGCTCGCCCTGCCCCAAACCGATACGACCCTCACCCTCCGGGAGCTGGCAGACTTCACCCTCACTGCCAACGGCAGACCGCTGACGTTGAAGGTCGCCGACACCATCGACACCCTCCGCCATGCCCTGGCTCCCGACCGCCGCAGGCTCGCGGGTCTGACGCAGGGCGACCCTACGGAACCGAACATCGCCGACCCGCTGTGCTGGCTCGACTTCGAGTTCGCCGGGCGCAACACCGTCGCGGGCGAGGCCGCCAACCTGCTCTGGTACCTGATGGCCCTGGGCGGCTGGCTCGTCCCCCACTACCAGCCCGACGTGTACGCCCGCACCCTCCGTCTCGCCCTGCCGCCCCTGACCCGCCCGCGCATCGAGCACCTGGAACTGCACCGGAGCAGTCGCCACATTGATGTCCGGTACTCCTGGAACACCGGCTCCGGCCGCGCTGCTGCCATCACCCGTGCCCTGGACGGCCTTCGCAGGGAGAACAGCAGCAGTCTGGAGGAGATCCGCGCCTTCCTCGCTCTGCGCATCCTCGGGGTCATCCCGCCCTCTCGGTTGACCGGACACGACCTCTTGCTCGTCCTGATCAAACTCGCCGAGAGCCAGGACCCGCACACGACGCTCGACACCTTCTTCACCACCACACCGGCCCCTCACCCCCACCCCGGCGAACGGAGCAGCAATGTCCCTGCCCCTGCTTGAGACTCCTCTCCAGACCCGGCCGCTCCAGGGGCGCACCGCCCTCGTCACCGGCGGGGCCACCGGCATCGGCGCCGAGATCGGACGGGTGCTCGCGGCCGCCGGAGCAACCGTGGCGGTCAACCACCTCGGCCAGGACCCCGACGCCCACGCCCTCCTCGCCGCCTTCGAGCGCGCGGGCAGCCCCGGGATCGCGGTGAACGCCGACCTGACCGATCCAGACTCCGTCCAGACCATGGCCGGCCTCGTCCGTGCCGAGATCGGCCCCGTCGACATCCTGGTGAACAACGCCGGTTCTTACCCCCGCGTTGCCTGGCAGGACACCGACGAGACCGCTTGGAACTACTCCCTCGACGTGAACCTCACCGCTCACTACCGCACCTGCCACGTGCTCACCCCCGACATGATCGAACGCCGCTGGGGCCGGATCGTGAACATCGGCAGTGTCAACGCCCGCGCCGGCCGGACGAACCTCGTCGCGTACAGCACTGCGAAGGCAGGGCTGCTGGGACTGACCCGCTCCCTCGCCCGCGAACTGGGTCCGTACGGGATCTGCGTCAACACCGTCATGCCTGGGGCCATCCAGGTCGAGGCCGAGAACACCCTCCCCGCCCAGCACCGCGCGCGGCCGGAGGACCAGATCAAGCGCCAGTGTGTCCCGCGCCGTGGTCGGCCCGAGGATGTCGCGGCCCTGGTGGCGTTTCTCGTGGGCCCCTCCGCCTCGTTCATCACGGGGCAGTCCGTCCACGTCGACAGCGGCTGGCTGCTGCACTGAGACCACCAACAAGCAAGGAGACAAACCGAAATGATGGAACGAGTCCGCGCCGTCCTCGTCACTGCAGACGACACGATGCTGGTCATCCGCCGTACCCGGCCCGGCATTCCCGAATACTGGGTCCTGCCCGGCGGCGGCGTCGAACCCAGCGACGAGTCCCGGGAGGCGGCTCTCCACCGGGAGATCCACGAGGAGATCGCGGGGAAGGCCGACATCATCCGCCTCCTCCACACGATGGAGTCCGATGATGAGCGGCAGCTCTTCTACTTCGCCCGTATCGCGACTTGGTCCTTCGACGACCGCACCGGTCCCGAGTTCAGCGCCGAAGGCCGCGGTGAATACGCGCTGGAGGAGATTCCGCTGACCATGGAGGGGCTCGACGGCATCGACCTAAAGCCCGAGGAGATCGCCCACGTCCTACGGGGAGCCATCAGGGCCGGAAGCCTCGGAGTCGAGGCATCGCTCTGAGCCTTCGAGTGCGTCAGCACGCCATCAGGGCCGACTCTGAGATGACCCGGCCCTGATGGCGTCCGTACGCGCTACTGGCTTAACGTCGGCTCGATGCCGCACGCCCTGTACGTAGTAACGGAAAACGAGCCGCGCCCGCGTCTTCTCGGGTCGAGTGGCGCTGCTACTGGACCAGCCGGAGCACCGGCTTCTGTTCCTGAACGTCCAGCAGGTTCTGCACCCTCTCGCTTGTCCACGCCAGCTCATGAGCCAGTCGGGAAACCGATAGGCCCGCTTCCCTGGCAGCCAGCTCGAAGGCTTGCCGAAGCAGCGAAGGCCGTTCACCGGGGAAGTTCGAGACGGATTCGGCGGTGAAGCCCGGCTGGCCGTCGAGAGCGCGTAGACGCTGATACGTCCGGCTGGCAGTCGCGTCGGAGATCAGCCCCAGCTCGCGGCATCGGTAGACGAGCGAGTGGAGGGAGACTCCCCAGACTCCCCTGAGCTCGGCCAGGCGTGCAAGATCCATTCGCCGCGGCAGGAACGGCAGGATGCTGTCCTGGGGGGTCAGGAACTCGGCGGCGAAGGCATCAGCCTGCTTCTCCTGACGGCTGTCACCGGTGGCATCGGCGTGAAGCACAAGGTGGCCCAGCTCATGGGCGGCCGTGAACCGGTGCCGGTAGATGTCGTCGGCCCGGGCGGCGGTCAGAACGACGAGTGGCCGTGCTGCGCGGGTGGAAAAGGCGTCCACGCTCGCGGCGGAGGGATCGCTGGCAGGCGGCATGACCACCACGATCCCGTGAGACTCCATCCGCCTCACCAGATGCGTGACAGGGCCGTCGCCGAGACCCCAGCGCCTGCGAAGCTCGCGGGCAGCGGATACAGGATCGGTGGACAGCTCTTCGCCGGGATGGACCTCCCCACCGGCGAAGCCGGGCAGATCGACGAGAGGCAACTGAACCCGCTGTTCCAGCGCGTACGTAAGCTCCCAGACCTGCTCGGCGAACGCGAGCGCACGTTCCCGCTGGGACTTCGGTGTGCTGCGCAGGCTGCGGAAATGTGCCATGGAAGCGTCGAGCCGATTAGCCGGCCTCCCCAGCAGGAAGAACGTCACCGGAACCCCGAGGACCTCTGCGAGCCGGGGGATCAAGTCAGGTCGTGGCTTCGACACCCCTGTCTCGTACTGCCCCACGGCTGCAGGCGTCACCCCGAGCCCGGCCGCCACGTCCTTCTTCGTCATCTCCGCCAGACGACGAGCTTGCGTCACCCGGGTGGGATCGAAGGCATCGTAGACGGCGCGCGGCGTTGCGCCTCGTTCTTCCGTACCGGGAATGAGGTCATGCTTAATGGGTCGCATCGTCTTCGCTGCTCTGGTCCTCAATGGGTTCTGCCTCGGTCTGCACGGGTACGTGCAGGGCCTGGTCCGAGGCGGCACGAGAGGACAGCGTAAGGGTGGGTTCGATTCCTTCGGCGAAGCCGGTGTGTGCCGTGACCTGGCTCGGAATGCTGATCGGGCGCAGCGTGTACGAGGTGACCTCCTGAGGCAGGTGGAGCGGCTCGGGATCGGTGGCCCACTCCAGTTGCCGGTTCATCCCGAGCGCCGCGATGCCCCAGTACACCTCCAAGAGCTCGGAGGCGTTGCAGGCGAAGGGAACCAGAACCAGCTGGGTGCCCTCCGGGACTGTCGCCAGAGCGCCGCGCGGCTCGGCGATCGGGATGGCCGGCCCGAAGTCGAGGTCGAACGGGTCCTGGATGTGCTTCGGCGTCGGCGCGAACGTGAAGAGCTCCTGCACCAGCCGGGACTGGCTGGGGATGCGTGCGCTACGTACGTCTGACTTGGTCTTGGAGTACCGGAACGGGTAGAGCAGCCCGTTGCCGATGAGCATCAGCTCGTACGAGAAGCCGAACGGCTTGACCGCACGGGCGCCAGGGACCTTCTTGAGTTCGTCCTGAAGCCGCTCGTACTGGTTCTCGTACCGGCTGGTGCCGTAGACGCGGGTGGTGCGGGAGGCGGCTTGTTCCTGTGCGGCCTGTGCGTTGGCCTGCATGTTGCGAAGGCCCTGCCCGACGCGACGGCGGGCATCTGCTGCGTGCTCGCCGAACACGTCGGTCGTCCACGACGACGAAGGCATACTCATGCGGACGACTCCTCGGGTCGGACTACGCATTGAAGCATTCCAGTGCGGCCCTGACTTTAGTTGATGTCGGAGATTTTGCACAACTGCTTTGGTGCTCGGCGTGCCTGTTGCCCATTCGTCACCAGCGCGGCCCCCAGGAGGCCGTGGCGCGTGGGGGAGTTCCTGGGCCATTGGCCATTGGTCCTGGTCGGTGCTCCCTGCGCAGGGAGCCGCCTGTCTTGGTCGGGCGGTAGGCGGCCGACGGAGGTGCCGGGGCACTGCCGGTGGTGCCGGCGGTCAGGTCGGCGAGGCGGTGGAGGCGCCAGGTGAGGACTTCGCTGAGGCTGGTGGCGGTGTCAGTTTCCCGTCGGGCGGTGGCTTGGGTGAGGAGAGCGGTGGGCTTGTGGCCCACGGCTTCAGCCCGCGCGAGGGTGGCGGCGAGAGCCGGCCAGCCGGGCTCCGCGAGAATCTGTTCGGCCAGCTCGGGAAGGGCCCGGCGCAGGGTGTTCTCCTGTCGGCGGCGCAGAGTCTCAGTCAGCCGTGTCCCGCGCTGCCGAAGTGTGGTCAGGGGCTCGGTGGCAGTGGCCCGGTAGGCGGGGCGAAGGTGCGTGACGGTCTGGCGGGCGGCTTCGGCCTGTTGATGGTGTTGCCGGGTGCGGTGCCAGTGCTGGGCGGTGATGACCGCGAGCAGGAGGGCGTCGAGGACGATCGTGAGGAGGGCTCCGTCCTGCGGGGCGGGCTCGCGCAGCACCGCCTTCACCGCGCAGCGGGTGGCCTGGGTCTGCTGATGCTGGGAGCGAATACGGGATCGGGAGGCGCGCTCGAAGGCGGTGGCGGCCTGGACGAGCTGCGGCCGGAGCCCGACAGGGGCTACCAGGGGAAGTGCGTCGAGGGCTTCGGCGAGGACGGTGATGTGGGCCTGTCCTGCCTCGTCCTCGTCGTGGGCGAGGTGGTCGGGCGTCTGGTCGACGGCGAGGGCGAACCGCCGCCAGGCCGAGGCGCCAGTCCGCACCGCCGGTATTGCCTCGGTGGCCGTCAGGCGTTCGGCGATCCTGGGATAGGAGAGGTCGGGGGCGAGGGTGGAACCGGAGAACCACACCGGCTCGCCCTGGGCGTTGGTGTCGTCGTTGAGGGCAATCTTGTAGCCGCGGACGTCGCCGGACGGGAAGTACTGGACGTCGACGAGGGCGCCGGTCCCCTCGATGATCCGGAAGAACTCCGCTGTGGTCGTGGCCGCCGAGACTGCGGTGCGGACTATGGTGCGCAGGTGCTCGCGGGAGGTGCGGGCGTTGCCCGTGCGGCGGGCCTTCTCCTGCTCAGCGCGGGTGGGGCGTTTGGCGGCGGTGCGGTCTCCGCGCGGCACCTGGCGGAGCCCGTATTCCTCCTCGATGGCGACGAGTTCCTTGTCGGCGCGCAGGAAGTCGTTCCAGTTCCGTGGTTGGCGTAGATTGCCCCGGACCTTGGTGGCGACGATGTGGATGTGGTCTGCGGCGTGGCGGACGGCGACCCACCGGCAGGCGTCGGGGTCGCCGTCCGGAGCGATGCCGGTGGCGTTGAGCAAGCGGCGGGCGACGGCGGCCCACTCCTCGTCCGACAGGCTTCGGTCCTCGGGTGCGGTCCGGACCGAGCAGTGCCACACATGCTCCTTCGGCGCCTTGTCACCGGCCTGCTTCACTCGCAGATCGAGGGCTGTGCTGAGTTGGGCGAGGGTGGCCTCCGGGTCGCGGCCGGGGTCGGGGGCGAAGCCGTCCCACGAGGCGACGAGGTGAGGATCGGTGTGCTCGTTGGCACGGCCGGGTCCGTAGAGGTAGTTCAGGACGCCGGGGGTCTTGTGGCCGGGCTTGACGATGTTCGCGATCAATCAGACTGCCCGGTGCTGTGTGGCGGCCGCGTCGGCGGCGGTGTCGATCGTTGTGGCTGCCTGGCGGACCAGGACCAGAACCCGCGCGGCCTCCGTCAGCACCGGCTTGTCCCCAGGGTGTGGATCGCCTCCTGCGTTGAGGCGGTGGGCGATCTGATTGACGTTCGTACCGATTCGCGCGACCTGCGTACGCAGCGCGGCAAGCTCGTCGATCAAGTCGTCCACCGCAGTGCGCCGTCGGGCAACGCGTAGCCGCCGTGGAGGTGGGCCATGACCAGGGCCCCGACGAAGTGGGCGCCGGCCAGCCCGAGCCGCTGAGCCTCGGCCTTGATCTCACTCTTCTCCTCCACGCTGTAGCGGACATCGACGCGCTCGGTGCGCTGGACGTCCTGGCGCGCACGACGGCTGGCGACCCGGTGGAGCGCAGCCTCTTCAGCGGCCCGCACCACACCGTCGTTCGTCCTGGGAGCGCCCTCGCTCCCAGGTATCCCCGCCACCCCTGGGGCGGGCACTGTGTTGGACCGGCCCTTGGACGGTCCAACGCCATACCTTGCTCCGCCTGGTGCTTGGGGGCGATTCATCTGCTGTCTCGGTCTGCTGGGGTTCGTGCTGCGCGCCGTGCATAGGTCTCTTTCCGAAGTGGGAGTTGGGCGTCGAACGTTGACTGGTCGTCGGCCCTGGACGGTTGGGCTGGCCGGACTCGGCCAGGGCCTTCATGGGTGAGGGGCGAACGGGGAGGATCGCTGCATGGACCACGTCGTTGACCTCGATTCGGCCTCCGCCGAGATCACCGCGCGTCTCTCTGCCTGGAGTGCGGCGGGGCTCGCTCCTTGTCCGATCACCTGGCGGGAGGGCCTTGCGCCTTGGCCGCAGCCGCTGGAGACCGACCGGACCCGTGTAAGCGATCCGGATTCGATCGGTCTGCGCATCCAGGGCAGTGATGGATGGGCCGAGCTGCACCTTGTCCTGTATCGCGGAGGCTGGGCAGACCTCGATGCGCTGACCGATAACGAGGTCCTCACCGAAGGTCCCCGGATCAGCACCCCGGCAGAGTTCGGCCGTCTCCTCGACTCCGCCGTCACACGCTTCGCCAGCACCCGTTGGCAGCTACCGGCATGAAGCGCGATGCCGGTCCGAGGGACCTGGGCACGGCTCGTTGCACACGCGGCGGGGACCGACTGCGTCGGCTGCCGGTCCCCGCTGGCCTGGTCCCGCAGCTCTGAGCCCTGAGGCGTGAGCTCGGGGGCCGACCGTATGGCGTAGACGGTCCGCACTGACCTGCGGTTTCCCTGCCTCTTCGGGGACCGGTCCCCGGACAACTCCGTCCTCTTCGGGGACCGGTCCCCGAAGAGGCAGGGGACAGGGGTGAACTTGGTGGGGACCGGTCCCCACCTGAGTCGGGGACCGGTCCCCGACTGCCCGTCAGGGGGACCGTCCCCAGCGAACCGAGCTGTGCGGGGACCGGTCCCCACTGTCCCCGCACCTCGCGGACCGGCCGGGCAGGCGAGGGCGCTACACCGTCGGGACCGGTTCATCGAGGGCTGCCAGCAGAGCTGCCAGGTGCACCTCCGACCGGGTCATTTTGGGGCTCGCTGACCCGCCACTGGGGCTGGCGGCTGAGTGGGGCGCTACTGGGGCGGGGCTCCGCTCGCGAGTGATCCACGCTCGCCAGTCGGCACCCCACGCGGCACCCGAGCGTGGAGACGCGCCGGCCCGGAAGGCCCGCCACTTGTCGTCCGCCACTCGTACGCCCTCCTCGCCAAGGCGGGTGAGGTGCCCCTCGCTCCGCAGCCAGGAGTCGCTGCCCGCGTCGATCTGCCATTGAGAGGCGGGGATGGGTGCACTGCTGCTGTACCTACTGGTTCCTATTGGTTCACTTCTGTTCTGGGGGTCGGATTCTGCTCCCCCGAGGTATCGGAATCCGGCACCCCCCGGGGTTGGATTCTGTACCCCGGGGGCGGATTCCGGACCGTCCGCATTGCTGCTGGAGGTATCGGATTCCGGTACCTCGGGGGTTAGAATCTGGCCCTCCTGATCGGTCGGATTTCGAACGTCCTCGGTCATGAAACGGGCGGCTTCGGGGAGGCGGAAATACGTTTCCCCGCGAGGCCCTTTGCGTCCGTCGAGGCGGACTATCTCGCCGCTGGCGACCAGTTTGTCCAGCGCGTCCCGAACGGCGCTGCGCGACGCGTTCGCGCGTCGCATCAGGGCTGGGACGGAGGCGTAGGCCGTGCAGGTGTGGTCGATGCAACGATCGGCGATCAAGGTGAGGACCATGCGGGCAGTGCCTTTGCTGAGGCTGTGGTCCCATACCTAGGCGCGGGCATCGTGGCTCATGGTTCGGCGGCTCCTCGAAGCAGGGGGTGGTGGCGGTGGCCGCGAATCGCCGCGACGGCGGTGCTGCCGTCGGACGGAGCTGGCGCACCGAAGGCCGATCCGGGCGGCCTTCATTTCAGCGACTGGACCAAGAAGGAAGCCACATCACCTCGCGCAAGTCCAGGGTTACTTCGCACAAAGCGAGCAGCCGACGGCGAACGCCGGCGGAACGCGGTCCAAAAACGATAGACCCGAATCGGCCGTTCACCAAGAAGTTCATGCCGATGGCGCCCGTGACCGAGTCGCCTTTGGCTTCAGGTCAGCAAAATTTGGGCCGGATCCCCAACTCCGATACTCCCGAAATCTGCTGGGAGTCGAGGCAACATAGACGCACATCGCCGGTTAACCAAACCGGCGATGCAGAGGTATCACTTACGGGATGCCGAAATAGTCCCAGCGGGGGCAGCGCGATAGCTCGCAGCGGTCGCGATGCCCGTACGTCTGCCTCATTGGGCGTGCTCCCGCATGGGTGCATCGGTTGTTGACCCGCCGCCTCGTAGAAGGAACATCCTTGCCCCGACCCGCAGTGATCACCACCCCATGGCCCGCCGGCACGTGGGAGGAGGCGGTCTCGAATGGCTGACCGCCTTCTCGGCGTGGCCGAGGCAGCCGAACATCTCGGTGTCGGTGAGCGATTCATCCGTCGCCTCGTTTCCCAGCGCCGTATCCGATACGTCAAGGTCGGCAAGCACGTCCGCATCTCCGACACCGCGCTGGACGCCTACATAGAGGCGCGCACGGTCGAGCCGGTCCGTACTCGCCGCTCCGGATTCAGGGCTGCGGCCTGATGCCCCGTCCGCGTCAGAAGGCTCCGCGCCGCACATTCGGCGCGATACGACAACTGCCCTCGGGGCGCTATCAGGCCCGCTACCCCAGCACGGCCGATGACACCCTGCGGCCAGCTCCGGAAACCTTCGAGACCAGGCGCGATGCAGAGGCGTTCCTCGTCCAGGTCCAAGCGGACCAGATGCGGGGCGACTGGCTCGACCCGACCGCCGGGGAGGTCTCGTTCGCCGACTACGCCACACGCTGGATCGCGGAACGTGGCCTCGCCCCGACCACGACTGAGTTGTACCGCCGGCTGTTCCGGCTCCACCTGGAGCCGACGTTCGGCGAGATGAACGTCAACATGATCGGCCCCGCTCGGGTCAGAGCCTGGCGGGCGGAGCGGTTGTCCGCCACCGGTGCCACCACTGTGGCCAAGTCGTACCGGCTCCTCAAAGCCGTGATGGAGACCGCCGTCGAGGACGACATGCTGCGCAAGAACCCCTGCCGCATCCGCGGAGCGGGTCGAGAGGACGCGGACGAGCGGCCGGTGGCGACGGTCGAGCAGGTCTTCGCCGCGGCAGATGTGGTCGGTCTGCGCTGGCGCCTCATGGTTCTGCTCGGTGCCTTCGCCTCGATGCGGCCCGAGGAACTCGCCGAGCTCCGGCGGCGGGACGTGGACCTCGACTCCGGCGCGCTCTGGGTTCGCCGTGCCGCACCGGAGCTCAATACAGGGCGCCGTGTGATCGGCGCTCCCAAGTCCCGGGCGGGCCGACGAGAGATCGTGCTGCCGTCATTCCTCCACGAGGACGTCCGTCGGCACCTGGAGTGGTTCGCCCAGCCGGGTCCGGACGGGCTCGTCTTCGTCGGCGAGAGGGGGGCGGTACTGCGCGGCACCACGTTCGGCCGCAAGTGGCGCAGGGCCCGGGACAAGGTGGGGCTGCCCGAAGGCTTCCGCTTCTACGACCTACGGCACACGGGCAACACGCTGGCGGCCGACACCGGTGCCAAGCTCAAGGACCTCATGGTCCGAGCCGGCCAGTCATCCGAGCGCGCGCAACTGATCTATCAGCACTCCACCAAGGAGCATCAGCGCAGGCTCGCCGCCAACATCGATCTCGACGTGCGCCGCCAACAGTCGGCTGCAGCCCCGGGGCGTGGTGGGGCGACCGTTCACCCGCTGGTGCCACGTCCGCCCGGACCGTCCGCCCCACGGGCTGCGCGGCGTTGATCGCGCAGGAGCAGACAGTCCGCACTGTGCGTGTGACGCAGGGCACTTGGAAGGGATCTCGCGATGCGGGACCCGGTAGTGGAGCGCTCGCCCTCAGGGGTGACGGATCCACTATTGATGCAGATGGGAAGGGTCGTTATGGCACGCGAATGGCACGAGCCCTAAAAATGGTCTAGACAACAAACAAGGCCCAGGTCGCTGACCTGGGCCTTCGTCATGGAGCGGGTGACGAGAATCGAACTCGCGCTCTGAGCTTGGGAAGCTCATGTTCTACCATTAAACTACACCCGCGTCACGCGGCTGGATGACCAGCGACGCATCGTTCGACACTCTACCTCATCGAAGGCCCCCCGAGGCGGCAGCCCGGATGTGTGGCGTGGGGGTGGGGTCGACGGGGGTGTGGGGGGCGGGAGTTGGGGGCGTAGCGTGGGGGTCGGAGTGCCGGGTGGGGTGGGGTCCTGTTCATCCCCTAATGTGGCTTTCTCGTCCACGGCTTGATGGGGAAGGGACTTGATGGACTCCATGGAGCGCACCGTCGTCCGCTGTGCCGAAGGGCACGTTTTCGCTACCTCCTCGTTCCCGATGCAGCAGCTCGGGTCGGGGCGGATCGGGCCGGGGAGGCTCATCCGTTGTCCTCGGTGCGCGCGGTTGCGGCATGCCGTGCCCGTGGTGTTCGAGAAGAGGTAGCGAGCGGCCGCGAGCGGTAGAGGAAGCGGCAGGGACAGGCGGGGACAGGCGCGCGGGCGGCCCGATGAGGGCGGTTCCGCGCGTTCTGCGTATCCTCGGTGGGTGCTTCTCTCAGACAAGGACATCCGGGCCGAGATCGACGCCGGACGCGTACGTATTGATCCGTTCGATGCGTCGATGGTGCAGCCGTCGAGCATCGACGTGAGGCTCGACCGCTATTTCCGGGTGTTCGAGAACCACCGTTATCCGCATATCGATCCCGCCGTCGAGCAGGCCGATCTCACGCGTACGGTCGAGCCGGACGGGGACGAGGCGTTCATCCTGCACCCGGGCGAGTTCGTGCTGGCCTCGACGTACGAGGTCATCTCGCTGCCCGACGATCTGGCCTCGCGGCTGGAGGGCAAGAGCTCGCTGGGTCGGCTGGGGCTGGTGACGCATTCGACGGCCGGGTTCATCGACCCGGGGTTCTCGGGGCACGTGACCCTGGAGCTGTCGAATCTGGCGACGCTGCCGATAAAGCTTTGGCCGGGGATGAAGATCGGGCAGCTGTGCATGTTCCGGCTGAGTTCTCCGTCGGAGTTCCCGTACGGCTCCGAGCGGTACGGGTCGCGCTACCAGGGGCAGCGCGGTCCCACCGCGTCGCGGTCGTATCTGAACTTCCACCGGACGCAGGTGTGATGCCCGATGGCCGATGAGACGCGGGAGAACCTGACCTACGAGGGCTTCGGGCACGCGGTGCGGGAGCTGGCGCAGACCGTGGCGGACGACGGGTTCGAGCCGGACCTGGTGCTCAGCATCGCGCGCGGCGGGGTGTTCGTCGCGGGCGGGCTGGCGTACGCGCTGGACTGCAAGAACATTCATCTGGTGAACGTCGAGTTCTACACCGGGGTCGGCACCACGCTGGACATGCCCGTCATGCTGGCGCCCGTTCCCAACGCGATCGATTTCTCGGACAAGAAGGTCCTCATCACCGATGATGTGGCCGACACCGGGAAGACCCTGAAGCTCGTCCGCGATTTCTGTGTCGACCATGTCGCCGAGGTGCGTTCCGCGGTCATCTACGAGAAATCGCATTCGCTCGTGAAATGCGAATACGTGTGGAAGCGGACGGACCGCTGGATCAACTTCCCGTGGAGCGTCCAGAAGCCCGTGGTGCGGCGCGGGGGACAGGTGCTCGACGCCTGAGGACGAGGAATCCCCGGTCTCGGAACGAGGCCGGGGATTCTGTGTGTCCGGGGGGCGTGCGGGGGCGTGCGGGGACGCGAGCGTCAGAGCGTGCCCAGCTTGAGGATCGAGACCAGGGCCAGGAGCTGGATGGCCGAGGCCGCCAGCGCCTTGGGCCACGGCAGATCGTGCGACTTGCTCACCATCGAGGTGAGCAGCGCCGCCGCCGCCAGCCAGGTGATCCAGCCGAGCAGCTGGACCAGGGAGTTCTCGCCGCCCAGGAACATCGCGAAGACCAGCCGCGGCACGTCCGTGATCGACATGATGAGCATCGACAGGCCCACCGTCGGCTGCCAGGCGCCGTCGCCGCCGAGCTGGCGGGCCAGGGTGTGGGTGACCGCGCCGAGGATCAGACCGCCGATCACGAAGGCGGCGCCGGTGATCAGGACGTACGGGATGGCCGTGTTGAGCGGCGCGTGGATCGTGTCGTCGCGGGCCTCGTCGAAGCCGAACAGCGCCAGCAGGCCGTAGAGGAACGTGACGATCAGCGCCGGGCCCCAGACCGCGTAGTCGCGCATCTGCCAGAACGTGGGGCCGGGGCGGGTCACGATGCCCGTCAGCAGCTGCTTCCAGTGCAGTCGAGGGCCGGCCGGCTGGGCCGGGGCCTGCCCGGCGCGGTAGGTCTGGCCGTCGCCGTAGGGGTCCTCGTTGATGCTGAAGGCCTGGGTGTGGCCCGGGTTGTTGGCGTACGGGTCGCGCTGCTGCGGATACGGGGCCTGGCCGTGCTGCTGGGGGTAGGGGTCGCCGAAGTACTCCGGCTCGTCGGCACCGCCCTGGTAACCGTTGCCGTAAGCACCCTGGTGTCCGCCCTGGTAGCCGCCGTGGGGCGGGGCCCCGTTGCCTCCCGCCTGCGGCCATGGCTGCTGACCGTACGGCGCCGGTCCCTGGCCGCCGTACGGCTGCTGCCGCGGTTGCTGATGCCCTTGCTGCGGGGTGCGGTTGTCCCGGCCGCGTCCGATCCTGAATCCAGCCACGTCATCGAACGTACCTGGTCCGTGCGGGTCGGGTGGATGGGGCGGGGGAACTGGACCGCCTTTGACGCCCAGCTGTGACATCCCCTAAGGGAACCCCGGGGGGTTGTCCCCACCCCGGACGGGCCGGGGCGGCACGGTGTTCAGTCCGCCGTGAACAGCGCGCTGGTGAAGGTGATCAGCGGGCGCCCCGGCGTCGCCGCCGGGTACAGCGCGATCAGGTCCGCCGTCTCGCCCCGGTGGGTGCGGACCACGAGGTCCGGCTTCCGGTCGCCGTCGAAGTCGCCGTACCGCTCCAGCAGAGTCGTTTCCGCATGGGCCGGGGCCTTGCCGGCCCCGGTCCGCAGCGGTGCCGTGGGGAGCGGCGCGGGCGGCGCCGGGAAGCGGTACGCGCCGCCGGGGCGGGTCGGGCCGTCCGGGGTGCCGCGCAGCAGCTCCGCCCGGCCCGCGGTGTGCGGGGTGTGGGGGCGGGCGGCGTACACCAGGTCGTCGTACCCGTCCCCGTCCAGGTCCGCCCGGGGCTCCGGCGCGAACAGGTAGGCGCCCGCGCCCGGAACGGTGCCCCCGGCCGCGTGCGGGCGGCCGTCGCGGGTGAACGGCCCCCGCAGGAAGCTGAACCGCCCCTCGCTCGCCGTCACGGCCAGATCCGGCTTCCCGTCGCCGTCGAAGTCGCCGCAGACCGGGTGGTCCGGCCACTCGTTGCCGAACCGGGCCCGGTCCGGGATGCGCAGGGTCACCGCGCGGCCGGTGAGGCCGCCGGGCGAGCCGAACAGGATCTGGAGCGGGACCGGCGGTCTGCCGACGCCGTCGTACGGGGGGTCGGTGCCCACGACGAGGTCCGTGAAGCCGTCCCCGTCCAGGTCGCAGGCGGTCTCGGCGTCGAACGCCGAGGGAAGGGTGTCGCCGAACCTGGCCGCGTGGGTGCGGGCGGCGAGCAGCGCGCGGGTCGACGGGTCGAGGCCGCCGTCCTCGGAGCCGTAGACGATGCCGATCCCGGCGTCGTCGCCGTGGCTGTCGGACGCGGGCTTCACCAGGTCGTTCAGGACGAGGTCCCGGTGTCCGTCGCCGTTGAAGTCGTACGGGACGCGGCTGCCGGTGCCCTGCGGGACGGGGTGGCGGGCCGCGCCGGCCAGGCCGGAGAGCGCGGTGGGCGGGGTGTCGCCGTTCTTGTCCGGGGCGTCGGACGGGCCCCCGCAGGCGGTGAGCAGGAGCAGGAGGCCGAGAGCGAGGGCCCCGGCGGCCCGCGCGCGGGGGAGCGGACCCGTGGTCGCCCGGCGTCCCGCACCCCCAGGCGTTCGCCCGGGGGGCGTTCCGTGGCCGGGAAGCGCCCCCCGTCCTATCGGCGCGTCCGCTTCCGCGTTGCGTATCCGCACGGGATCCCTCCGCTGCGTATCCCCGGAGGAATACCTCGTACGTCCGTCGGCCGGTGCCGTCGCCGGCCGCCCCACATGATGCGTCACGGCGGCGGGAAAGCAGAAGCGGCCGGTCCTGCCCCCGAGGCAGGTCCGGCCGCTTCGCGCACCGTGATGGTGCGGTATCCGGCTACTTCGCCGGTTCCGGCTCCGGCGCGTCGGCCGTCTCCGGCTCGCCCGCCGGATCGGCCGGGGTCTTCACGGACTCCAGCAGCAGCTGGGCGACGTCGACGACCTGGATCGACTCCTTGGCCTTGCCGTCGTTCTTCTTGCCGTTGACCGAGTCGGTCAGCATGACCAGGCAGAACGGGCAGGCGGTGGAGACGATGTCCGGGTTGAGGGTGAGGGCCTCGTCGACGCGCTCGTTGTTGATGCGCTTGCCGATCCGCTCCTCCATCCACATCCGGGCGCCACCGGCACCGCAGCAGAAGCCGCGCTCCTTGTGGCGGTGCATCTCCTCGTTCCGCAGGCCCGGGACCTTGGCGATGATCTCGCGCGGGGGCGTGTAGACCTTGTTGTGGCGGCCCAGGTAGCAGGGGTCGTGGTACGTGATCAGGCCCTCGACCGGGGTCACCGGGGTCAGCTTGCCCTCGTCGACGAGGTGCTGGAGCAGCTGCGTGTGGTGGATGACCTCGAACTCGCCGCCGAGCTGCGGGTACTCGTTGGCGATGGTGTTGAAGCAGTGCGGGCAGGTCGCGACGATCTTCTTCGCGGACTTGGCCTTCTTCGTCGAGTCGTCCTCGTCGTCCTCGCCGAACGCCATGTTCAGCATCGCCACGTTCTCCTGGCCGAGCTGCTGGAACAGCGGCTCGTTGCCCAGGCGGCGGGCCGAGTCACCCGTGCACTTCTCGTCGCCGCCCATGATCGCGAACTTGACGCCCGCGATGTGCAGCAGCTCCGCGAAGGCCTTGGTGGTCTTCTTGGCGCGGTCCTCCAGGGCGCCGGCGCAGCCGACCCAGTAGAGGTAGTCGACCTCGGTGAGGTCCTCGACGTCCTTGCCGACGATCGGGACCTCGAAGTCGACCTCCTTGGTCCACTCGACGCGCTGCTTCTTGGCGAGACCCCAGGGGTTGCCCTTCTTCTCCAGGTTCTTGAGCATCGTGCCCGCCTCGGACGGGAACGCGGACTCGATCATGACCTGGTAGCGGCGCATGTCGACGATGTGGTCGATGTGCTCGATGTCGACCGGGCACTGCTCCACGCACGCACCGCAGGTGGTGCAGGACCACAGGACGTCCGGGTCGATGACGCCGTTCTCCTCGGCGGTGCCGATCAGCGGGCGCTCGGCCTCGGCGAGGGCGGACGCGGGGACGTCCTTCAGCTGCTCCTCGGTCGCCTTCTCCTCGCCCTCCATGTCCTTGCCGCCGCCGGCCAGGAGGTACGGGGCCTTGGCGTGCGCGTGGTCGCGCAGCGACATGATCAGGAGCTTGGGGGAGAGCGGCTTGCCGGTGTTCCAGGCGGGGCACTGCGACTGGCAGCGGCCGCACTCGGTGCAGGTGGAGAAGTCGAGGATGCCCTTCCAGGAGAACTGCTCGACCTGGGAGACACCGAAGACGGCGTCCTCGGCCGGGTCCTCCCAGTCGATCTCCTGGCCGCCGGTCGTCATCGGCTGGAGGGCGCCCAGGGCGACCGCGCCGTCGGCGTTCCGCTTGAACCAGATGTTCGGGAAGCCGAGGAAGCGGTGCCAGGCGACACCCATGTTGGTGTTGAGCGAGACCGTGATCATCCAGATCAGCGAGGTGCCGATCTTGATCATGGCGACGAAGTAGATGAGGTTCTGCAGGGTGCCGAGGGCCAGTCCCTTGAAGGCGAGGACCAGCGGGTACGAGACGAAGTACGCGGCCTCGTAGCCGTCGACGTGGTGGATCGCGCCCTCGAGGCCGCGCAGGGTGAGGATCGCGAGGCCGATGATGAGGATGACGTACTCGACGAAGTACGCCTGCCACGCCTTCGAGCCCGCGAACCGGGACTTGCGGCCGGGGCGGGAGGGCAGGTTCAGCAGCCGGATGGCGATGAGGACGAGGATGCCCACCGTCGTCATCAGGCCGATGAACTCGATGTACAGCTCGAAGGGCAGCCACTCGCCGATGACCGGCAGCACCCAGTCGGCCTTGAAGAGCTGTCCGTAGGCCTGGAGCAGCGTCGGCGGCAGGGTCAGGAAGCCGATGGCGACGAACCAGTGCGCGAAGCCCACGATGCCCCACCGGTTCATCCGGGTGTGGCCGAGGAACTCCTTGACCAGGGTGATCGTGCGCTGCTTGGGGTCGTCGGTGCGACTGCCCGCCGGCACCGGCTGTCCGAGGCGGACGAACCGGTAGATCTGCGCGACGGCTCGGGCGAGGAGCGCGACGCCGACGACGGTCAGCACCAGCGACACGATGATCGCGGCGAGTTGCATGGTGGGGGCTCCTCGGGCCTGCTCGGGTGGGATTCAGCGATGATCGCTGATTACTAAGCAGTAACTTAATCAGTCTGTGCTGACACTATCCACTTATTCCGCCGTCCTGTAGCCGGGCAGGCGGTGATCTGTGTCGCTCAGGCGTGCCTTGCCGTGCCGCAGCCGGGCGGCCGCCTCGCGCAGGGGCCCGCCCGCGGCGCGGGCCAGGATCGCCAGGTCCAGCCGCAGCCGGTGGTGTTCGGCGTAGTGCTGGTCGAGGAGGTCCGCCGCGTCCCACGGCATGGGTGAGCGGTGGTGGACCTGGGCCAGACCGGTCAGGCCGGGCCGCAGTTCCAGCCGCCAGTCTCGCGCATCGGTCCGCCGCCCCCGCACCTCGGCCGGCGTGAGCGGTGCCGGGCCGACCAGGGACAGCTCGCCCCTCACGACGTGGGGCAGCCGGGACAGGACGTGCAGCCGCAGCCGCCGGGTGCGCAGCGACCGCAGGGCGAAGGGGCGGCCGCCGGCGCCGATCCGGGGTGCGGACGTCCAGACCGGGCCGGGGCCGCCGCGCGCGGCGAGGGCCAGGGCGGCCGCGGCGATCAGCGGGGCGGCCAGGAGCAGGAGGGCCGTGCCGAGGGTCAGGTCCAGGGCGCGCTTCGCGGTGGGGAGACGCGGTGTGCGCCCCCGCGTGTCCCTCGGTGTACGCGTCTGCATCGTTCGCACCTGCCTGGGTCGGGCCGCCCGGTGTCGGCGGATCGGGTGCCGGTTTTGCGCGGCTCTCGGCATTTTGTGACAGAACGATCCCACGCGACGATGATGGGGAGGGGCGTGTGGCCCCCGGGGGTGCGGGGGTGTCGCGCGCCGGAGGGGTGGAGCGGGTGCGTACGACCCGTATGCGAAGGGTGTCCGGCCCTTTTCGGTGGGGCGTTTTCCCTGTTCGCGCAGGGTGCATGCATGTTAGTTGAGTCGGCTCGACTCAGGTCTGTTGACTCTGGGGCGGGTGTCATGCATCCTTGAGCCAGATCCACTCAAGTAGTCAGTTGGAGGAATTGACATGGCACGTGCGGTCGGCATCGACCTGGGCACGACTAACTCCGTCGTCAGCGTTCTGGAAGGCGGCGAGCCCACCGTCATCACCAACGCAGAGGGCGCCAGGACCACGCCGTCCGTCGTCGCCTTCGCGAAGAACGGCGAGGTGCTGGTCGGCGAGGTCGCCAAGCGCCAGGCTGTGACGAACGTCGACAGGACCATCCGCTCCGTCAAGCGCCACATGGGCACGGACTGGAAGATCGACCTCGACGGCAAGAGCTTCAACCCGCAGCAGATGAGCGCCTTCATCCTGCAGAAGCTGAAGCGCGACGCCGAGGCGTACCTGGGCGAGAAGGTCACCGACGCGGTCATCACCGTTCCGGCGTACTTCAACGACTCCGAGCGCCAGGCGACCAAGGAGGCCGGCGAGATCGCGGGCCTGAACGTCCTGCGCATCGTCAACGAGCCGACGGCCGCCGCCCTGGCGTACGGGCTCGACAAGGACGACCAGACGATCCTCGTCTTCGACCTCGGTGGCGGCACCTTCGACGTGTCCCTCCTGGAGATCGGCGACGGCGTCGTCGAGGTGAAGGCCACCAACGGTGACAACCACCTCGGTGGTGACGACTGGGACCAGCGCGTCGTCGACTACCTGGTGAAGCAGTTCGCCAACGGCCACGGCGTGGACCTGTCCAAGGACAAGATGGCCCTCCAGCGTCTGCGCGAGGCCGCGGAGAAGGCCAAGATCGAGCTGTCCTCCTCGACGGAGACCACGATCAACCTGCCGTACATCACGGCCTCGGCCGAGGGCCCGCTGCACCTGGACGAGAAGCTCACGCGCTCGCAGTTCCAGCAGCTCACCGCGGACCTCCTGGACCGCTGCAAGACCCCGTTCCACAACGTCATCAAGGACGCGGGCATCCAGCTCTCCGAGATCGACCACGTCGTTCTCGTCGGTGGCTCCACCCGCATGCCGGCCGTCGCCGAGCTGGTCAAGGAGCTGACCGGCGGCCAGGAGGCCAACAAGGGTGTGAACCCGGACGAGGTCGTCGCCATCGGCGCCTCGCTCCAGGCCGGTGTCCTCAAGGGCGAGGTCAAGGACGTCCTGCTTCTCGACGTCACCCCGCTGTCCCTCGGTATCGAGACCAAGGGAGGGATCATGACCAAGCTCATCGAGCGCAACACCACGATCCCGACCAAGCGCTCCGAGATCTTCACGACGGCCGAGGACAACCAGCCGTCCGTGCAGATCCAGGTCTACCAGGGCGAGCGCGAGATCGCGGCGTACAACAAGAAGCTCGGGATGTTCGAGCTGACCGGTCTGCCGCCGGCCCCGCGCGGTGTCCCGCAGATCGAGGTCGCCTTCGACATCGACGCCAACGGCATCATGCACGTGGCCGCGAAGGACCTCGGCACCGGCAAGGAGCAGAAGATGACCGTCACCGGCGGCTCCTCGCTGCCGAAGGACGAGGTCAACCGGATGCGCGAGGAGGCCGAGAAGTACGCGGAGGAGGACCACGCCCGCCGCGAGGCCGCCGAATCGCGCAACCAGGGCGAGCAGCTCGTCTACCAGACCGAGAAGTTCCTCAAGGACAACGAGGACAAGGTCCCCGGTGACGTGAAGACGGAGGTGGAGACCGCGCTCACCGAGCTGAAGGAGAAGCTCAAGGGCGAGGACACCGCCGAGATCCGCACGGCCACCGAGAAGGTCGCGGCCGTCTCCCAGAAGCTGGGCCAGGCGATGTACGCCAACGCCCAGGCCGAGGGCGGCCCGCAGGGCGACCCGCAGCCGGGTGCGCAGGCCGACGGCCAGGACGACGTGGTCGACGCCGAGATCGTCGACGACGAGAAGGACACCAAGGGCGGTGCGGCGTGACCGAGGAGACTCCGGGCTTCGAGGAGGAGCCCGACGTCCCCTCCGGCGCCACCCCCGACGACGCCGAGCCGAAGGCCGCCTCCTCCTCGGAGAAGGCGGCCCCGGCCGGGGACGCTGACCAGACCGCAGGCCTGACGGCTCAGCTGGACCAGGCACGCAGCGCGCTCAACGAGCGCACCGGCGACCTCCAGCGGCTCCAGGCCGAGTACCAGAACTACCGCCGCCGGGTCGAGCGGGACCGGGTCACGGTCAAGGAGATCGCCGTCGCGGCGCTCCTGTCCGAGCTCCTGCCCGTGCTCGACGACGTCGGCCGGGCCCGTGACCACGGCGAGCTGGTGGGCGGGTTCAAGTCGGTGGCCGAATCCCTGGAGACGGTCGTCGCCAAGCTGGGACTCCAGCAGTTCGGCAAGGAGGGCGAGCCCTTCGATCCGACGATCCACGAGGCCCTGATGCACAGCTACGCGCCGGACGTCACCGAGACGACCTGCGTGGCGATCCTGCAGCCGGGGTACCGGATCGGCGAGCGCACCATCCGCCCCGCGCGGGTGGCCGTGGCCGAGCCGCAGCCGGGGGCGACCCCGGCCGCCAAGGAAGAGAAGACCGACGACGAGGAGAGCGGTGGCGGCGAGGAGGTCTGACATCCTGTCCGACCACCAGGCCGCGCACCGCCCGGTCACGGGGCCTCTCGCCCGGACCCTGCCGCACACCGGCGGGGCCCGTACGGGAGGCCCCCGGCCGATCGTCCGGAAGGAGGGACGTCGATGAGTACGAAGGACTTCGTCGAGAAGGACTACTACAAGGTTCTCGGCGTCCCGAAGGACGCCACCGACGCCGAGATCAAGAAGGCGTACCGGAAGCTCGCCCGTGAGTTCCATCCGGACGCCAACAAGGGCGACGACAAGGCGGAGGAGCGCTTCAAGGAGATCTCCGAGGCGAACGACGTCCTCGGCGACAGCAAGAAGCGCAAGGAGTACGACGAGGCGCGCGCCCTCTTCGGCAACGGCGGCTTCCGCGCCGGACCCGGCGGCGCGCAGGGCAACTTCAACTTCGACCTGGGCGACCTCTTCGGGGGCGCGCAGGGCGGCCAGGGCGGTGCCGGCGGTTTCGGCGGCGGCGGTCTGGGCGATGTCTTCGGCGGCCTGTTCAACCGGGGCGGCGGCGGTGCCGGCACCCGCGTGCAGCCGCGCCGCGGCCAGGACATCGAGTCCGAGGTGACGCTCAGCTTCACCGAGGCGGTCGACGGGGCCACGGTCCCGCTGCGGATGTCCAGCCAGGCCCCCTGCAAGGCATGCTCCGGCACCGGCGACAAGAACGGCACCCCGAGGGTCTGCCCGACCTGTGTCGGCACCGGCCAGGTCTCGCGCGGCAGCGGCGGCGGCTTCTCGCTCACCGACCCCTGTGTGGACTGCAAGGGCCGGGGCCTCATCGCCCAGGACCCCTGCGACGTCTGCAAGGGCAGCGGCCGGGCCAAGTCGTCCCGCACCATGCAGGTGCGCATCCCCGCGGGCGTCCTCGACGGCCAGCGGATCCGGCTGCGCGGCAAGGGCGCGCCGGGCGAGCGCGGCGGACCGGCCGGCGACCTCTACGTCGTCGTCCACGTCGACGCCCACCCGGTCTTCGGCCGCAAGGGCGACAACCTCACGGTGACCGTGCCGGTCTCCTTCACCGAGGCGGCGCTCGGCGGCGAGGTCAAGGTGCCCACGCTCGGCGGGCCGCCCGTCACCCTGAAGCTTCCGGCCGGCACGCCCAACGGACGCACCATGCGCGCCCGGGGCAAGGGCGCCGTGCGCAAGGACGGCACCCGGGGCGATTTGCTGGTCACCGTCGAGGTGGCGGTCCCGACGGATCTGGGCGACGAGGCCCGGGACGCCCTGGAGGCCTATCGGAAGGCGACCGCGGACCAGGACCCGCGGGCGGAGCTGTTCCAGGCAGCGAAGGGAGCTTGAGGTGGACGGCCGACGACGCAATCCGTACGAACTCACCGACGATTCCCCGGTGTACGTGATCTCGATCGCGGCCCAGCTCTCGGGCCTGCATCCGCAGACGCTGCGCCAGTACGACCGGCTCGGTCTGGTCTCGCCCGACCGCACGGCCGGACGCGGCCGGCGCTACTCGGCCCGTGACATCGAGCTGCTGCGCACCGTGCAGCAGCTGTCGCAGGACGAGGGGATCAACCTCGCCGGCATCAAGCGCATCATCGAGCTGGAGAACCAGGTCGCCGCGCTCCAGCAGCGCGTCGCCGAACTCTCGGCGGCCGTGGACGGAGCGGCGGCGGCGATGCAGCAGCGCGAGGCCCAGGTCCACGCCTCCTACCGGCGCGATCTCGTGCCGTACCAGGACGTCCAGCAGACCAGCGCGCTGGTCGTCTGGCGCCCCAAGCGGCCGAAGGACTGACCTCCGGGGGCTGCGGGGCCCTGGGGGCCGTGCTGGGTCCGCCGGGGCCCGTACGGCCCGCACAGCGCCTTGGAGAGGCCCGTCATCCCGTTCGCCGGGGTGGCGGGTTTCTTCGTGCGGTGGGGCGGGGCGGGGTCAGGTCTCCTGGTCGAGGATGCCCGACTGGGCGATCAGATAGCCCAGCTGGGCCCGGCTGTTGCTGCCGAGAACGGCGGAGAGCTTGGCCACGTGGGCGCGGCAGGTACGGACGTTCATGCCGAGCCGGCGGGCTATCGAATCGTCGACGTGCCCTTCGACCAGGAGTTGCGCGATGGAGCGCTGCACGCCGCTGATCCCTTGGGGGGCCGGGTCGTAGGGCAGTTCTTCCAGCAGGGGCGAGGCGCGGTTCCAGAGTTGCTCGAAGACCTTGATCAGATAGTCGACCAGGCCGGGGTGGCGCAGTTCCAGCGCGACCTGGTCGTCGTTGCTCGCGGGAATGAACGCGACGGTCCTGTCGAACACGATCAGACGCGCGATGAGTTCTTCGAGGGTGCGGATCTCCACCTTGCCCTCGGCCATGCGTTCCGCGTAGGCGAGCGTGCCGTGGCTGTGGCGGACCGTGTGCTGGTACAGGGTGCGCATGCTGACGCCTCGGTTGACGACCAGCAAGCCGCGTTCCAGACCTTCGCGGAGGCGGTCCTCGCCTCGGTCGCCGCCCGGCTGCACGGTGAGCACCTCCGTGCGGCACTCGGCGGTGGCGAGGTCCAGGGCGGCGTTGATCCGGTGGTTTCCCTCCAGGACCGTGATGGCATGGGTGATGGGAGGATCCTGGGCGCTGATGTCCATGAACGGCTGGAAGGAATCGGCCAGTTCGAGGGAGAGGCGCCGCCGTTCCTGGATCTCGCGCTCGATCGGGTTGAGCCGTTGTGCGAGCGCGGCCGAGGGGGGGACGGGCCGGAGCCAGTCGGGGTCGTCCGGATCCGGGTGCAGAAGGGCGAAGTCCATGAGGCAGGGGGCTGGATCCACCTCGGCCCGCGAGATCCGGCCCGAGCGCAGCGCGCTGGCGTAGAGGCGTCCGCCTTCGGCGCACAGTTCGGTGATCCCATGGCGATGTGTCGCTCTTGCGTCATTTGTAGCCATATCAACACCCCCCAGGTTCCTGAACATGCAGGAACATGATGCATCGACCCTGTGGTGTTCGTGTGCCCAGGTGGGACATCGTCTTTGGTGCGGGGGAGAAGAATCCACAAGTGAGGACGAAGCCGACTATGGAAAAGCGAATGCTTCGCTCGGCGCTTGCCGTCTCGTTCGTCGCGGCCCTGAGCGTCGGAGTTCTGGCCACTGGCGAGATCAGCTGGAGCGCGAGGGCGGCGGCCGGGCCCGGCGAGATCAGCTGGAACGTCCAGGCTGTGAAGGCGCCCGGTGAGATCAGCTGGAACATCCAGGCCGCCGACAAGCTCGGTGAGATCAGCTGGTCCGCGCCGACGTCCCTTGTGAGCGCCTGACATGACCACCCCGCCGGACGACCGGACCTTCCGGCGCGAGATGGCAACGGCCTACCGCTCAGGGTGGCACTTCATCGACCTCGTCACGGCTCTCCCCCACCGTGGTGATTCGTTGATGGTCACTCTGTTCGGCGACCCGGTCGTCGTCGCCCGTGAGGACGACGGCGAGGTGCGCGCCTACCGCTGCCTCCGCAAGCCGCGCGGCGCGCCGCAGCCCGTGCGCTGTGCCATTCGGTACGACATGATCTTTGTGAACCTCGACCGGCGTGACCACCAGCTGTTCGAACCCGAAACCATTTCCGCCACCCCCCGCAGTGCCTGAGCGATCCCCCGTCGTTCCACGTCGCTCAGTCACTCCCCCACACAACGGCGCCTCCGTGACCTGAACACGGTGGCGCCGTTGTGCTGTCCGGGTACGGACGGACGCGGACGGCTTCCGACGGCTTCGGACGGCGGCGCGGTCAGGCCCGGCCGAGCGCCCGGTCGAGGGTGATCTCGATGACGACGCGGTCGGGGTTGGGCGAGGGGGTGCGCGCGTAGCGCTCGGTGTGCCGGCGCACGGCCTCGGCGACCCTGTCCTCCTCGGTACGGATCCGGGCGACGCCTTCCAGGGTCGCCCAGCGGCGCCCGCTCACCTGGCAGGCCGCGACCCGGGCCCCGTCCGGGCCGGCGGCCAGGATGTGCGCGGCCTTGCGGCTGTTCCTGTTGGTGATGACCCGGGCGAGGCCCGCCTCGGGGTCGTACGTCACGCAGACCGGCACGACGTGCGGGGTGCCGTCGGGGCGGGGCGTGGTGAGGGCCGCGTAGTGGGACTCGCGCCAGAAGGCCAGGTAGTCCGGGCCGGGATTGCGTACGTCGACTGCCATGGGGCCAGCGTAGGCAGTGGCCGGAAGCGGTGCGGTGGCGGGCGGTCCGGGGTGCCGGTTCACTCGGAGCGGACGGTGCGGTGCGGAGTCCACGAAACTGCCTTGAGTGGAATAGACTCAACTTTGTGCACGTTGACCGTGTCAGTCATACGTAGTGAGCCAGGACCGCCGCCGCAGGAAGGAGACAGCGCACGTGGACGCCGAGCTGACCAACAGGAGCCGGGACGCGATCAACGCGGCCACCAGCAGGGCCGTGAAGGACGGGCACCCGGACCTGACCCCCGGGCATCTGCTGCTGGCGCTGCTCGCGGGGGAGGACAACGAGAACCTGGTCGATCTGCTGGCCGCCGTCGACGCGGACCAGGCCGCCGTCCGCGCGGAGACCGAGCGACTGCTGGCCGCCCAGCCCAGCGTGACCGGTTCGACCGTCGCGCCGCCGCAGCCGGGCCGCGAGCTGCTGGCCGTCATCTCCGACGCCGCCGAACGGGCCAAGGAGCTGGGCGACGACTTTCTCTCGACCGAGCACCTGCTGATCGGCATCGCCGCGAAGGGCGGCCGGGCCGGTGAGATCCTCGACCGGCAGGGTGCCAGTGCGAAGAAGCTGCTGGACGCGTTCGAGAAGAGCAGGGGAGGGCGCCGGGTGACCACTCCGGACCCGGAGGGCCAGTACAAGGCCCTGGAGAAATTCGGTACGGACTTCACCGCCGCCGCGCGCGAGGGCAAGCTCGACCCGGTCATCGGGCGCGACCAGGAGATCCGCCGCGTCGTCCAGGTGCTCTCGCGCCGGACCAAGAACAACCCGGTGCTCATCGGTGAGCCCGGCGTCGGCAAGACCGCCGTCGTCGAGGGGCTCGCCCAGCGCATCGTGAAGGGGGACGTCCCGGAGTCCCTGAAGGACAAGCGGCTCGTCTCGCTGGACCTGGGCGCGATGGTCGCGGGTGCGAAGTACCGCGGCGAGTTCGAGGAGCGCCTGAAGACCGTCCTTTCCGAGATCAAGGAGAGCGACGGCCAGATCATCACCTTCATCGACGAGCTGCACACCGTCGTGGGCGCGGGCGCCGGCGGCGACTCCGCGATGGACGCGGGCAACATGCTCAAGCCGATGCTGGCCCGCGGCGAACTGCGGATGGTCGGCGCCACCACGCTCGACGAGTACCGCGAGCGGATCGAGAAGGACCCGGCCCTGGAGCGCCGCTTCCAGCAGGTGCTGGTGGCCGAGCCGACGGTCGAGGACACCATCGCGATCCTGCGCGGGCTCAAGGGCCGCTACGAGGCCCACCACAAGGTGCAGATCGCGGACGCCTCGCTGGTCGCCGCCGCGACGCTCTCCGACCGCTACATCACCTCCCGCTTCCTTCCCGACAAGGCCATCGACCTGGTGGACGAGGCGGCGTCCCGGCTGCGCATGGAGATCGACTCCTCGCCCGTCGAGATCGACGAACTCCAGCGCTCCGTCGACCGGTTGCACATGGAGGAGCTGGCCCTCAGGAACGAGACGGACCCCGCCTCCAAGCAGCGTCTGGAGAAGCTGCGCCGCGACCTCGCGGACAAGGAGGAGGAGCTGCGCGGGCTCAACGCCCGCTGGGAGAAGGAGAAGCAGGGCCTCAATCGGGTCGGTGAGCTGAAGGAGCGCCTGGACGACCTGCGCGGCCAGGCCGAACGCGCCCAGCGCGACGGCGACTTCGACACCGCGTCCAAGCTCCTGTACGGGGAGATCCCCGGCCTGGAACGCGAACTCGCCGAGGCCGACGAGGCCGAGCAGGAGGCCGCCCGCGAACCCAAGGAGACCCTGGTCAAGGAGGAGGTCGGACCCGACGACATCGCGGACGTGGTGGGCGCCTGGACCGGCATCCCGGCCGGCCGCCTGCTGGAGGGCGAGACGCAGAAGCTGCTGCGCATGGAGGCGGAGCTGGGCAAGCGCCTCATCGGGCAGACCGAGGCCGTGCGGGCCGTCTCGGACGCGGTGCGCCGCACCCGGGCCGGGATCGCGGACCCCGACCGGCCCACCGGATCGTTCCTCTTCCTCGGCCCGACCGGCGTCGGCAAGACCGAACTGGCCAAGGCGCTCGCGGACTTCCTCTTCGACGACGAACGGGCCATGGTCCGCATCGACATGAGCGAGTACGGCGAGAAGCACAGCGTCGCCCGCCTGGTCGGCGCCCCGCCCGGATACGTCGGCTACGAGGAGGGCGGCCAGCTCACCGAGGCCGTCCGCCGCCGCCCGTACACCGTCGTGCTGCTGGACGAGGTCGAGAAGGCCCACCCCGAGGTCTTCGACATCCTGCTCCAGGTCCTGGACGACGGCCGGCTCACCGACGGACAGGGCCGGACGGTGGACTTCCGGAACACCATCCTGGTCCTGACGTCGAACCTCGGCAGCCAGTACCTGACCGATCCGCTGACCAAGCCCGAGGAGAAGAAGCGCCAGGTCCTGGACGTGGTCCGGGGCGCCTTCAAGCCGGAGTTCCTCAACCGGCTGGACGATCTGGTGGTCTTCTCCGCGCTGTCCGGCGACGAACTCGCGCATATCGCGGGGCTCCAGATCGACCGGCTCGCCAAGCGGCTGGCCGACCGGCGGCTCACCCTCGACGTCACCCCCGAGGCCCTGGCCTGGCTGGCCGAGGAGGGCAACGACCCGGCCTACGGCGCCCGGCCGCTGCGCCGCCTCATCCAGACGGCGATCGGGGACCGGCTCGCGAAGGAGATCCTGGCCGGTGAGGTCCAGGACGGCGACACGGTGCGCGTCGACCGGGCCGGTGACGGACTGCTCGTCGGCCGCGCGGTCTGAGACGGCCGCCGGAACGCGGACGCCGGGAATACGGTGATTCCCGAGGAATGGACGGGACGTCCTCCGTCCGGAGCGATCCATTTCCCGGCATCGGTATCGCGCCAAACGTGCTGCCCCGCCCCCTGTGCGCGAACGCCCTTCCCAGGGCTCCGGTGAGCACCTCGAACCCCCTCTGGCAAGGGAGTTCGAGGTGCGGAGCCGTACCGTCCGGCCAGGGGTCCGCGCATAAACAGGACACCGCGCCCCACCTGCGGCGACCTGCCCGCGGCTGGGAATAGAGGTCGAATTG
This sequence comes from Streptomyces sp. NPDC001515, assembly GCF_053597115.1. NCBI lineage: Bacteria > Bacillati > Actinomycetota > Actinomycetes > Kitasatosporales > Streptomycetaceae > Streptomyces > Streptomyces sp. NPDC001515. Next base: position 28,846 of record NZ_JBSFHN010000014.1, read on the forward strand.
GGCGGCCGGTAGCGTGCCCGCATGAACGAGCGGACAGGCGATGAGATAACCGACGGACCCAAGAAGTCCAGATCTGACAATCTCTTTCACCTTGGCGAATTCCGTACCCTTTGGGCTGCTTACGCTCAGTCGATCCTGGGCGACCAGCTGGCCCGTGTGGCGCTTTCGTTGCTTGTCTTCGAACGCACGGACTCGCCGGGATGGACCGCGGCGACCTATGCCCTGACCACCTTGCCGGCGCTGCTCTCCGGAGTGCTGCTCTCCGGTCTCGCGGACCGGTTCCCCCGGCGCACGGTCATGGTCAGCTGCGATCTGACCCGGATGGTGCTGGTCGGGCTGATGGCTCTGCCCGGGATGCCGCTGCCGCTGCTCGCCGGACTGCTGGTGCTGGCGCAACTGGCCGAGGCACCCTTCGGCGCGGCCCAGGGCGCGCTCCTGCCCACCGTGCTGGGCGTCGAGCGGTACGAGCGCGGCCAGCGGGTCATGCAGATCACCCATCAGGCGGGCCAGCTGGTCGGGTTCGCCGGGGGCGGGCTGCTGGTCGCGTGGCTGGGCAGCAACCGCTCGCTGGCGGTGAACGCGGCGACCTTCCTGGTCTCGGCGGCCCTCGTCCGGTTCGGTGTGAAGGCCCGCCCGGTGACGAGCGCCGAGGCGCGTACGGCGAAGCTCGGCGCCCAGGTCGGCGGCGCCGCCGCGCTGATCTGGTCGGACCGCAGGCTCCGCTCGCTGCTGGCCCTGGGCTGGCTCGCGGGGTTCGTCGTCCTGCCGGAGGGGCTGGCCGCCCCGTTCGCCGACGAGGCCGGTGGCGGGACCTACGCGGTGGGGCTGCTGCTCGCCGCGCATCCGGCGGGCATGGTGCTGGGCGCGGCCCTGCTGGGACGGTCCGGGGTCGGGGACGAGACCCGGCGCCGGCTGCTAGGCCCGCTGGCCGTCGCCGCGAATCTGCCGCTGGTCGTCTATCTGCTCCACCCCAGTGCGGAAGCGGCGATGTTCCTGCTGCTGGTCGCCGGGGTCTGCTCGGCGTACCAGATCACCGCCGGGGCCACCTTCGTCCTGCTGACCCCGCCCGACCGGCGCGGCCAGGCGCTGGGTCTCGCCCGGTCCGGGGTGACCGCCATGCAGGGCGTCGGCGTCGCGGCCGGCGGTGCGGTGACCGAGCTGACCGGCTCCTCGGCGACCACCATCGGGGCCTCCGGGCTCCTCGGCGTGGCCTGCGCCGTCCTCGCCGCCACCGCCTGGGCACGGGCCCGGGGGGCGGAGGCGGAGATGATTCCCCGGAAGGCGTAGCGCCACCCCGGTGATCCGGCCCGGCCCGCACACGACCCCGGCCCCGGGCGGTCTACGCTCCGGCGGCCAAACGCGGCTAGGGTCGTCGGCAGGAAACCACGCGCGATCCACAGGAGTACCCAGCGATGTCTATCGACCCGTCCTCGATCCCCAACTTCGGGGGCCAGCCCGAACCGCAGGCGGCAGGACCGGAGGGCCCCGTCGTCCCCGACCAGGACCTCGTCAAGCAGCTCCTGGAGCAGATGGAGCTGAAGTACGTCGTCGACGACGAGGGCGACCTCGCCGCGCCGTGGGAAGAGTTCCGCACGTACTTCATGTTCCGCGGCGAGGGCGAGCAGCAGGTCTTCTCGGTCCGTACGTTCTACGACCGCCCGCACGACGCGGACCAGCGTCCGGTCCTCCTCGACGCGATCGACGACTGGAACCGCCGCACCCTGTGGCCCAAGGTCTACACCCACACCCACGAGCCCGAGGAGGGCTCCGAGGAGACCGGCACCTCGATCCGGCTGATCGGTGAGGCGCAGATGCTCATCGGCACCGGCGTCTCGCTGGAGCACTTCGTCTCCTCGACGGTCAGCTGGGTGCGCGCCTCCATCGAGTTCGACAAGTGGCTGCTGGAGCGCCTGGGCCTGACCCCGGCCGAGGAGAAGTCGGACGGCGCCGAGGGCGACGCCACGCCGCCCTCCGCCTGAGCCGGCGCACACGACACCGGGCCCGGCCCGGGAGCGGTCCCCGCGGACCGTCCCGCGCCGGGCTCCGTCATGTCCGGGCCGCGACGGGCGGGGGAGCCGCCCCCAGCGTCCTCAGCCGGGCGACGGCGTCCTCCAGGACCTCGGTGCGCTTGCAGAACGCGAAGCGGATGAAGGGCGCGCCCTGGTCGCGGTGGTCGTAGAAGACGGCGTTCGGGACGGCCACCACACCGCAGCGCGCGGGGAGCGCGCGGCAGAACGCGACGCCGTCTCCGGTGGGGTCGAGCGGGCCGATGCCGGTGGTGACGAAATAGGTCCCGGCGGGGCGGTAGACCTCGAATCCGGCCTCGGCCAGTCCGCCGCTCAGCAGATCGCGCTTGGCCCGCAGATCGGCGCGCAGCCCGTCGAGGTACGTGTCGGGCAGGCGCAGCGCCTCGGCGACCGCGTACTGGAAGGGGCCCGCCGACACATAGGTGAGGAACTGCTTCGCCGAGCGGACCGCCGCCACCAGCTCCGCGCCCGCGGTGATCCAGCCGACCTTCCAGCCGGTGAACGCATAGGTCTTGCCGGCCGAGGAGATGGTGACCGTGCGCTCGCGCATGCCGGGGAACGAGGCGATCGGGATGTGCTCGCCCTCGAAGACCAGGTGCTCGTAGACCTCGTCGCTGACCACGAGGAGGTCGCGTTCGCACGCCAGCTCGGCGATCGCGGCGAGTTCCTCGCGGCCGAGCACGGTGCCGGTGGGGTTGTGCGGGGTGTTGAGGAGCAGGAGCCGGGTGCGGGGGGTGACGGCGGCGCGCAGTTCGTCGAGGTCCAGCCGGTAGGTGCGGGTGGCGGGGTCGGGGCGCAGGGTCACGGGGACGCGGGTGGCCCCGGCCAGGGCGACGGAGGCGGCGTACGAGTCGTAGTACGGCTCCAGCGCGACGACCTCGTCGCCGGGCTCCAGCAGGGCGAGCATGGCGGCCGCGATGGCCTCCGTGGCGCCCGCCGTGACCAGGACCTCGCTGTCGGGGTCGTACGCCAGGCCGTAGTGGCGCAGCTGGTGGTCGGCGATCGCGGTGCGCAGTTCGGGGACGCCGGGGCCCGGCGGGTACTGGTTGCCGCGGCCGTCCCGCAGGGCGCGGACCGCGGCCTCGCGGATCTCCTCGGGGCCGTCGGTGTCGGGGAAGCCCTGGCCGAGGTTGATGGCTCCGGTGCGGGCGGCGAGCGCGGACATCTCCGCGAAGATCGTCGTGCCGAACTCGGCGAGGCGGCGGTTGAGCAGCGGTCGGCGCTGTGTCATGGACGTCATCCTGCGCGGAAGCTCTGGAGTTGCTCAAGTCGGCTTTGGCCCGGCGCGGGCGGGGGCATCCCCCTGGCACGCGTGAATCGGCAGGGAGCGGGGGCTCCGCCGCGCGGGACGGAAGGACGTGAGGTCCATGGTGGTGACGCTCGTCGGGGTGATCGTGATCGTCGCGGTCGGGCTCCTCGTCGTGAGGACGGCGAAGGCCGGAAGCAGGGGGAATCCGCTGAGCGGTGCGCGCGGTGCGTCCCGGGGCCGGCGCGGTGCGGGCGGCGGGAGCGCGGCCGGGGGCAGCTGGTGGGCCGGTGGCGGGGACGGCGGCTCGTCCGACGGCGGAGGCGGCCACTCGGGCGGTCACTCCGGCGGTCATTCGGGCGGTCACTCCGGCGGCCACGGGTGCGGCGGAGGCTCCTCGTGCGGCGGCGGTTCGTCGTGCGGGGGCGGGGGTGGATGCGGCGGAGGCAGCTGACACGGGGCAGCTGGTCCGCGCGGGCCGGGCGCACGCGTCCGGTCCGGTCCGGCGGAAGGGTGTCCGGAGGGACCCGGGGGATTCACCGAAATCCCCTAAGTCCCTTCGGACACCTTTTTGTTGGCCGTCCGGCGCGTGCGCGGTGAACATCAGAACCGGAGGGCCCCCGGGGGGATGGAAACCACGTCAAGTTGGGTAAAAACGCTGCGAGTGCGGCGTAGTCCGTGATTCCCTCGTGGGAGAGAACATTCAGCCCTCGGACCCCAGTTGGACCTGATCGGGCGCTTCCCACCTCCCACGTGCACCACGTCGGGGCGTCCCCTGTCCGCGTGTCCCATGCGTGTTTTGCGGAGCCGACCCATGCTCACGACCCTCCATACGGCCTATTCCGACACCCGCGCCGCCGATCTGGCCTGGGCGCTGGGGCGCGAACCGCTCCCGGCGCTGGCCGTGCTCGATCTCGCCCTCGGCGGCGCGCAGTTGCAGCTGCGCCTGCTCGGCGCCTCCCACCAGGTGCTCCTCAAGGAGGAGCACGGCGACTGTTCCGAGACCGTCGCCTGCATCCCGGGCAGCAGCACCCCGCTTCCCCTCGGTGTCTCCAAGCGGCTGGGGGAGTGGGACTACGAGTTCGCCGCCCGCGTCGAGACGCTCACCCCGGGCTCGTTCGCCGGGCGCGCGCAGGAACTCCTGGCGCTCGTCGCCGACCACCCTCACGGACTGGCGGGGACGTTTCCCGGCAGCCCGCACGCCTTCACGGCGATGCTCGCCCAGCGGACCGAGGGCCAGGTGCGCTGGCGCACCTGGCACGCGTACCCGCAGGAGGGGCGCCTCGTGGTCACCCGGACCCGGGTGGGCGTGCGGATGCCGGCAGCGGCGGCGCTGTGACCGGGCCCAACTCCGGTGCATGTGCTCCGATTACACCCTTGTGGGTGACAAGCGGCGACGGGTCCGTGACGTAGCGTTCGCGGCATGATCGACCAGCAGGTGTCGCTGCGAGGGGGCGCGGCGCGGCTTCCCGTGCGACCGAGGACCGGCCGGTACCTCGTGCTGGCCGCCGTCTTCGTCTGCGCCGCCTGCGGGCTGGTGTACGAGCTGGAACTGGTGGCGCTCGCCTCCTATCTGATCGGCGACTCCGTCACCCAGGCGTCCGTCGTGCTGTCCGTGATGGTCTTCGCCATGGGCATCGGCTCGCTCTTCGCGAAACGTTTACGCAACCGCGCGGCGGTCGGTTTCGGGCTGATCGAGGCCGCGCTCGCCCTGATCGGGGGCTTCTCCGCCCTGGTCCTCTACGCCTCGTTCGCCTGGTTCGGGGAGTCGAGGATCGCGCTGGTCGGATTCTCGCTGGCCATCGGCATCCTGATCGGCGCGGAGATCCCCCTGCTGATGACGCTGATCCAGCGGGTGGACCGGCAGGACGCGGGCGGGGCCGTGGCCGATCTCTTCGCGGCCGACTACGTGGGTGCGCTGGTCGGCGGACTGGCCTTCCCGTTCCTGCTGCTCCCGATGTTCGGGCAGCTCACCGGAGCCCTGCTCACGGGCGCGGTGAACGCGGCGGCGGGCGGGGCGCTGGTCCTGTGGGTGTTCCGCCGCGACCTCTGCACGCGCTCCCGCTGGCTGCTGGTCGTCGCCAACGTCACCGTCATCGCCGCGCTCGCCACGGCGGCCCTGCTCTGCGACGACTTCGAACGGGCGGCGCGGCGGGCGGTCTACGGGGGCGGGGTGCGGGTCGCCGTGCAGACCGACGTCCAGGAGGTGGTCCTCACGGGCACGGGCCGGGACTCCCTCGACCTGTACCTGGACGGGCGGCTGCGGGTCAGTTCCCGGGACGAGTACCGCTACCACGAGGCGCTGGTGCACCCCGCGATGAACGGTCCGCACGCCCGGGTCCTCATCCTGGGCGGCGGGGACGGTCTGGCCGCCCGCGAGGTGCTGCGCTACCCGGACGTGCGCCGGGTGACGCTGGTCGAGCTGGACCCCGGCGTCACCCGGTTGGCCCGGACGGACCGCGCGCTGTCCGCGCTGAACGCGCACGCCTTCCGCGACCCCCGGCTGACCGCCGTGACCGGCGACGCGTTCACCTGGCTGCGCGCGGTGCGGGACCGCTACGACGTGGTGATCGCCGACCTTCCGGACCCGGGCATCTCGGCGAGCACGAAGCTGTACTCCGCCGAGTTCTACGGGCTGGTCGCCGCCGCACTGGCACCCGGTGGCCGGCTGGTGGTGCACGGCGGGCCCCCGGTGAGCCGGCCGCACACCTTCTGGACGGTGGAGGCATCGGTCCGGGCGGCGGGGCTGCGGACCCGCCCCTATCGGGTGAGCGGGCGGTACGCGGGATCCCCGTCCGGCCCCGACCGGTCGAGCCGCCGGGGCGGCGGGATCCACGGCTGGGGGTTCGTGCTGGCGGCCCGAGGCGCGGCGCCGCGCCTCGGGCTGGAACCCGGGGCCCCGCACCTGCGCTCGCTGACCGCGCCCCTGCTGCGGGACGCGGGACGGCGGGCGGAGGCCGGGCGGCTGGGGGGCCAGGCGGCCTCGACCCTGGTGCACCCCCGGTACTGGGAGGAGCGGTGAGCGGGGTGTGCCGGGCCGGTGGCGGAGGGGGTGGCCTCGCCTCCGGAAGCGCTGACGCGGCGGGCGGGTCCGAGTAGCCTCGGGTGGCATGGAGCATGAGGTGTTCGTACCGGTTCCGGTCCCGGCCCTGCGGCGGGCGCTGGACGATCCCGCCCGGGTCGCGCGCTGCGTGCCGGGGCTCCAGCGGGACGCCGACGCGTCCGCGGGCCCGCTGACCGGTCGGCTCAAGGTCAGGGCCGGGGGCCACACCATCACGTACCGGGGCGCGCTGCGGCTGACCCCGTCGCCGGAGGCGGCGGACGGCGCGGCGTACGCCCTCTCCGTCGAGGGCGAGGGCACCGAGGCGCGCGGCGGCGGTTCCGCCCTGCTGTCCTTGACCCTCCGCCTGACCGGCCGCGACGACGGCACGGTGCTCGCCTTCGCGGGCACGGTGACCGGCGAGGGCCGCATCCTGGATCTGGACCCGGACGCCGCCCTGTCGGCCGCCCACCGCCTGCTGGACCGCTTCGCGCGGCAACTGGTGACGGAGACCCTGGCGGCGCACGGGGAGGACGGCGCGGAAGGGGCCGGGGAGGGGACCGAGAACTCTCCGGGTGGCTCCGCCCCGGGTACGGCGGTTCCGGCCGCCGAGAAGCCGTCCGCGCACGATGAGGAGCCCTCCGGGGGGTCCGCCGGGAAGCCGGGCGTGCCTGACGAGGAGTCCTCCGGGGCGTCTGCCGAGAAGCCGTCCGGCGCCGATGAGAAGCCTTCCGTCGTCTCGGCCGAGGAGGACGAGAAGCCTCCCGCCGTCTCCGCCGAGGAGGAGCAGGCCGTTGGGGAGGCCGTGGAGCAGGCCATCGAGGAGGCCGCCGAGGAGGCGGACGAGGAGCGGGGGTCCGTGTTCGACGCCCCGGTGCCGCCGTCCTCGCTGGACCCGGTGGCCGGGATCGAGTTCTCCGTTCCGGACGGCCCGCCTGCCGAGGCCGCCCACGCCCGGCGCACGATGATCGGGCGCAGCGCCGAGGAGGTCGACCACGCACCGCCGCGCGGCCGGTACGCCCCGGTGCCGTCACCGGACGCGACCGGTGCGGGCGCCACGCTGCGCTGGGTGGCCCCGGCGGCAGCGCTGGCGCTCGCCTCGGCGGTGGTGGTCGGCCGGGCGTTGCGGCGCCGGAAGTAGCGGTGGTTCCGGCCCGGCCGGCGGGACACCCCCGGCGGCCGGCGTGTGGATCGGGTCCGGGCCGCGCCAGTACTGTCGTCGGGTGAGCAGCAGCGAGAAGAGTGTCCGGCTGGCCGCCGGCGACGCAGAGTTGACCGTGAATCCCGACAACGGCTGCCGGATCGGCAGTCTGCGGATCGGTGGGACCGAACTGCTGCGGCAGGGGGAGCGCTACGGCTGCTTCCCGATGGTGCCCTGGTGCGGACGGACCGAGAACGGCGAGTTCCGCAACGGCGGTGTGCTGCACCGGCTCCCGCTGACCGCCCCGCCGCACGCCATCCACGGCACCGGCCGGGACACCGCCTGGCGCACCGCGCACGCGAGCGCCACCGAAGCCGCCTTCTACTACGACCTGACCGACCCGTGGCCGTACCCGGGGAGGGTCACCCAGACCTTCGAGCTGACCGAGTCCTCGCTGACGGCGGCGTTCGGCATCGAGACGTACGGCGACTCCTTCCCGGCCCAGGCCGGCTGGCACCCCTGGTTCCGGCGCAGCCTCGGCGAGGGCGGGGACGTCCGGATCGCCTTCGACGCCGCCTGGCAGGAGGAGCGCGGCGAGAACCATCTGCCGACCGGCCGCCGGATCCCGCCGCAGGCCGGCCCCTGGGACGACTGCTTCGGGATGCCCGACGGCGTCGAGGTGACCCTCACCTGGCCGGAGCGGCTGGAGCTCACGGTGAAGAGCCGGAGCGAGTGGGTCGTGGTCTACGACGAGCAGGACGAGGCGGTCTGCGTGGAACCGCAGTCGGGCCCGCCGAACGGGCTGAACACCGACCCGCGCTACGTCACCCCCATCGAGCCGCTGGAGATCGCGACCACCTGGAGCTGGCGCACGCTCTGAGCACCGGGGCGGACCGCGCCCGGCACGGCCCCGCGTCCACGGCGCCTTATCCTCGTAGCCATGACTGACGTACGCGCTGAGCTGCTCCAGCAGATCAAGGACAAGGCCGTGGTGCACGGCAAGGTGACGCTCTCCTCCGGGCTGGAAGCGGACTGGTACATCGATCTGCGCCGCATCACGCTGGACGGCACGGCCGCTCCGATGGTCGGTCAGGTCATGCTCGACGCCACCGCCGATCTGGACTACGACTGCGTGGGCGGGCTGACGCTGGGCGCCGACCCGGTCGCCACCTCGATGCTCCACGCCTCCGCCGCGCGCGGCCGGGCGCTGGACGCGTTCGTGGTCCGCAAGGCGCAGAAGGCCCACGGCATGCAGCGCCGGATCGAGGGCGCGGACGTCAAGGGCCGCCGCTGCCTGGTCGTCGAGGACACCTCGACCACCGGCGGTTCGCCGCTGACGGCCGTCGAGGCCGTGCGCGAGGCCGGCGGCGAGGTCGTCGCCGTCGCCGTGATCGTGGAGCGGGGGGCCGCCCCGGCCATCGCCGAGGCCGGGCTGCCCTATGTCCACGTCTACTCGGTCCCGGACCTCGACCTGTCCTGACCTGCGGTTCTTCGCGAAGGCGGTCGGTTTCACGTGAAACCGACCGCCTTCGTCGTACCCCTTCAACGCCTGCCGCCGAGCGCTGGGGGAGGACACCGGGTGGAGCCCGGGCCAGAGTCTGGGAGGATGGGGGCGACGATGACGTCGCCCCCAGGTCAGGGAACCAGCAACGCACACCCGCACATCCCAAGGAGCGGACAGATGCCCATCGCAACCCCCGAGGTCTACGCCGAGATGCTCGACCGGGCGAAGGCAGGCAAGTTCGCCTACCCGGCCATCAACGTGACGTCGACCCAGACCCTGCACGCTGCGCTGCGCGGCTTCGCGGAGGCCGAGAGCGACGGCATCGTGCAGATCTCGACCGGCGGCGCGGAGTTCCTGGGCGGCCAGTACAACAAGGACATGGTCACCGGCGCCGTCGCCCTGGCCGAGTTCGCGCACATCGTCGCCGCCAAGTACGACGTCACCGTCGCCCTGCACACGGACCACTGCCCCAAGGACAAGCTGGACGGCTATGTCCGCCCGCTGCTCGACATCTCCGCCGAGCGCGTCGCCAAGGGTCTGAACCCGCTGTTCCAGTCCCACATGTGGGACGGCTCGGCGGAGACGCTGGCCGACAACCTGGCCATCGGCCAGGAGCTGCTGGCCAAGGCCGCCGCCGCCAAGATCATCCTTGAGGTCGAGATCACCCCGACCGGTGGCGAGGAGGACGGCGTCAGCCACGAGATCAACGACGAGCTGTACACGACCGTCGACGACGCGCTGCGCACCGCCGAGGCGCTGGGCCTGGGCGAGAAGGGCCGCTACCTGCTGGCCGCGTCCTTCGGCAACGTCCACGGCGTCTACAAGCCGGGCAACGTCGTCCTGCGTCCGGAGCTCCTCAAGGACCTCCAGGAGGGCGTCGGCGCGAAGTACGGCACGTCCTCCCCGTTCGACTTCGTCTTCCACGGCGGCTCCGGCTCCACCGCCGAGGAGATCGCCACCGCGCTGGAGAACGGCGTCGTGAAGATGAACCTCGACACCGACACCCAGTACGCCTTCACCCGCCCGATCGTGGACCACGTGTTCCGCAACTACGACGGCGTGCTGAAGGTCGACGGCGAGGTCGGCAACAAGAAGGTCTACGACCCGCGCAGCTGGGGCAAGTCCGCCGAGGGCGGCATGGCCAAGCGCGTCACGGAGGCGTGCGCCAACCTGCGGTCCACCGGCACCAAGCTGAAGTAGTTCCGTAGTAGTTCCGTACGGATGTGTGGCGTGGGCCCGGACACCCCCTCGGGGTGTCCGGGCCCACGGCATGTCCGGACACCATCCGCACGACCCGAGGGAACAGCTGTGAGCACGTCCTACGACTTCGACACCGTCATCGACCGCCGAGGCACCTGGTGCGTCCAGTGGGACGGGGTCGCGGACCGGTTCGGGGTGGACGGGCTGCTGCCGTTCACCATTTCGGACATGGACTTCGAGACCGCCCCCGAGGTGCTGACCGCCCTCCGCGCCCGGCTCGGCCACGGCGTCCTCGGCTACACCGACTGGCGGCAGGACGACGTCCGCTCCGCGATATCCCACTGGTACGCCACCCGGTACGGCACCACGATCGACACCGGAGCCCTCGTCTACGGGCCCTCCGTGCTCAGCCAGGTCTCCCAGCTGCTCCAGATGTGGACCTCCGAGGGCGACGGCGTCGTCCTCCACACCCCCACGTACGACGGGTTCCGCAAGGCGATCACCGGGCTGGGCCGGGAGCTGCGCGGTGTGGCGCTCGGGGACACCGCCGCGCTGGAGCAGGAGCTGGCCCGAGAGGACAGCAAGGTCCTGGTGGTCTGTTCCCCGCACAACCCCTCGGGCCGGGTCTGGACGGAGGCGGAGCTGGCGGAGATGGCCGCGCTCGCCGCCCGCCACGGGGTCGCCGTGATCAGCGACGAGATCCACGCCGACTTCGTCCACGACGGACGCCCGCACGTGCCGTGGGCGCGGGTCGCGGGCGAGGGGCGCTGGGCGATCGTCACCTCGGGCTCCAAGTCCTTCAACTTCCCGGCGCTGACCGGTTCGTACGGCTTCATCGGCCGGACCGAGGACCGCACGGAGTATCTGCGCCGGATGGAGACGGCGGAAGGGCTCGCCTCCCCCGCGGTCCTCTCGCTGACCGCGCACATCGCCGCCTACCGCGAGGGCGCGCCCTGGCTGGACGCCCTGCGCGCGTACGTCGCCGGAAACCTGGCCCTCGTCGCCGAACGGCTGAACACGGCCTTCCCCGGACTGGGCTGGGAGCCGCCGCAGGCCGGCTATCTCGCCTGGATCGACGTACGGGCCGCGGGCGTCACGGACGACGAGGCGCTGCAACGCGTGCTCATCGAACGGGAGCGGGTCGCCGTCATGCCCGGCGGGGTGTACGGGGCCGAGGGCTTCGTCCGGCTCAACGTGGGCTGCCCCCGGAGCAAGGCGCTGGCCGGGGTCGAGGCGCTGATCCGGGGGATCGAGGCGGTGCGGTCCGCCGCGTAGGACGGCGGGTCCGGCGGGCGGGGTGCGCCGCGTAGGACGGTGGGTCCGGCGGGTGGGGTGCGCCGCGTAGGACGGTGGGTCCGGCGGGTGGGGTGCGCCGCGTAGGACGGTGGGTCCGGCGGGTGGGGTGCGCCGCGTACGACGCCGGAACCGGGCGGTCCGGGGCGTCCGGGTAGGGCGTCCGGCCCACCCCGCTGGTCCGCCGTGTGCGCGGCGGCGATGCTGGGGCCATGGCGAACAGCGAGGTGGACGGACCCGGTCTCCGGGTCGCCTCCGCCGCCGGGCGCTGGGTGGTGCTGACCACGGTGCTCGGCTCCAGCATGGCGATGCTCGACTCCACCGTCATCAACGTCGCCCTGCCCCGCATCGGCGAGGACCTGGGCACCGATCTGGCCGCGCTCCAGTGGACCGTCAACGCCTACATGCTCACGCTCGCCGGGCTGATCCTGCTCGGCGGCTCGCTCGGTGACCGCTACGGGCGGCGGCGGATCTTCGTCCTGGGCGTCGTCTGGTTCGCCGTCGCCTCGCTGATCTGCGGACTCGCGCCCAACGCCGCCGTGCTCATCGTCGCCCGCGCCCTCCAGGGGGTGGGCGGCGCGCTGCTCACCCCCGGCTCGCTGGCCCTGATCCAGGCGAGCTTCCACCCGGACGACCGGGCCCGCGCGGTCGGGCTCTGGTCCGGATTCGGCGGGATCGGGGCCGCCGTGGGGCCGTTCGTCGGCGGCTGGCTGGTCGACGGGCCGGGCTGGCGGTGGGTGTTCCTGCTCAATCTGCCGCTCGCCGCGCTCTGTGTGCCCGTCGCGCTGCGCCACGTACCGGAGTCACGCGATCCGTACGCGCACGGGCGCTTCGACGTGCTCGGGGCGGCCCTCGGGGCGCTCGCCCTGGCCCTGGTCACCTATGCGCTGATCGAGGCGCCGGGGCGGGGCGCCTCCCCGGCGGTGATCGGTGCGGCGGTGGGCGGGGTGCTGCTCGGAGCCGTCTTCGTCGGGGTGGAGCGACGGCGCCCCGACCCGATGCTCCCGCCGTCGATCTTCGCCTCCCGCCAGTTCACCGCCGTCAACGTCGTCACCCTCTGCGTGTACGCGGCGCTCGGCGGCTACTTCTTCCTCTCCGCGATCCAGCTCCAGGTCGTCGCCGGGTACTCGGCGCTCGGCGCGGGCACCGCGCTGCTGCCCACCACCCTGCTGATGCTGCTGTTCTCGGCCGCCTCGGGCGAACTGGGCCAGCGCATCGGCCCGCGCATCCCGCTGACCGCGGGGCCGCTGATCGCCGCCGCCGGCATGCTGCTGATGCTGCGCGTGGGGCCGGGCTCGGACTCCGTCACCGGCTATCTCACCGACGTCCTGCCCGCCGTCGCCGTCCTCGGCGTCGGGCTGGTGACCGTGGTGGCCCCGCTCACCGCGACCGTCCTGGCCTCCGTGGACACCGCCCGCGCCGGTCTCGCCAGCGGCATCAACAACGCCGCCGCCCGCGCCGCCGGACTGATCGCCGTGGCCGCGCTGCCGCTGCTCGCCGGGATGGGGCCGGAGGCATACCGGGACGCCGGGGAGTTCGCCTCGACCTTCCGCCGGGCCATGCCGATGTGCGCCGGGCTGCTGGTCGTCGGCGCGCTGATCGCCTGGGCGACCGTCCGCACCCCCGCCGCCACCGCACGTGACGCCGCCCGCCCCGAGTGCACCGTGCACTGCGGTGTCTCCGGCCCGCCGCTGGAACCCGCCCCGGAGACCGCCCGCCCGGACGGCGGCACGGGCTGAGCCCAGGCGCGGGCGAACCGCGGGACCGGCTCAGCGGTCCCGGCTCAGCGGTCCCGGCTCGGCGGGACGCGACCGGCGGGACCCGATCCGCCCGGCCGTCCCGGTCCGGTGTCACCGGATTCCCCTCGCGGCGCCCGGGGCAGGCACACTGGAGCCCATGTCGATCCACGAGAACCTGCTCGGGGGACCGCCCCCGACCCACCTGCCCGACGACCCGGAACCGCGCGACCTGCTCGCCGCCGGCACCGCGCCCGCCGATGTCGCCGCGAAGTACCCGACCTCCTCACTGGCCTGGGCGCAGCTCGCCGACGAGGCCTTCGAGGGCGGCCGGGTCGTCGAGTCCTACGCGTACGCCCGCACCGGCTACCACCGCGGCCTGGACGCGCTGCGCCGGTCCGGCTGGAAGGGCCACGGCCCCGTCCCGTTCGAGCACGAGCCGAACCGCGGCTTCCTGCGCGCCCTGCACGCCCTCGCGCGCGCCGCGCAGGCGATCGGTGAGCAGGACGAGTACGAGCGCTGCTCGACGTTCCTGCGCGACTCCTCGCCGACCGCCGCCGAGACCCTGGGATAGCCCCTCGGCCGGACGACACCCCTGTGGGCCCCGCGGACGCCGCCGTCCGCGGGGCCTGCGGGTTCGCGCGGGCCGTGGTTAGGATGCGAACAGGGGACCGGGGCTCCACTTCCTCATCGGAAGGGGCGGACCGCTACCCGGAAGCTCGTGTCGAGGAGACAGCGATGTCGACGATCCACCCCGACCCCGAAGCCACCGGTGCGGCGACCCCGCACCTGGACTTCGCGGGAACGACTCCGTACGAGGACTATGTCCAGGCGGATGTTCTCACCCACCTCCAGCACCTGCGCTCGGACGATCCCGGCGAGATGGTCTTCCTGGTCACCACCCAGGTCATGGAGTTGTGGTTCACCGTCATCGTCCATGAGTGGGAGACCGCGGCGCACGCCCTGCGCCAGGACCGGCTGGCGGTGGCGCGGGACGCGCTGAAGCGGTCCGTGCGGGAACTGGAGGCGCTGAACGCCTCCTGGACGCCGCTCGCCCAGCTCACCCCCGCCCAGTTCAACTCCTACCGGTCCGCCCTCGGCGAGGGTTCCGGTTTCCAGTCCGCGATGTACCGGCGGATGGAGTTCCTGCTCGGCGACAAGTCCGCGTCCATGCTCGTGCCGCACCGGGGCGCGCCCCGCGTCCACGCCGAGCTGGAGAAGGCGCTCGGGGAACCGGGGCTGTACGACGAGACGCTGGCCCTGCTGGCCCGGCGCGGGTACGCGATCCCGCCGGCGGTGCTCGAACGCGATCTCACCCTGAAGTACGAGCCCTCGCCCGAGGTCGAGGCCGTCTGGGCGGAGATCTACGCCGACCCCGACCAGCACGGCGAACTGATCCGCCTCGGCGAGGCGCTGACGGACGTCGGCGAACTCGTGTGGCGCTGGCGCAACGACCATCTCGTCGCCACCCGCCGCGCCATGGGTTCCAAGACCGGTACGGGCGGCTCCGCGGGGGTGGCCTGGCTGGAGAAGCGCGCCACGAAGAACGTGTTCCCCGAACTCTGGACGGCCCGCAGCCATGTCTGACCTCCAGGAGCGCGCACGGGCGCTCGACACCGCCGACGCGCTCGCCCCGCTGCGCGCGCTGTTCACCCTCGACGACACCGTCTACCTGGACGGCAACTCGCTGGGCGCGCTGCCCCGCCACGTCCCGGCGAGGATGCAGGACGTCCTCACCCGTGAATGGGGCGAGCTGCGCATCAGGTCGTGGGACGAGAGCGGCTGGTGGACCGCGCCGGAGCGGATCGGCGACCGCATCGCCCCGATCGTCGGCGCGGCGGCCGGGCAGATCGTCGTGGGCGACTCCACCAGCGTGAACGTCTTCAAGGCCGTCGTCGCCGCCTGCCGGCTGGCGCCGGAGGGCCGTGACGAGATCCTGGTCGACGCCGCCACCTTCCCCACCGACGGCTACATCGCCGCGTCCGCCGCCCGGATGACCGGCCACCGGATCACCCCGGTCGCCCCGGCCGACGTGCCGGACGCCCTGGGGCCCCGGACGGCCGCCGTGCTGCTCAACCACGTCGACTACCGCACCGGCCGGCTCCACGATCTGCCCGGTCTGACCGCCGCCGTGCGGGCGGCGGGCGCGGTCTCCGTCTGGGACCTGTGCCACAGCGCGGGCGCGCTCCCGGTCGGCCTGGACGCGCACGGGGTGGACCTGGCCGTCGGCTGCACCTACAAGTACCTGAACGGCGGCCCCGGTTCGCCCGCGTACCTGTACGTCGCCGCCCGTCATCAGGACGCCTTCGACTCGCCGCTGCCCGGGTGGACCTCGCACGCCGACCCGTTCGCCATGACGCCCGGCTACACCCCCGCCGACGGTGCCGTACGCGGCCGGACCGGAACGCCCGACATCCTGTCCATGCTGGCCCTGGAGTCCTCCCTGGACGTCTGGGACGGGGTATCCGTGGAGGCCGTGCGCGCCAAGTCGCTGGCGCTGACGGACTTCTTCCTGGAGTGCGTCGAGGCGTACGCGCCCCGGGGCCGGGTCACCTCCGTCACCCCGGCCGCGCACGCCGAGCGCGGCAGCCAGATCGCGCTGCGGTGCGAGGACGCCGAACCCGTCATGCGCGCCCTCATCGCACGCGGGGTCGTCGGGGACCTGCGGCGCCCCGATGTGCTGCGGTTCGGATTCACCCCGCTGTACGTGGGGTTCGCGGACGCGGAACGCGCGGCGCGCGTGCTCGCGGACGTCCTGACCGCTCCCTCGGCGTAGGCTTCCGGCTCCGTCCGGTGACCGGCTCGCCCCGGTCACCGGACGGGTGTTCGGGCCCTCGGGAGCCCGAGGGTTCCCGCCGGGCGCGCACCGGCGTCGTACTGGTACCGTCCCCGCAGGTCAGGCCAGTTGACTATGGATCAGGGACGGTTGGAGCAGCATGTCGGATTCTGCCGCGCGCGATCGGGACGCCGTCGAGACCGAGTCGGCCTTCTCCCATCCGGCCGTCGCGCCCGACGCCTCCGCCGCCTACGGAAGCCACCCCGACCAGGTGATCGACTTCTACGCCCCGCGCGACGGCCGCACCGGCGCGCCCGTCGTGGTCGTGCTGCACGGCGGGGCGTGGCGGGCGCCGTACGACCGGGCCCATGTGTCGCCGTTCGCGGACTTCCTGGCCCGGCGCGGCTTCGCGGTCGCCAGTGTGGAGTACCGGCGCGGCAGCGAGCTGCCGCAGCAGCGGGGTTCCGGTCCGGTCGCCGGGCGCTGGCCGGAGACCTTCGACGACGTCGCGGCGGCGATGGACGCGCTGCCCGCCCTGCTGGCCCGGGAACTGCCCGCGGCGGACGCCCGGCGGACCGTCGTCACCGGGCACTCCGCGGGCGGGCAGCTCGCCCTGTGGGCCGCCGCCCGGCATGTGCTGCCCGAGGGCGCGCCGTGGCGGCTGCCGCGCCCGCCCGCGCTGCGCGGGGTCGTCGCGCTGTCCCCGATCGCGGACTTCGCCTCGGCCGTGGAGCTGGACGTGTGCTCCGGCGCGATCGGGCAGTTCCTGGGCCGGGCGGAGGACTACGCGGAGCGGTCCGCGTACGCCGATCCGGCGCGGCTGCTGCCCACCGGCATCGCGACCGTGGTCGTCCAGGGCACCACGGACCTGACCGTTCCGCAGGCCGTGGCCGAGGCGTTCGTCGACGAGGCCGCGCGCCGGGGCGAGACCGTGGGGCTGACGCTGCTGCCGGACGTCGGGCACTTCCCGCTCATCGATCCGGCGGCCGACGCCTGTGCGGTCGTCGCCGAGGAGATCGCTCAACTGGCCTGGTAGGACCCGGTACGGAGGCCCGGGGGCGCCGCGTAGTACTTGCGACGGACGGCCCGGGATCCGCACCGCTGCTGACGACCGGGGGCACGGTGCCCGCCTACGGTGGTGGCGTGACCGAGACCAAGACCAGGAGCCCGGAGCTCCGTGTGGCCGCAGGGGCGATAGGCGGCCTGCGGCAGGACCTGATCCACGACGCGTTCGCCTACCGGCCGCTGACGGCGATGCGGACCGACGGGGCCCTGACCCGCAGGCTTCCGGACCGGTTCCGCGCCCGGGTCGCGTGGACCCCGCACGCGGTGGTCCTGACGGCCGCCCTGATCTCCTTCTTCCTGGGGTTCTCCAGCAACGGGGACGCGGGCATCCTCGTGTCGGGGCTGCTGCCCGCCGTCTGCGTCGCGATGACGCTGGTGCGGCCGGTCGGCGCGTTCTGGATGTCGATGGTGCTCATGCCGCTGTCCATGGCGACCTCGGCGTCGGACGGGCCGTGGGTGGCGAGCACCTTCTTCGCGCACCTGGTGGTGGTGACAGTCGTCGCCGCCCGGACCCGGCCCCGGGCCGCGGCCTGGATGTGGGGCCTCACCTTCGGGTTCGGGGTGCTCCTGGAGAACGCCGTCGGCTGGCACTCCGGACCGCCCGCCACGGCGATGGCCGTGGCCTCGGCGTTCTCGCTGCTGGTGGTGAGCCTGGTGCAGGTGCGGCGGGAGGCCGAGCGCGAGGTGACCGTGCAGCGCACCGTCACCGCCGTCGAACGCGACCGGCGCACGCTGCTGGAGGAGCGCACCACCATCGCCCGCGAACTGCACGACGTCGTCGCCCACCACATGTCCGTCGTCGCCATCCAGGCCGAGGCCGCCCCCTACCGGGTGGAGAACCCGCCGCCCGAGCTGGAGCAGGCCTTCCTCACCATCCGCGAGAACGCCGTGGCCGCGCTCACCGAACTGCGCCGGGTGCTCGGTGTCGTCCGTGCGGAGGACTACGAGGTGCCGGACGCCCCGCAGCCCACCCTCGCCGAACTCGACGCGCTCCTCGCCAATGTCGCGGAGGCCGGGCTGCCGGCCGAGAAGACCGTCACCGGAGCGGTGCGCGAACTCCCGCAGGGCGTCGAGCTGTCGGCGTACCGGATCATCCAGGAGGCCCTCAGCAACAGCCTGCGCCACGCCCCCGGGGCCACCGCGAAGGTCGAGATCGGCTATGTGCTCGGCGGGCTCGGACTCCGCGTCGTCAACGGGCCGCCGACCGGCCCGGTCAAGCCCTCGCCCGGCGCCGGGCACGGGATCACGGGGATGCGGGAGCGGGTCGCGATGCTGAACGGCGAGATGACGGCCGAGACGACGGCGGAGGGCGGTTACGAGGTCACGGCGTTCATCCCCGTGCAGGCGGCCCCGTCCGACGCCCCAGCCGACGGCCGCCCCGGCACTTCCGGGGGGACGGCATGACCGCCGCCGCCGGGACGCCGATCCGGGTGCTGATCGTCGACGACCAGATGATGGTCCGCGAGGGCTTCTCGGTCCTGCTCAACGCGATGCCCGGCATCGAGGTCGTGGGCGAGGCCGTCAACGGGCGGCAGGCCGTCGCCCAGGTCGCCGCGCTCCGCCCCGACGTGGTGCTGATGGACATCCGGATGCCGGAACTCAACGGCATCGAGGCGACCCGCGAGATCGTCGCCGCCGACGCGGACGCCAAGGTGCTGGTCCTCACCACCTTCGACCTCGACGAGTACGTCTACCAGGCGCTGCGCGCCGGGGCTTCCGGCTTCCTCCTCAAGGACGCCTCCGCCCGCCAGCTCGCGGACGGCGTCCGGGTGGTGGCCTCCGGCGAGGCGCTGCTCGCCCCGACCGTCACCCGCCGGCTGATCACCGAGTTCTCCAAGCTCGCCGCGGCCGCCCCGCGCCCCCCGGCCCTCGCCCAGATCGGTGATCTCACCGAACGCGAGACGGAGGTCCTCGTCCTGATCGCGCAGGGCCTGTCGAACGCGGAGATCGCCTCGCACCTGGTGGTCGCGGAGTCGACGATCAAGACCCATGTGAGCAGGATCCTGGTGAAACTGGGCCTGCGCGACCGCACCCAGGCGGCCGTCTTCGCCTACGAGGCCCGGCTGGTCACCCCGTCCTGAGGCGAGGTGCCGGGGCCGGGCTGGCC
This sequence comes from Streptomyces sp. NPDC001515, assembly GCF_053597115.1. Taxonomy (NCBI): domain Bacteria; kingdom Bacillati; phylum Actinomycetota; class Actinomycetes; order Kitasatosporales; family Streptomycetaceae; genus Streptomyces; species Streptomyces sp. NPDC001515. The sequence goes on from NZ_JBSFHN010000014.1 coordinate 47,981, forward strand.
CGGGGGAGAGTGGCCGGTTAGCGTCGCTGCATGGACCAGCCCACGCACCCCTCCTCCGGCCCCGCCGCCCCGTTCGATCCCTGGTCGGCGGCGTTCGTCGCCGACCCGTACCCCGCCTACGCCGAGCTGCGCGCCACCGGCCGGGTGCACTGGTTCGAGCCGACCGGGCAGTGGCTCGTCCCGCACTACGCGGACGTGTCGGCGCTGCTGCGGGACCGCCGGCTGGGCCGCACCTATCTGCACCGCTTCACCCACGAGGAGTTCGGCCGGACGCCCCCGCCGCCCGAGCACGAGCCCTTCGACACGCTCAACGGCAACGGGCTGCTGGACCTGGAGCCGCCGGACCACACCCGCATCCGGCGCCTGGTCTCCAAGGCGTTCACCCCGCGCACCGTCGAGCGGCTGGTCCCCACGGTCCGCCGGCTGGCCGCCGGGCTCGTCGACGACTTCGTCGCCGAGGGCGGCGGCGATCTGCTCACCGCCGTCGCGGAACCGCTGCCCGTCGCCGTCATCGCCGAGATGCTGGGCATCCCGGAGTCCGACCGCGCCCCGCTGCGCCCCTGGTCGGCGGCGATCTGCGGCATGTTCGAGCTCAACCCGTCCGAGGAGACCGCCCGCGCCGCCGTGCGCGCCTCGCTCGACTTCTCCGCGTATCTGCGCGAACTGATCGCGCAACGGCGCGGCAATCCGGGGGACGACCTGATCTCCGCCCTCATCGCCGCCCACGACGAGGGCGAGCGGCTGACCGAACAGGAGATGGTCTCCACCTGTGTGCTGCTGCTGAACGCCGGCCACGAGGCGACCGTCAACACCACCGTGAACGGCTGGCGGACCCTCCTCGGCCATCCCGAGCAGCTGGCCGCGCTCCGGGCGGACCACGGGCTGCTGCCCACCGCGGTGGAGGAGCTGATGCGGTACGACACCCCCTTGCAGATGTTCGAACGCTGGGTCCTCGACGACATCGAGATCGACGGCACGGTGATCCCCCGGGGCTCCGAGGTGGCCCTGCTCTTCGGCTCGGCCAACCGCGACCCGGCCCGCTTCACCGACCCGGACACCCTGGACCTCGCCCGCCAGGAGAACCCCCACATCACCTTCGGCGCCGGCATCCACTTCTGCCTCGGCGCCCCGCTCGCCCGGGTGGAACTGGCCGCCTCCTTCGGTGAACTCCTGCGCCGCGCCCCCGGCATGCGGCTGGTGGCCGAACCGGAGTGGAACCCGGGTTACGTCATCCGCGGTCTGAAGGAACTCCGGGTCGCGCTCTGACCCTGCGGGCCGGGTCGCGCTCCGACCCGGCCAGCCGCGCCCCACTGCCGGGCCCCACCGCCGAGCCCGCGCCGCCGGACCTCCGCCGCCGGACCGGTGTCCGGCGGCGCGGGCCCCGCGCCTCTCAGGTCAGCAGGTCGCGCCGGCGCAGTGCCGCCAGCCCGGACGCCACCAGGGCCGCCGCGATCACGGTCAGGAGCACCACAGGACCCCAGGCCATGCCCGCCGCCCCCGGCAGCTTCGGCAGATGCGTGTACGGAGACAGGTCCATCACCGTCTGCGGCAGGTCCAGCGCGGGGCCGATCCAGCCCAGCGCCAGGCATATCCCCACCAGCCCCCAACCGGCGGCGGCCAGCCGGGGCAGCGCCCCGTACAGCAGGACCGTCACACCGCCGAGCAGCCAGACGGCGGGCAGTTGCACCAGGGCGGCGCCGAGCACCGCCGGTATCTCGTGGCCGTAGCCCGCCGCCAGTCCGAGGCCGCCGGCCGCCATGATCAGGGCGGCTCCGCCGAAGGCGATGAGGAGATGGCCCCCGGCCCAGCCGACGCGGCTCACCGCCCCGGCGAGCACCGGCTCCGCGCGCCCCGCGGTCTCCTCGGCGGAGAGCCGCAGCACGGAGGAGACGACATAGAGCGCGGCCACCGTGCCCAGGACGGAGACCATCGAGGCGAGGAACGCGTCGGTGAGGCCGGACTGGCCGCCCATGCGCTCGAAGATCTCCCGGGTCTTCTCGTTGTCCCCGACGAGATCACCGACCCCGCCGGTCAGCCCGCCGAAGACGCATCCGACGACGGCGAACGACAGCGTCCATCCCCCGAGCGCGCCGCGCTGGAGGCGCAGGGCGAGACCGGAGGCGGAGACGAGCCGGCCCCGGGCCGGTCCCGGGCGGGACGGCAGGAAGCTCATGCCGACATCGCGGCGCCCGGCCAGCGCGTACGCCACGGTCCCCTGGACGGCGACCGCCCCGGCGATCACGAGGAGCACCCACCACCGCTCGTCCGCGTACGGCCGGACGTTCTCCGCCCAGCCGAGGGGGGAGAGCCGGGTGAGGACAGACGAGCCGTCGTCCGTCGCGGAGTCGCCCGCCGCCTTCAGGACGAACGCGGCGCCCACGACCGCCGCCGTCAGCCCCTTCGCCAGCCGGGCGCTCTCGGTGAACTGCGCGGCGATCGCCGCGGTGCAGGCGAACAGCATCCCGACCCCGGCGACGGCCGAGGCGAGGGCCACCGCCCCGGCACCGCCCGCACCCGAGCCGGCCATCCCGGCGACGATCACCAGGGCCAGCGCCCCGTTGGCGATCAGGGCGGCGAGCAGGGCGGCGGTGAGCGGGGCGCGCCGGCCCACCATGGCGGAGGAGAGCATCTCCTGACGGCCCGTCTCCTCCTCCTCGCGGGTGTGGCGCACGACGACGACCAGGCTCATCACCCCGGCCAGCGCGGCGCCGAAGGCGAGCATGCGCCAGCTGACCAGCCCGCCCACGGAGTCGCCGAACACCGGCCCGTACAGCGCGCGCACGGAGCTGTTGCCGTTCATCGACGCGGCCAGCTCGGCGCGCTCGGCGGGCGTCCCGTACAGCGCGGAGATCGACCGCCCGACGGAGGAGAAGGAGCCGCCGAGCACGAGCACCCAGACGGGCAGAACGATCCGGTCGCGCCGCAGGGCGAGCCGGAGCAGCGTCCCGGTCCCGGCGAGCCGGCCCGCCCCGGGACGGCGCCGCTCGCCGGTGGCGGCGGCCATGGTCACGGCGGTCATCGCGCGCCCACCTCCGCGTCCTGTCCGGCCTCCGCCGTGTAGTGCCGCAGGAACAGCTCCTCCAGTGTGGGCGGTGTGCTGGTCAGGGAGCGGACCCCGGCGGCGGAGAGCGACTTGAGCACGGCGTCCAGCTGTTCGGTGTCGACCTGGAGGGAGACCCGCCGGCCCCGGACGTCGAGATCGTGCACCCCCGGCAGCCGGGACAGTCCGTCCGGCTCCTCGGCCAGCTCGGCCGTGATGTTCGTCCGCGTCAGATGGCGCAGTCCGGCCAGGGTGCCGGTCTCCACCGTCCGGCCCCGGCGGATGATGGAGACCCGGTCGCAGAGCGATTCGACCTCGCTGAGGATGTGGCTGGAGAGCAGCACGGTCCGTCCCCGGTCGCGCTCCTCGGCCACACAGCTCTGGAAGACCTCCTCCATCAGCGGATCGAGGCCGCTGGTCGGCTCGTCCAGGATCAGCAGGTCCACATCGGAGGCGAAGGCAGCGACCAGGGCCACCTTCTGCCGGTTCCCCTTCGAGTACGTCCGGCCCTTCTTCGTCGGATCGAGCTCGAAGCGCTCGACGAGGTCCGCGCGCCGGGCCGGGTCGAGCCCGCCGCGCAGCCGGCCGTAGAGATCGATCACCTCGCCGCCCGAGAGATTCCGCCACAGCGTGACGTCCCCCGGCACGTAGGCCACCCTGCGGTGCAGCTCCACCGCGTCGCGCCAGGGATCGCGGCCGAGCAGCCGGGCCGCGCCGGAGTCGGCGCGCAGCAGGCCCAGCAGGACTCTGATGGTGGTGGACTTCCCCGATCCGTTCGGTCCGAGGAAGCCGTGCACCTCACCGGACTCGACGGTCAGGTCGAGCCCGTCCAGCGCATGCGTCCGGCCGAACGACTTGTGCAGCCCGGCCACGGTGATCGCCTTCGTCATGCTTCTGAACGTACGCTACATTCACAAAGTTGTGAAGTTAAGGAAGCGTATAAACTCGAAGGAGTGACCCGGGCCAGGACAGGGGCCTGGGCCGCGGAGAGGACGAGGAACCGATGAGCAGCGAATCCGCAGAGGACGTACGCGAGGCGCCGGACGCCGTCCGGGGCGGCGGGGAGCGGGACGCGGAGGCCGTCTCGCGGTTCGTGGAGCGGTTCGCGTCCGAGATGACCGAGGCGGGGATGCAGCGGATGGCGTCCCGTGTCTTCGCCGCGCTGCTCGCCGACGACGACGCGTCGATGACGTCGGCGGAGCTGGCCCTGGCCCTGCGGATCAGCCCGGCCGCCGTGTCCGGCGCGATCAGCTACCTCACGCAGGTCAGCATGGTCGGCCGGGAGCGCGAGCCCGGTTCGCGCCGCGACCGCTACCGGCTGCACAACGAGATCTGGTACACGACCTTCGCCAGCCGGGACCGGGTGCTGACCCGCTGGGAGCAGACCCTGCGCGAGGGTGCCCGCACGCTGGGCGAGGACACCCCCGCGGGCGCCCGCATCGCGGAGACGGCGGCCTTCTTCGAGTTCCTCCAGAACGAGCTGGGAGCCCTGATGGGCCGGTGGGAGGAGCACCGCAAGACCCTCGGCCTGCCGGAGGCGGCGACGCCGCGCGGGGACGCCCCCGAAACCGCCGGTTAGGGGACGGGAACCCCCGGCCGGTCTCCGCCGACAGCGGCCCGGCCCGGGACACCCCCGGCCAGTCGCCCGGCCCCGGACACCCCCGGTCAGCCGCCCGACACCGGCAGCATCAGTCCCCAGGCGCCCGCCCGCACCGTCCACGTCCGGGTCCGCACCGGACCCCCGACCTGTATGTCCGCCCGGTAGCGGAAGTCCGCGCCCGAGACCGTGACGGCCTTGGCCTCCGTGGTGAGGGGGCCGCCGTCCGGCGGATGGATGGTCACCTCGGCGACGCCCCCGTCCGTGCCGGAGGTGACCGTCACCGACTCCACGGGGCGGCCCAGGTCCGTCAGCACCACCCCGTCCGCCTCGACGCGCAGCCGGTGGGTGCCGGGCCCGGCGGCGGGGGCGGCCGGGGCGGGGCGGACGAGCGTGCGGACCAGGGAGCGGCAGGTGTTCCAGACGGCCGTGACACCCGAACGGTCGTGTCGGGCCCCGGGAGCGTCGCCCGGCGCCGGGATGCGCAGTGCGCCCAGGACCACGCCGTCGCTGTCGTCGACCAGCAGGTCCAGTCGGCGCACCACCCCGTCGAGCGCCGTGCGCGCCGCCGCCACCGCGCCGGCGGGCACGCCCAGCGCGTGCGCCAGCTCCAGCCGGGCGGCCGTGCCGACCGGGACCAGCGAGAGGGCGCTCATGGCCGGTTCTCGCTCCCGATGGAGCAAGGCGACGGCGCGGCGCAGGGCCCGGTCGTCACCGATCACCACGGGCCTGCGGGAGCCCCGCCGGGACAGCGCCCGGTCGAACTCCGCCGGACCGTCCGGAAGGCAGATCTTGGCGTGCGCACCGGCGTTCAGCACGTCTTTCGCGATCCGCACGGACTCGCCGTCGGTCCGGCGGGCGTCCGGGTCGATCACCACCAGCAGATGGGGCGCACCGTTGCCGGGGGGCTGGGCAGCCGACACCTCGGTCCTTCCTCGGGTAGCATCTTGGTGCAAGAGCCCCTTGCGCTATTGCGCCAGGGGCTTCGTCTATTCCGGGGCACCCGGTTCGACGGTTCAGGCCGTGTCGTACAGCGTCGTACGGCATGTACGGCGTTTACGTACGCCCCCTGACCTTGGACATGCCCCGCCCGGAAGGGGTGTACGCCTGTGCCCGCACTTGTGCTGCTCGGTGCTCAGTGGGGTGACGAGGGCAAGGGAAAGGCCACCGACCTCCTCGGTGGGTCCGTGGACTATGTGGTGCGCTACCAAGGGGGCAACAACGCCGGACACACCGTTGTCGTCGGTGACCAGAAGTACGCACTGCATCTCCTCCCCTCCGGAATCCTTTCGCCGGGGTGCACCCCGGTCATCGGTAACGGTGTCGTCGTCGACCCGGCGGTCCTGCTCTCCGAGCTGAGTGGGCTGAACGAGCGTGGCGTGGACACGTCCAAGCTGCTGATCAGCGGCAATGCTCATTTGATCACTCCGTACAACGTCACCGTCGACAAGGTGACGGAACGGTTCCTCGGCAAGCGCAAGATCGGTACGACCGGGCGCGGCATCGGCCCGACGTACGCGGACAAGATCAACCGGGTCGGCATCCGCGTCCAGGACCTCTACGACGAGTCGATCCTGGAGCAGAAGGTCGAGGCGGCCCTGGAACAGAAGAACCAGCTTCTGGCCAAGGTCTTCAACCGACGCGCGATCGAGCCCGGCAAGGTCGTCGAGGACATGCTCCAGTACGCGGAGCAGATCAAGCCCTACGTCGCCGACACGACGCTGATCCTGAACAACGCCATCGACGAGGGCAAGGTCGTCCTCTTCGAGGGCGGCCAGGGCACGCTGCTCGACGTCGACCACGGCACGTACCCCTTCGTCACCTCGTCGAACCCGACCGCGGGCGGCGCCTGCACCGGGGCCGGCGTGGGCCCGACGAAGATCAGCCGCGTCATCGGCATCCTCAAGGCCTACACGACGCGGGTCGGCGCGGGTCCGTTCCCGACGGAGCTGCTGGACGAGGACGGCGAGGCGCTGCGCCGGATCGGCGGGGAGCGCGGTGTCACCACCGGCCGCGACCGTCGCTGCGGCTGGTTCGACGCGGTCATCGCGCGGTACGCGACCCGGGTCAACGGCCTCACCGACTTCTTCCTCACCAAGCTGGACGTGCTGACCGGCTGGGAGCAGATCCCGGTGTGCGTGGCGTACGAGATCGACGGCAGGCGCGTCGAGGAGCTGCCGTACAGCCAGACCGACTTCCACCACGCGAAGCCGGTCTACGAGATGCTGCCGGGCTGGTCGGAGGACATCACCAAGGCCAAGACCTTCGGTGACCTGCCGAAGAACGCCCAGGCGTACGTGAAGGCGCTGGAGGAGATGTCCGGCGCCCCGATCTCCGCGATCGGCGTCGGCCCCGGCCGCACCGAGACGATCGAGATCAACTCCTTCCTGTAGGCGGAAGGGCGGGCCGGAGGGCCGGAGCGCGGCGCGCTCCGGCCCTCCGGCGCGTCCGGACCCGGCGCGACGCGCAGATCCGCATCCCCTCGGGCGTCGCGCACGGGAGATGGCCGTGGGTGCGGATGACGTCCTGGCCGCTGCCCCGGCTGAGGTAGGCGAGGAAGCCGGAGGCCAGGGAGTCGGCGGGCGGGTGGCCGTAGGTGTACGCGTACTCGATCTCCCGGTACGGGTAGCGGCTGGTCGCGAGCGTGTCCACGGAGGGGACCGCGCCGTCGAGGGCCACCATATGGGCCCCGGAGAGCGTGGTCCCGGCCCGCAGTTCGCTGTAGCCGATCGCGCCGTCGAGCCGTCCGACCTCGGCGAGGACCTGGTCGGTGGAGTCCAGTTCGCAGCGGATCACGGGGGCCTGCCGGTCGTCCTTCGTGGTGCAGTCGCGGGAGGACTGGGCGGGCTCGTTGCGGCCGAGGACGCGGCGCTGGAAGACCTCGCGGGTGCCGGAGTTGGCGTCCCGGCTGACCAGGAGCACCGGCAGGTCGGGGCCGCCGAGCGCGCTCCAGTTGCGGATGTCGCCCCGGTAGAGCGCGCGGACGGTGTCCAGGCCCAGGTTCTTCAGCGGGACCTTGTCGTTGACGACCACGCGGAAGAGGGAGACGGCGACGCGGCTCTCGCGCAGCTGCGGGAAGCCGCTGGGCTTCGGGCCGTCGGAGAGCGCCACCAGGGCGGGCGAACCCGAGCGGCCGGCCCGTGCGCCGCGTTCGGCCAGCTCCCGTATCCCGGCGGTGCTGCCGTGCGCGTCCACGGTGACGGTGGCGCCCTCGCAGGCCGCGCCGTACTTCCGCGCCAGTTCGCGCAGGACCGGTTCGAAGGCGGTGGAGCCGGTCACGGTCAGTTCGCCGCGCGCGCAGCCGATCGGGGGCGGGGTGTCGTCGCGGACGAGGATGATCGTGGACAGGGTCATGACGCAGACGGTGAGCGCCACGGTGATGAACCGGGCGGCGCGTCCGAACAGCGGCGGTTTCTCGTCCGGGCGGGCGGCCGAGTTGGGCCGCACCTCGCCGTCCCGGATGCCGCCGGTGATGCGGACGGGGCTGCCGACCCGCGCACCCGTCAGCAGAACCAGGAGCTTGAAGTGCTCGCCCCGGTTGAGCGGGACGCGCGGCAGCCGGATCAGCGAACCGCTCTCCCGCAGCCCGGCGGACGGGGTGAAGTGGTCCATCAGATGGTCGGCGCCCGGGGAGTGCGTGACGGCGATCCCGCGCACCCGGCGGCCGGTGAACTCGACGACCAGCCCGTGCGACTGCTCGTCGGGCCCGGTGTAGTCGCCGCGGGCGATCGACTGCGAACCGTCGTTCTCTATGCGGAGCAGGACCAGCGTGGCGTCGGCCATGTCCGGGGTCTCGTCGAAGAGCCCGAGCCGGACGTTGGCCCGGCCCTGTTCCACGCCGCCGCCGATCGGGGTGTCCATCTGCACGCGGTAGCCGACGCGTTTGCGGCGCGGGACGCGGCGCTCGTACCAGAGGACGCCGATCGAGGCGAGGACGCCCAGCACGGCGGTGAGGACGGCCACGACGTTCTCGGCGGTCAACCACTCCACGGCCCGTTCCCCCTCGGCTGCCGGACAGCTGTGCGCGTGCGCGTCACCGTAGGGCGCCCGGGGTGCGTCCGGAGGACCGTACGGGGACCCGTCGCCCGTTGTTCGCCCGTTGTTCGGCGGGGCCGGGACGGTGGGCCGCGTACGGCACTTGGTCCAGACCTTGACAGGTCCAGACCAATCACGGTTGGGTGTCCGGGTGCCCGACGGCATGCCGGAGCCTGTTCGGGTGCCCTGCCGAAGGAGTGAGCAGCGCTGAACCGCATCAAGAGCGTTCTGACCGTACTGAGCGCCGTCGTCGCGACGGCGGCCTTCCTCCCCGGTGCGGCCCAGGCCGCGCCCGCCCCCGCGGCCGAGGTGTCCTGCGCGCCCCTGTGGAGCTCGTCCACCGCGTACGGCGCGGGCGGGACCGTGTCGCACCACGGCCGCAACTGGACGGCCGCGTGGTGGACGCAGAACGAGAACCCGGGCGCCACCTCGGTCTGGAAGGACGAGGGCGCCTGTACGGGCGGCGTCTCGGACTTCGTCATCAGCGAGGACGAGTTCGACGCGATCTTCCCGGACCGTGCCCCCTTCTACACGTACCAGGGGCTGATCGACGCCCTGCACGCCTATCCCCGGTTCGCGAACACGGGGACGGAGACGACCAGGGCCCGGGAGGCGGCGGCGTTCCTGACGCACGCCGACTTCGAGTCGGTCGGTCTGCGGTACGTGAAGGAGATCAACGAGGCGAACTACTGGATCAAGTGCGACTACAGCCGGCCCTTCGGCTGCCCGGCCGGCCAGAAGGCGTACTACGGGCGCGGGCCGATCATGTTCAGCTGGAACTTCAACTACAAGGCGGCCGGCGACGCGCTGGGGCTGGACCTGCTGAACGATCCGTGGATGGTGGAGCGCGATCCCTCGGTCGCCTGGCAGACCGCTCTTTGGTACTGGAACACCCAGAACGGCCCCGGCACCATGACCTCGCACGAGGCCATGGTCGGCGGCGCGGGCTTCGGTGAGACGATCCGCTCGCTCAACGGCGCCCTGGAGTGCAACGGCGGCAATCCCGCCTCGGTGAAGGCGCGCGTCGCCACGTACGAGCGGATCACCGGTGTCCTCGGGGTGAACCCCGGTTCCGGGCTGACCTGCTGACGGGGCGACGGCAAACGCGGGCGCCGTGGGACGGCGTTCCGCATGCTGGACGGGCCCGGAGGAATTTTCTCCGGGCCCTTCTCCGTGCGGCCGGCCGAACCGGATGGACTGGCTCCGGAATAAGCGCTGTTGGGGAGCGTGATGCGCACGTGGACGGTGGTGAACGGGAGGCGTCGAGACCGCTGTCGTAAGAATTTTCGACGATGGTCTAGACCTTGACAGGTTCAGACCATTCCCGCTTGAGTGGCGGCATCCCCCCATGGCGGCGCGCCGACGAGAGCGGTGCGCCGCGCCGAAGGAGTGCTCACATGATCAAACGTGTCATGGGCCTGATCGCCGCGCTCGGCGCGGTCGTCGCGACGGTCGTCATCCTTCCCGCCACCACCGCCTCCGCGGCCGAGTGCGCGTCCCCCTGGAGCTCCTCCGCCGTCTACACCGGCGGTGGCTCCGCCTCGTACAACGGGCACAACTGGACCGCCAAGTGGTGGACCCAGAACGAGACACCCGGCAACGCCGACGTCTGGGCCGACAAGGGCAGCTGCGGCAGCGGCGGCGGCACGGACCCTGGCGGCCCCGGCTCCTCCAACGGCTTCGTCGTCAGCGAGGCGCAGTTCAACCAGATGTTCCCGAACCGCAGCTCCTTCTATACGTACAGCGGACTCACGGCGGCCCTCGGTGCCTACCCGGGCTTCGCCAACACCGGCAGCGACACGGTGAAGAAGCAGGAGGCCGCGGCCTTCCTCGCCAACGTCAGCCACGAGACCGGCGGGCTGGTGTACGTGGTCGAGCAGAACACGGCCAACTACCCGCACTACTGCGACACCAGCCAGTCCTACGGCTGTCCGGCGGGCCAGGCCGCGTACTACGGCCGCGGACCGATCCAGCTCAGCTGGAACTTCAACTACAAGGCGGCCGGCGACGCGCTCGGCATCAACCTGCTCGCCAACCCCTACCTCGTCGAGCAGGACGCGGCCGTGGCCTGGAAGACCGGCCTCTGGTACTGGAACACCCAGAACGGTCCCGGCACCATGACGGCCCACAACGCCATGGTGAACGGCGCCGGCTTCGGCGAGACCATCCGCTCCATCAACGGCTCCCTGGAGTGCAACGGCGGCAACCCCGCCCAGGTCCAGAGCCGGATCGACCGCTACCAGTCGTTCACCCAGATCCTGGGCACCACGCCCGGTTCGAACCTGAGCTGCTGAACCGGCGGACACCCCGATGACGAGGGGCGCGCCGTCTCCCCCGCCCCCCGTGGTTCCCCCGCCCCGGGGCCCCCCCGCGGGTTGCCACCCGGTGGTGCTCACCGGGCGCCCCCCCCTCGGCCGGGGGGCCCCCCGCCCCCCACCGGGCGGGCGCGCCCCTCACGCCGTACGCGGACGCGCTCAGCCGTGCTCCGCGGCGTCCAGGGCCCGGAAGGCCAGCCACAGGTCGTACCGGGCACTCGGCGTCCGCAGCAGCGAGCGCTGGAGCACGCTCTCCAGCCGGGTCAGCCGCTTGCGCACCCCCGGCACGGAGATCCCCAGCGCCTCGGCCGCCGGTCCGAGCTGCGCCTCGCGGTCCAGCCAGGTGCGCAGGGTCGTGTACGGGTCCGAACCGCCCCCGCCCGGTTCCGCACCGCCCAGCGGGCGCACCTGCTGCACGGCCCAGGAGCGGACGGCGGGCTGCCCCAGCACCTCGTCGAGGGAGGGCGCCGGCTCCACCCCGGCCCCGGGGACCCGTTGGCGGGGCAGGCTGGGCGTGGCGCGGATGCTCAGGGCGAGGTCCAGGGCCGCCTGGTCGGCCAGCCGCTGGAGGTCGTGGCCCAGCAGTTCGCCGATCAGCCGCAGCCGGGCGGCCAGGGTGTTGCGGTGGATCTTCAGATGGTCCGTGGCGTGCGAGGAGAACGCGAGCCACGAGGTGAGCGTCGCCGCGAGTTCCTGGGCGCCCGGGTCCTGGGCGCGCCGGGGCAGATGCGTGAGCAGCGGGGCGAGTACGGCGTCGGCCCAGGCCGCTCCCTTGGCGCCGGTCACCAGGGCCGGTGCCGGGGCGGTGCCGAAGCGGGCGTTGCGGCCGGGCAGTCCGCGGGCGACGGCGAGGGCGTGGAACGCCTGCCGGTACGCGGTCGGGGTGTCGGCCAGCGGGGCGTCCTCGCTGATCCCGACGTGGCAGTCGGCCACGGCCGAGGCGACCTCCTGGCCGAGGCGGTCCCGCTCCGGTCCGGGGCCCACCGGGGTGATGAGGATGAGATGGCGCGCGTACACCGGGCACCGCACGATCCAGGACCGCCCACCGGACAGGTCCGCGCAGATCCGCGCCACCTCGTCGCGGCTGCTCCCCGGGCATTCGACGACGCAGACCCGGACCGGGTCCGGCAGTCCGGGCTTCAGGGCACCCGCCACCTGGTGGGCGATCGACAACTGCCCGGTCATGAGCAGATGCAGCACGGCCTCCCGGCCCCGCGACTCCGCGAGGTCCACGCGCCGGCGCTTGCGCTCGACGGCCTCGGCCGACCAGCACATCGCCAGCGGGAGGGCGGCGTCCGCGAGCAGGGTGGCGAGCCCGGCGGCGGTGGGGCGGCGGGCGATCACGGCGAGGACCGGCGGCGCGACGCCGGGCGGCGCGTCCAGCGAGAACAGCAGCGCGGTGTGCGCCTCGCGGTCGAAGGAGAACGACCGGGCGCCGAGTCCGGTCAGTTCCCGGGCCCCCTCGGAGGCCAGGGCGGGTGCCCGGGCGGTCGCGGCGTCCGGGACGCGGGCGACGCCGTGCAGGACGGTGCCGTCGCCGTCGAGCAGCCCGGCCCAGCCGTCCGCCCGCCCCGAGAGCCAGCGCAGCAGTTCCCGGGTGCCGCCCGATCTGGCCAGGCCGTGCATCCGAATGACGTCCTCCGCCCGCCTGCGCGTCTGCACGCTTCCCCCGTTCCCGCCAGAAACCGGAGTGCAGAGTACCGGTTCCGTTGTGCGGACTGATACCTCTGGCCGGCCTCACCGTGCGAACCGAATCTTCCGTTCGTCTGCCCCCGCGACTTAGAGTCCGAACGCGGTTGCGGGCCTTTCGGGGGAGAGGAACGGGGACGGCGGCATCGGCTCACGGGGGTGGCCGCTGCGGTCGGCCGCAACCGCCCTTCATCCACTGCCGCCGGTGTCCTGTCCCGGCGGCGGTGTCCGTTCGCGGGGACGCCCCGCGGTGCCGGTGACGCCGGCGGGCCTTTGGCGCGCCGGCGTTGTCAGTGGTGCCCTCTACCGTCGGAAGGGTCAGGACCGGCCCGTCCCGCGCGACCGCGAGCGGGCCGGCGCGCGGCCGAGGAGAGGGCGTCACCATGGAATTCCGTATCGAGCGCGGCGCGTTGGCGGACGCCGTGGCCTGGGCGGCCCGGGTGCTGCCCACCAGGTCCCCGGTGCCCGTCCTGGGCGGACTGCTGCTGGAGGCGGCGGACGGCCGGCTCGCCGTCTCCGGACTGGACTACGAGGCGTCCGCCCGCATCGAGATCGCCGCCGAGACGCTCCGGCCCGGCCGGGTCCTGGTCCTGGGGCGGCGGCTCCTGGACGTGTGCCGGGTGCTGCCCGAAGGCGCGGTGGAGTGCGGCACCGAGGACTCGCGGTTCACGGTCACGGGCAGCGGAGCGCGCTTCGGCCTGTCGGTGCTGCCGCTCGACGACCGCCCCACGCTGCCCCCGCTGCCGGAGGTGCTGGGGGCGGTGGACGGACGGGAGTTCGCGGCGGCGGTCGCCGATGTTGCGGTGGCAGCCGGCCGGGACGAGGCGCTGCCCGTCCTCACCGGGATACGGCTCGGGCTCGACGGCGACCGGATGACGCTCGCGGCCACGGACCGCTACCGCTTCGCGGTGCGCACGCTGGGGTGGAAGCCCGCGTCCGGGGAGGCGTCGGCCGATGTCGTCGTCTCCGCGCGCCGGCTCTCCGAGATCGCCCGTTCCTTCGACGGCGCGGGCCCGGTCAGCCTGGCCCTCGACACGGGCTCGGCCGGTTTCGAGCGGGACGGGATGCGCACCACGGTCCGCCTCGTGGACGGCAGACTCCCGCGCCACGACAAGCTGTTCGCCCTCGCCGACCCGGTCGAGGCGGTGACCGAGCGGGAGCCGCTGGTCGAGGCCGTGAGGCGGGTCGCCGTCGTGGCCGAGGGCGACAGCCCCCTCCAACTCGCCTTCGAGGAGGGGTCGGTGCTGCTGCGGGCGGGATACGAGGACGACGTGGCCTCGCAGCGGCTGCCGGCCGTCCTCAGAAGCCCGGACGCCCTGACCATCGCCTTCAAGCCCTCGTATCTGATGGACGCCCTGTCCTCCTTCGACGATCCGGTCGTCCGGTTCCGGATGATGGGCCCCGGCCAGCGCGCCCTGGTCTCCGGCCACGCGGACCGGGAGGAGGCGCTGCACCCGACGCGGGAGCCGGCCCACCGCCATCTGTTGATGTCCCTGAAGGCGCTGGTGTAGCGGGAGGCGACGGTCCGCCGAGCGGTCCGCGCCGGCCTGCCCGGTCCGGGACCGGGTCAGCCCGACTTCGTGTACGTGAGCCGGTCGCCGGTGTCCGTGTTCACCCGGCTCAGGCTCCCGTCGGGGAGGAGCGTGAGCGTGGTGGCGCCGCCCGGCGTGCAGGAGGTCATCGGCTCGCCCTCCGTCACCGTGGACGGGCCGATGCTGACCGGCGAGCCCGCGGAGGGCCGCGCCGCCAGACCGGCGCTGAACACGCAGTGGTAGGTGCCGCCGGTGTCCAGCGGCCCTTCGGCGGTCAGGGTGAGGACGGTCTCGCCGACCGCGCCCTGACCGATGACCAGGGTGCGGGTGGAGTGGCCGGAGGCGTTGTCCAGCCCCGCCGTCCAGGTGCCGAGGTAGCCGTCCGGGACGTCGCCCGCGTCCGGGGCCCCGCCCTTGGCGTCGTCGCCGTCGTCACCCGGGGAGGGGGAAGGGGATCCGGCGGTCTCGTCTGTGGGGGCGGGGCCGGCCGAGCGGCTGGGGGACGCCTCGGGCTTCGCGCCCCTGTCGTTCATCAGCGCGTACACCGAACCCCCCGCCCCCACCGCGACCAGCACCGCGATCACGATCAGGGCCACCGTCGATCCGGTGCTCCGGCGCTCGCCCCTCTCCGGGCGGCCGTCGCCCGGGCCGTGGGGAGGCGCGGTGCCGAAGCCCGGCTGCTGCGGATAGGCGTACGCGTAGCCCTGGTGCTGCTGCGCCGGCTGCGGACCGTAACCGGGCTGGGCGGGGGACTGGTGCGGATAGCCGTACGCGGGCGTGCCGGGGGCCCGTTGCGGATAGCCGTACGCCGGCGTGGCCGGTGCCGCGTGCGGATCACCGAAGGCGGGTGTGCCCGGGGCCGTGTTCCCTGGTGGAGTGCTGCCCGGCGGTGTGCCGCCCGGTAGCGGTGTGCCCGGGGCAGCCGCTCCGGCGTAGGGCGATGGCGGGTAGGCGGCCCCGGCGCGGGCGGCCGGGGGGACGGGCGTGGTCGGTGCGGTGTCCTGCGGGGCGACGGAGGCCGAGGGGTCCGGGGAGGGGTGCGGGGTGTCCGGGACCGGAGGCGGTGGCGGGTCGGCGGGGGCCGTGACGCGGAGGACGGCGGTCGACGGGCCGGACTCGGGGTCCGTGTCCTGCGGGTCCTCCGTGTCCAGCAGACCCACGGCCTGGCGGCCCAGTTGGGCGATGAGCGCGGCGGGCAGCCAGGGCTCGGCGCCGTCGCCCCCGTCCAGCCGCTCCAGGATCTCGTCGGTCGTCGGGCGGGCCGGAGGGTCCTTGTGGAGGCAGTCGCGGACGAGTTCCACGAGGTCCACCGGGACGCCGGTGAGGTCGGGCTCCTCCTGGGCGATCCGGAAGAGCTGGGCGGGCACCCCGGTGGCCGCCGTGCCGAACGGGAGCCGCCCGGTGGACGCGTAGGCCAGCACCGATCCCAGGCAGAACACGTCGCACGCGGTGGTCACCCGCTCGCCCCGCACCTGCTCCGGGGCCATGAAGCCGGGGGAGCCGACCAGGGCGCCGGTCCGGGTGAGGCCGCCGTCCGTGACGGTGTCCAGCGCCCGGGCTATCCCGAAGTCGATGACGCGTGGGCCGTCGATCGTCAGCAGGATGTTGGACGGTTTGAGGTCCCGGTGGATGAGCCCGGCCGCGTGGATGGCCCGGAGCGCGTGTGCGAGGCCGGTGCCCAGGATGTGCACGGAGCGGTCGGGCAGCGGGCCGTACGCCCCGGGGGCGGGGCCGGCCGACAGGAGCGTGCGCCCCGAGACGGTGGTCTGGAGGGAGGGGCCGGCGATGTATCCGGTGGCCACCCACGGGACGGCGGCCTCGGTGTCCGCGTCCAGAACGGGAGCCGTCCAGGCCGACCCGACCCGGCGGGCCGCCCCCACCTCCTGGCGGAACCGCTCGCGGAACTCCTGCTTCTCGGCCAGTTCCTCGCGCACCAGCTTCAGCGCCACGACCCGGCCCCGGTCCGAACGGGCGAGGTAGACCTGCCCCATGCCGCCCGCGCCGAGTCTCCCCAGCAGCCGGTAACCGCCGATGCGTTGAGGATCGGCGGACCCGAGCTTCTCCATGGTGTGTGGTCTCCCCCCGTACGACGACACGCCGGACGGGGTCGAGAATAGCGGCGCACTCGCGGCCCGCCGCGTCCGCCCGGGACCGGTCCGGCCACCCGGAGTTCACGGGGAGAGGCCCATGCGCGGCGCGGTGTGCGCCCCGCTCACGCCCCCGGCGTACCGGGTCCGTCCGGCACCCCGGGCGGGTCCGGCGGGCCCACGGCGTCCAGGGCGCGGGACAGCCGCTGGAGGACCCGGACCGTCCGGTCGAACTCCTCCTCGCCCAGCTCGCGCGCCAGCCGCTCCGCGAACGCCCCGTGCCCCGGACGGATCCGGGACACCGCCGCCCTCCCCTCCCCGGTGGGGCGGAGCAGTTTCGCGCGGCGGTGGGCCGGGTTGGGGACGTACTCCGCGAGGCCCTTGTCCACCAGCAGATCGGCCACGCGCTGCACGCTCTGCCGGGTGATGCCCATCGCGCGGGCGATCCCGGCGACCGGCAGCGGTTCGGGGAGCACCGCGCCGAGCACCTGCCACCAGGTGGCGGTCAACCCGGCCGGCCGGGCCAACTCCTCGGCCACGGACAGGAACTGGCCGTTCAGCCGGAAGACGGTCAGAGCGGTGGCGCTCAGCCGGTCCCGGTCCTCGTGGCTCATCCCTGGAGCACCGGGTAGGCGCTCGGGTCCGAGTCGTGGAAGAGCCGGTACCAGGCGTCGAGCCGCTTCTCGTCGTACACCCCGAGCAGCGCGAGGATCTCCCGGGCGAACGCGACCGGTTCGGTCGGGCCCGCGGTGATCAGGCCGCCGTCGGTGAGCGCGTCGGCCTCGGTGTAGTGGGCGCCGCCGGCGTATCCCGTGGCCGCCAGATAGACGTCGGCCGCGCTCGTGTGCGGCCGTGCGTCGAGCAGTCCCTCGCGGGCCAGCCCCGCCGTGGCCCCGCAGATCGCGGCGACGGGCACCTCCGCGTCCAGGAAGCCGCGCGCGGCGCGGGCGAAGGGGGCGAGCGCGTCACCCGTGTCCCAGAGATCGGCCCCCGGCAGGATCAGCAGCGCGCTGTCCCCGGGGCGCAGCGCGTCGAGCGCCAGATCGGGTAGGACGACCAACCCGCCCATGCTGGTGACCGGCCCGGTGGTGGGGCCGACCGAGCGGACGGTGAAGCCGTTGCGGGCGAGATGGGCGGTGGCGTACCCGGTCTCCCAGTCGGCGAAGGTGTCGTACACGGCCAGATGAACGGTTCCGCGGGTCATGACGGCCTCCTCGGACGAACGCTTATGACAACATGCTGTCAATACGACAGCGTCCTGTCAACTAATTCCGGAGCCGGGGCGGGGCTGTCCGCCGGACGTCCTCACGGCACGCGGCGCGGTGCCGTGACGCGGGGACGCGATGACGCGACACCCTGCCGAACCAGGCGGCCCACGCCATACAAGGTGGCCATACCGGCCGGTGCGGGGCGCCGCCTACGCTCGGGGCATGACCCCTCATCCCCCTGTCGACTCCGCCGCCGGCGCGGCCGTCAAGGCCACCGACCGCGCGCACGTGTTCCACTCCTGGTCCGCCCAGGGCCTGATCGACCCGCTCGCCGTCGCCGGCGCCGAGGGGGCGTACTTCTGGGACTACGACGGCAACCGCTACCTCGACTTCACCAGCGGTCTCGTCTACACCAACATCGGCTACCAGCACCCCGTCGTCGTCGCCGCGATCCAGGAGCAGGCGGCGAAGATGACGACCTTCGCGCCCGCGTTCGCCATCGAGCCGCGCTCCGAGGCCGCCCGCCTCATCGCCGAGCGCACCCCCGGTGACCTCGACAAGATCTTCTTCACCAACGGCGGCGCCGAGGCCGTCGAGAACGCCGTCCGGATGGCCCGGCTGCACACCGGCCGCACGAAGGTGCTCTCCGCCTACCGCTCGTACCACGGCGCCACCTCCACCGCGATCAACCTGACCGGCGACCCGCGCCGCTGGCCCTCGGACAACGGTTCCGCCGGGGTCGTCCGGTTCTGGGCCCCGTTCCTCTACCGGTCCCCGTTCTACGCGCAGACCGAGGCCGAGGAGTGCGCCCGCGCGCTCCAGCACCTGGAGGACACCCTTGCGTTCGAGGGCCCCTCGACGATCGCCGCGATCATCCTGGAGACCATCCCGGGCACGGCCGGCATCATGACGCCGCCGCCCGGCTATCTGGCCGGCGTCCGGGAGATCTGCGACCGGTACGGGATCGTCTTCGTCCTGGACGAGGTCATGGCCGGATTCGGCCGGACCGGCAGGTGGTTCGCCGCCGACCACTTCGACGTCGTGCCCGACCTGATGACCTTCGCCAAGGGCGTCAACTCCGGCTATGTGCCGCTCGGCGGCGTCGCCATCTCCGCCGAGATCGCCGCCACCTTCGATACCCGCCCCTACCCGGGCGGACTCACCTACTCCGGTCACCCGCTGGCCTGCGCCGCCGCCGTCGCCACCATCAAGGTGATGGAGGACGAGAAGGTCGTCGAGAACGCCGCCCGCATCGGCGAGACCGTCCTCGGCCCCGGCCTGCGCGAACTCGCCGAGATCCACCCCTCCGTCGGCGAGGTCCGCGGCCTCGGTGCCTTCTGGGCACTGGATCTGGTCCGCAACAAGGAGACGCGCGAGCCGCTCGTCCCGTACAACGCGACCGGCGAGGCCAACGCGCCGATGGCCGCCTTCGGCGCCGAGGCCAAGAAGAACGGGCTCTGGCCCTTCATCAACATGAACCGCACCCACGCCGTGCCCGCCTGCACCATCTCCGAGCAGGAGGCCAAGGAGGGCCTGGCCGCGCTCGACGCCGCGCTGACCGTGGCCGACCGGCACACGGTGTGACCGCCGGCGGGCGGTGACCCGCCCCCGCCCGCCCCGCCGCTTCCGCGCCCCTCCCCACGGCCTCGTCTAAGGTGACCCGAGGCCGATCAGGGGAGGGGCGCCATGCCCGCGCGCGGAGCTGTCACCCGCAGTACGCTGCGACAGCAGATCGCGGACGCGCTGCGTGACGAGGTGCTCGCGGGGCGTCTGCAGCCCGGCCGGGAGTTCACCGTCAAGATGATCGCCGAGCAGTACGGGGTCTCCGCGACGCCCGTCCGCGAGGCGCTGTTCGACCTCTCCGCGCAGGGGCTCCTCGAATCCGACCAGCACCGGGGATTCCGCGTCCACCAGTTCAGCGTCGCGGACTACCGGGCCATGGTGGAGGCCCGCACCCTGGTCATGGACGGGGTCATCCGCGACGTCTTCGAGGGGCCGCCCGCCCCCTCCGCCCGGCAGGCCGCCCACCGCGAGGCCCTCGTCTCCGTGCGCCGCCGGGCCGAGGAGGCCGCCCGCGCCGCGCGCGGCGGCGATCTGGACATCCTCATCGGCTACGACCTGCGCTTCTGGCGCGAACTCGGCGCCCTCGTCGGCAACCCGTACATCACCGGCTTCCTCCACCGGCTGCGCGTCCAGGCCTGGGTCTTCGCCGTGCCGTACCTGCGCGGTGACGCGGACGTGCGGGACTGGCTCTGGCGCGGGCACCCCGACCTCGTCGCCGCGATCTCGCTGCGCGACCGGGCCGCCCTGCGCGCCGCCGTCGACGACTACAACAACCACGCGCTGACCTGGGCCGACCGCCTCGCGGCCGGTGACCCGCCGCCCCCCGGCCCGTACCGGGGGGTCACGGACACCCCCTGAGGCCCGTCCCCGGGGCGGCCGGAGGAGCCCTGTCCGCGACGTCCCGGCCGCATTACGCTGTCCCGACCAGCGCGCCACCCCGCGCATCCCCGTATGAGAGCGAGACTTCGTGGCCTGTGACCTGTGGCTGGTCCCCCTCGTCGACGTGCTGTGCCACAGCCCCGACAACCCGTTCGCCGAAGAGATAGCCGTCTACGACAAGGCGCTGGGGGACGCGGGGCTGCCGCCCGTCCCCGTCTACGCCTACATGCCCGGACTGACCGGTGACGTCGCCCCGGTCGCCGGCTTCGACTACGACGCCCTGCACTTCCTGCGCCGCGCCTATCTCCTCGCGCTCAGCGGCCTGGCCGTGACCCCCGTCGACGAACTGGGCGGGGACTACGAACAGCTGCTGGAGATGTTCGAGCCCACCGCGCAGCAGTCCCACCTGGTGTGGCACTACGACCACGCGGGGGCGTACGTCCCCCTGGACTTCACCGCACCGCTGACCACCGACGCCCTGCTGGAGGGCGGCGGGCCGCTCGGCTCCTCGTACGGGCTGCTGCGCGAGCTGGAGTTCGTCGCCCCGGCGATCGGCATCGACCCGGGCAACCCGCCGGCCGCGCCGCTGCCGCCCGCCGCGCCCACCTCGCTGGAGGAGCCCGCGGTGCCGTTCCCCTACGACGACCATCCGTTCGCCCGTGAACGCCATGTCTGGCTCGGCCTCCACGCGGCGGTCACCCGCAGCCTGGCCCAGGGCTCGATGATCATCTTCAGCTGAGGCCGGGGGCCGCCCGCGTCCCGCACCGGGCGGCCCCGCGCCGACGCGGAGGCCGTTTCCGGGACGAGGCATCGGGCGAGGGCGCCTCTCACCTCGGGGACTCCGGCGGCCGCTGCCGGGGCATGTTCGGCCGGCCCATCGACTGCAACGGGAAGCGGCCCGGCTGCGCCCCCGGCTCCGCCCGGCCGCCGCCCGGCCCCCCGGACACCAGCGCCTGCATCCCCATCGGCGCCGGACCCGCCCGGAACTCCACCATCCAGTCCGCGGTCTCCGACCGCACCAGCTCCGTCACGTCCTCCGAGAACCGCCGCAGCACCCCGAGGCACCGCTCGGTCGCCTCGCTCGCCGTCCCCTCGGCCGGCCCCAGCACCTCGCGCACGCACTCCGACGCCCAGTCGAAGTGCAGCACCTGGAGTCGGCGCTGCACGGCCTGGGCGGTGGCGAGACTCCTCATCCAGCCCGAGGTCAGCCCGAAGTAGCGGTCGCACGCCATGCACGCGGCGCCCAGCAGCAGCGACAGATACCCCCAGCCGGCCGCCCCGTGCAGCGCCCCGGTCAGATCCAGCAGCGGCAGCGCGGCACCGGCGACCGCCCCCGCCGCGGTGCCCAGCCGAAGCGCCCTGGCCCCCCGCCGCTTCCACAGCCGGTCGCCCAGATACCAGTCAGCGGTGCGCAGCGCGTCGGCCTCGATCCAGCGGTACAGCTCGTCGAGCCGCTGCGCGGGATCGTCCCAGTCACCGGCCGGAAACGCCGTCGCGGTGAGGTCCCCCCCGCGCGGCCGCGCCGCTTTCCGGCCGCGTTCGCCGGAGCCCGTCGCGGAGGGCGCGGCAGGACCCGGCACACCGGATTCGTTGCGGGGCGGCCCTTCGGGCTGCATCTCCGGCTGACTCACCGGGGTACTCCTCTGCATGCTGGATCACGACGCGTGTTCTCGGCGGCGTACTCGACGACGGGCGGGTCTCTGCTTTCTGCGCACTCGCTGCTCACCGGTCCCGGCGCCACGGGCAGTCCCCCGCACGTAACCTTGCGTGACGGAGGATGCGGATGCGCGTACCGGGACGCATGCCCTTCCTACCGCCGAATGGTGGGCCATGGGGTCGAAATCGCGGTATTCCCGGGTGCACCGGGCCTCTGGTCAGGTATAGGAGTCCCGCCACCGCCCACCCGAACTCACTCGAAAGAGTTGCTCGCCAGTGGGTGGGGCGCGCCGCGCGGGGACCACGTAGGCTCGGCGTACCGAAACATTTGTCGTCGAAATGCCTGGAGTGACCCGTGATTCCCGGTGGCGGTCAGCCCAATATGCAGCAGCTGCTGCAGCAGGCCCAGAAGATGCAGCAGGACCTCGCCCAGGCTCAGGAGGAGCTGGCCAGGACCGAGGTGGACGGCCAGGCGGGCGGCGGCCTGGTGAAGGCGACGGTCAACGGCTCCGGTGAGCTGCGCGGCCTGGTGATCGACCCGAAGGCGGTCGATCCGGAGGACACCGAGACGCTGGCCGACCTGGTCGTCGCGGCGGTCCAGGCGGCGAACGAGAACGCCCAGCAGCTCCAGCAGCAGAAGCTGGGCCCGCTGACCCAGGGCCTGGGCGGCATGCCCGGTCTCCCCTTCTGACCGAGCCGTACCCAAGACCGTGCGTACCCCCTACGGTACGTACCACGACCCGGCCGAGCCGGCACGAAAGGCGATCCGTTGTACGAAGGCGTGGTTCAGGACCTCATCGACGAGCTGGGCAGGCTGCCCGGCGTCGGTCCCAAGAGCGCGCAGCGGATCGCCTTCCACGTCCTGCAGGCCGAGCCGACCGATGTGCGCCGGCTGGCCCAGGCGCTGCTGGAGGTCAAGGACAAGGTCCGCTTCTGCGCGGTCTGCGGCAACGTGGCCCAGCAGGAGGAGTGCGCCGTCTGCCGCGATCCGCGCCGCGACCGCACGGTCATCTGTGTGGTCGAGGAGCCCAAGGATGTCGTGGCGATCGAGCGGACCCGTGAGTTCCGGGGGCGCTACCACGTCCTGGGCGGGGCGATCAGCCCGATCGAGGGCGTCGGCCCGGACGATCTGCGCATCCGCGAGCTGCTGGCCCGTCTCGCGGACGGCTCCATCACCGAACTGATCCTGGCGACGGACCCCAATCTGGAGGGCGAGGCCACCGCGACGTACCTGGCGCGGATGGTCAAGCCGATGGGGCTGCGCGTCACCCGGCTGGCCAGCGGTCTTCCGGTCGGCGGCGATCTGGAGTACGCGGACGAGGTCACCCTCGGCCGCGCCTTCGAGGGGAGGCGTCTGCTCGATGTCTGACCCCCGTCGCCGCACCGTCGCCCGGTGGCCTCACCGCGGTTTTACGGTCGCCGTCGTTAACTGCTCCCCACCGTCCGCGACCGTGCCCACGGGAGGTCTCCTCGATGTCTGACGCCACGCTGAACACCGTCACCCAGGACCCTGACGACTTCGCGGTCCAGATCGCCGACCAGATCAAGACGTTCATCGTCGCGGTCACGGAGGTGTCCAAGGTCGAGGAGCCCGAGGAGGCCGTCCCGGTCCTGCTCCTCCAGATCTCGCAGCTCCTGCTGGCCGGCGGCCGGCTGGGGGCGTACGAGGACATCCTTCCCGACGAGCGCTACGAGCCCGATCTGGGCGCCGAGCCGGACGCGGACGGCCTGCGCGAGCGCTTCGCCGTCCTGCTGGAGCCGATCGACGTCTACTCCGAGGTCTTCGACCCGTACGAGCCCCGCAAGGCCCCGGTGGCCGCCCGGATCTCCGACGACCTGGCCGACCTGGTCACCGACCTGCGCCACGGCCTGGCCCACTACGAGGAGGACCGCGTCACCGAGGCCCTCTGGTGGTGGCAGTTCTCCTACTTCTCCAACTGGGGCTCCACCGCCTCCGCCGCCCTGCGCGCCCTCCAGTCCCTCATCGCCCACATCCGTCTCAACCAGCCCCTCCAGGAACTCGACGGCCTCGACACCGACCAGGACGCCGGCGACGACACCCTGGCCGAGGAGGCCGGCCGCGTCATGGCGGAGGAGATCGCGGGTCCGCTGGGGCTGCGGCCGGTGCAGTGATCCGGAGCTCTTCCTGTGGGCTGGGCCACACCGGGGAGTGGTCCGGCGGTGGGCGGGCAGCAGGCTCGTACGAGCAGTCCGGGGCGACACGCCGGTGATCACGTTCTGAGCGGGACATCTCAGCATGTGGTATCAGGAGGGCGTTTCCGGGCTGCTCGTTAGACTGAGCCGACCGCGATCAATGGATTGAGCGAGGAGCGCACGTGGGCCTTGTCGTGCAGAAGTACGGAGGCTCCTCCGTAGCCGATGCCGAGGGCATCAAGCGGGTCGCCAAGCGAGTAGTCGACGCCAAGAAGAACGGCAACCAGGTGGTTGTCGTGGTGTCGGCGATGGGCGACACGACGGACGAGCTGATCGATCTCGCCGAGCAGGTATCCCCGATGCCTGCCGGGCGTGAGTTCGACATGCTGCTGACCGCCGGAGAGCGGATCTCCATGGCCCTGCTGGCCATGGCGATCAAGAACCTGGGCCACGAGGCCCAGTCGTTCACGGGCAGCCAGGCGGGTGTCATCACCGACTCGGTCCACAACAAAGCGCGCATCATCGATGTCACGCCGGGCCGTATCCGGACCTCGATCGACGAGGGCAACATCGCCATCGTCGCCGGGTTCCAGGGCGTCAGCCAGGAGGGCAAGAACATCACCACCCTCGGCCGCGGCGGGTCGGACACCACCGCCGTCGCGCTGGCCGCCGCGCTGGACGCCGAGGTCTGTGAGATCTACACCGACGTCGACGGCGTCTTCACCGCGGACCCCCGGGTCGTGAAGAAGGCGAAGAAGATCGACTGGATCTCCTTCGAGGACATGCTGGAGCTGGCCGCGTCCGGTTCCAAGGTGCTGCTGCACCGGTGCGTCGAGTACGCACGCCGTTACAACATCCCGATCCACGTCCGTTCGTCCTTCTCGGGGCTGCGCGGGACCTGGGTCAGCAACGAGCCGCAAGGGGACCAGAAGGTGGAGCACGCGATCATCTCCGGAGTCGCCCATGACGTCTCCGAGGCCAAGGTCACGGTCGTCGGCGTGCCCGACAAGCCGGGCGAGGCGGCGGCGATCTTCCGCGCCATCGCGGACGCCGAGATCAACATGGACATGGTCGTGCAGAACGTGTCCGCCGCGGCGACCGGACTGACCGACATCACGTTCACGCTGCCCAAGTCGGAGGGCCGCAAGGCCATCGACGCCCTGGAGCGCAACCGGACGGGCATCGGCTTCGAGTCGCTGCGCTACGACGACCAGATCGCGAAGATCTCCCTGGTCGGCGCCGGTATGAAGACCAACCCGGGGGTCACCGCGGGCTTCTTCGAGGCGCTGTCCGACGTCGGTGTGAACATCGAGCTGATCTCGACGTCCGAGATCCGCATCTCGGTCGTCACCCGCGCCGACGACGTCAACGAGGCCGTGCGCGCCGTGCACACCGCCTTCGGGCTCGACAGCGACTCGGACGAGGCCGTCGTGTACGGGGGCACCGGCCGATGACCGCACGCCGCCCTTCGCTCGCGGTCGTCGGTGCGACCGGGGCGATCGGTGGCGTCATGCTCCAGATCCTCTCGCAGCACGCGGATGTCTGGGGCGAGGTGAGACTCGTCGCCTCGCCGCGTTCGGCCGGCCGCAAGCTGGTCGTCCGCGGCGAGGAGTCCGAGGTCCTCGAACTCACCGAGGACGTCTTCGACGGCATCGACGTGGCGCTGTTCCTGGTGCCCGACGAGGTGTCCGCGCGCTGGGCCCCCGTCGCCACGTCCAAGGGCGCCGTCGTGATCGACGACTCCGCCGCCTTCCGCATCGCGGACGACGTCCCGCTTGTCGTCCCCGAGATCAACCCCCATGCCGTACGGATGCGGCCGCGCGGCATCGTCGCCAACCCCAACGGCACCACGCTGTCGCTGATCGTCGCGGTCGGCGCGCTGCACGCCGAGTTCGGGCTGCGCGAGCTGGTCGTCTCCTCGTACCAGGCCGTGAGCGGGGCCGGGCGCGACGGCGTCGCCGCGCTGCGCGAACAGCTCTCGATGGTGGCCGGCACCGAACTCGGCACCAAGCCCGGCGACGTCCGCCGGGTCGTGGGCGAGGGCGACGGCGGCCCCTTCGCCGCCCCCGTCGCCCTCAACGTCGTCCCGTGGGCCGGAGCGGACGCCGGGGACGGCTGGTCCTCGGAGGAAGTGGCGATCCGCGACGAGTGCCGCAAGATCCTGGGCCTGCCGGAGCTGCGCGTCTCGGCGACCTGTGTGTACGTCCCCGTGATCGCCACGCACTCGATGTCGGTGCACGCCCGCTTCGAGAACGAGGTCGAGGTCGACCGGGCTCACGAGATCCTGGCCACCGCGCCCGGCGTCGTGCTGTACGACTCCCCGGCCGCGGGGGACTTCCCCACCCCCTCCGACG
Organism: Streptomyces sp. NPDC001515; assembly: GCF_053597115.1. Lineage (NCBI taxonomy): Bacteria > Bacillati > Actinomycetota > Actinomycetes > Kitasatosporales > Streptomycetaceae > Streptomyces > Streptomyces sp. NPDC001515. The sequence goes on from NZ_JBSFHN010000014.1 coordinate 74,090, forward strand.
TGGTCGGCACGGACCCGACGTGGGTCGGCCGGGTCCGCCGCTCGAAGGACGATCCCCGGGCCCTGGAGCTGTTCGTCTGCGGCGACAACCTCCGCAAGGGAGCGGCGCTCAACGTCGCCCAGATCGCCGAAGCGGTCGCCGCCGAATTTCCCCGGTCCTGATCGAACCTGTTTTGTACGCTCTGTGAACACCCTGTGAGCAAGTTGCTGGTCTGAACCTCTTGAGCTGGGGCATTGCGGTGGCCGACGATGACCTTTCGGTCTGTTGCAACCACGGGTCGGGCGACAGGCGTCTAAGCGGTCACTCTTGCGCGGCGGGGCGCATGTTCGGGGTATTTGCGGAAGAACGGGTTCGTATGAAGGCATGTCGCAGGGTGTCAAACGCGGTGCCGTATGCGTACAACCCTGACGGGGGGAAACGTGTCCAACTGGCGTGGCAGAGGTTCTCGATATCACAGTGGTGGGCCCCCTGCGCGGCGCCGCGGTGCGACCGCTGGGACGGCCCCGCGCGTCCGGCGGCATGCCGGTGATCGCGCCCATGCCGGCCGCACGGACGACAGCACTGCCGTCGCAGCGCGAGGGCGCTGAAGAGAGCGTGGCAGCCGGGACCACCGTCGACCATCTCACCGAGACCTACCGCGCCCACTACCGTTCGCTGCTCGGGCTCGCCGCCCTGCTGCTGGACGACACGGCGTCCTGCGAGGACGTCGTGCAGGAGGCGTTCATACGCGTGCACTCGGCGCGCAACCGGGTGCGGGAGCCCGAGAAGACCCTCGCCTATCTGCGCCAGACCGTCGTCAATCTCTCCCGATCCGCCCTGCGCCGCCGCATCCTCGGGCTGAAGCTGCTCTCCAAGCCCATGCCGGACATGGCGAGCGCCGAGGAGGGCGCGTACGACCAGCTGGAGCGGGACGCGCTGATCAAGGCGATGCGCGGACTGCAACGGCGCCAGCGCGAGGTGCTGGTGCTGCGCTACTTCGCGGACATGACCGAGGCGCAGGTCGCCGAGACGCTGGGAATCTCCCTGGGCTCGGTGAAGGCGTACGGATCGCGCGGCATCGCGGCGCTGCGCGTCGTCATGGAGGCGCAGACATGAATCGCCGCCACGACGAGCAGGGACGTGCGGGCGGCGGCCGGTTCCGCCGCGGCCCGCTGCGCGGACACCGGACAGACCCGACGGGAAACGGAACTGTGAACCACGGGCCGGAGAACACCCCGCACGCCGACCGGGACGGGGGAGAGCCGGACACCCTGGCGTTCGGCGCGCCCGGCGCCCCGTTCGGGGGGGACTCCCTCGACGAGGAGGCGCTGCGCCGGATGCTGCGCGGCGCCGTGCAGGGCCTCGAACCGGACGAGGGCACGCTGGACCGGCTGCACCGCGCGGTGCCCGCCCGGCGCGCCCGCCGCCGCCAGGCCCTGGTCGGGGCGGCAGCCGCCGCCCTGCTCATCGGCACGGCGGTCCCCGCCTTCGTCCACGTCGCCAACTCCGAGGGCTCCAACGCCGCCAACCCCGCCATCGCCGGCCACGGCGAGCAGGCGCAGGGCGGCAACGGAGAGGACACCGGCGCGCAGACCGGCAACGGGGGAGGGGCCGGCGGCGACGGCGAGCAGACCAGCGGGCAAGGACTCCCGGACGGCACGGCGAGCCCGACCGACACCAGCGGACCGGGCGCGGGCAGCGAGGTGAACGGCGGTGCGGCGGACGGCCCGGTTGCCAGCGCCCAGGCCGTCCTGCCGGCCTGTTCCCCCGACCAGCTCGGCGTCGCCTCCGCGACGACCGGCGCGGCCGGGGCCGACGGCACGGTCTACGGAAGCTTCCGCATCGCCAACGTCTCCGGCAAGGAGTGCTCGGTCAGCGGCGGCGGGACCGTGGGCTTCCAGGCCGCGGGCGCCGCCGACCCGGCCAAGATCGTCGTGGTCCGGCACACCCAGGGAGACCCCGCCTCCGGACTGCCCGATCCGGCGGAGGAGGAGTCCACGATCCTGCTGAAGCCGACCATGGTCTACGAGGTGAAGTTCGCCTGGATCCCCCAGGAGACCTGTCCCACCGCCGGAGGATCCCCGTCCCCGACGCCCACGGACGGCGCCGCCGGCAGTACCGGGGTCGCGGCCGGTTCGGTCACGGCGGGCACCGGCAGCGGTGACGGCGAATCGGGCGCGGACACCCAACTGGGCGGCGAGGACGGCGCCGGTACGGCCCCGGGCAGCGTCTCCGTGCAGCACACCCCGGAGCCGGGAGCACCGGTCGCCGAGGCGAAGATCCCCAACGCCTGCGCCGGAACGATCTACCGGACGGGCGTCCTCGAACCCGGCGCGTAGACGGCGGCACCGGTCGGCGGGACAGCGGGTCCCGCGTGATTTGGGCGGGCGGGATAGCTGGGTCCGCGTGATCCGGGCTGGCGGGACAGCAGGGCCCGCGCGATCCGGGCTGGCGGGACAGCGGGGTCCGCGTGATCCGGGCAGGCGGGACAGCCGGTCCGCGTCATCCGGGCAGGCGGCGCCGGCGGATCGGGGCCGGGGCCAGGCACACCGTCCCGGCGGGCCGGGACCAGGACCACCGTCCCGGCGGGCCGGGACCAGCAACGGGACCGGGCACGCCGTCCCGGCGGGCCGGGCAGGACCGGCAGACCCAGCCCAGGCTCGTCAGCGCTCGGCGGTGACCGACGCCGACGCTGCGGCGGGCGACGCGGCGTCCGGCTCCGCGTCCGGCCCTCCGTCCGCGTCGGGAATCAGGCCCAGGGCCACGTCCCGGGCGGCCTCGGCCTCCCGCCGCACCAGCCGGAACCACATGAAGAGCACGAACGCGGCGAAGACGAACCACTCGCCCGTGTAGCCGAGGTTCTGGAACGCCTTGAGGTCGAGCCCGGTGCCCTGCGGTGCCGCGGCCGGTACGGGGCGCAGCCCCCCGCCCGCCTTCGAGGGGGTGTCGGCGGCGGTCCCGGACGCGCCCCCGGCGGCCCCGGTGTCCTGGAGCGTCACCCAGGCGTCGTAGACGTCGTACGGCACGAGGTTGACCAGCGACGCGGCGCCGATGATGCCCACCTGGCCCTCGGGCAGCCCGCCCGAGGCGTCGACCCCGGTACTGCCCGCGTTCTCCGATGCCTGGAGGTCGCCGGTGACCGTGACGCGGCCGGTCGGCGCGGCCGGAACCGGCGTGGTGCCGGGCTTGCCCGGCAGCCAGCCGCGCACCACCGGCAGCGCCTTGCCGCTGTCGGTGCGGAGCATGTCCAGGACGTAGAAGCCGTCGCGGTCGTCGAGCTTCCGGCCGGGGACCACGAACTGGTCGGCGTACCGCCCGCTCGCGGTGGCCGGACGGCCGGAGGTCTCGGTGTCGACGGGCAGCAGCTCGTCGAGCGGCGCGGCGGCCCGGGTGCCCGGGTCGGGCCGCTTCTCGGCGGCCTCGTGCGTCTGCACGCGGTCCTCGAAGCGGCCGAGCTGCCAGGTGCCCATGAACACGCAGAACGGGATGGCCAGCACGACGAAGACGTTGATCCCCCACCAGCGCGGGGTCAGCAGGAACCGGTACACCCCTCCACGGTACGGTCCCCGCCCCGGCGTCCCGGCGCGGGGGCACCCCCGCGTCGCCCGTTCATCCGGCCCCTGAACCCGGGACACGCCTCCTTCCTCCCGCTGCCGGGGCCGCCTGCGTCATGTCCCCCGGGTCTCCCGGCGAGGGGCCCGGCCGTCACGCCCCCTCGTTCGGGCCTGCCAGATGGCGCCGGGCGAAGTCCAGTTCCAGGCGCACCTGCTTGATCCGTTCCTCGACGACGAGCGAGCCGTGCCCCGCGTCGTAGCGGTAGACCTCGTGCACGGCGTCGCGGCTCTTCAACCGGTCCACGTAGTTCTCCACCTGCTGGATGGGGCAGCGCGGATCGTTGACGCCCGCCGAGATGTAGACCGGGGCCCGCACCGCGTCGACGTAGGTGAGGGGTGACGAGGCCTCGAACCGCTCCGGCACCTCCTCCGGTGTCCCGCCCAGCAGCGTGCGGTCCATGGCCTTCAGCGCTTCCATCTCGTCGTGGTACGCCGTGACGTAGTCCGCCACCGGGACCGCCGCAAGCCCCACGGCCCAGGCGTCGGGCTGGGTGCCGAGACCGAGCAGGGTCAGATAGCCGCCCCAGGACCCGCCGGCCAGGACCAGCTTCGCCGGGTCCGCGAGGCCGGACTCCACCGCCCACGCGCGCACCGCCGCGATGTCCTCCAGCTCGATCAGGCCCACCCGGTGCTTGAGGGCGTCCGTCCAGGCCCGTCCGTACCCCGTCGAGCCCCGGTAGTTGACCCGCACGACCGCGTATCCGTGGTCCACCCAGGCGGCGGGCCCGGCCGCGAAGGCGTCGCTGTCGTGCCAGGTCGGGCCGCCGTGGATCTCGAAGACCGTCGGGAAAGGGCCCTCGCCGGTGGCCGGGCGCTGCACCAGGGCGTGGACGCGGCCTCCCGGTCCGTCCACCCACGCGTCCTCGACCGGCACCGAGGCGGGGGCCTTCGCCCCCGGCGGGTCGAGCACCACCGCACCGGTCGTGGAACGGACGACGGGCGGCTCGGCGGCCGACGACCACAGGTATTCCACGGTGCCGTCCGGCCGGGCCGTGGCGCCCGAGACCGAACCGGCGGGCGTCTCCACCCGGGCCAGGGTCCCCCCGGCGGCGGCCGGGGCGTACCGCCACAGCTCGCTGCGGGCCTCGAAGTCGTGCTCGACGAGAAGCGCCGAGCCGTCCGCGTACCACTCGGCGCCCACGTCGCCGGGCAGTTCGATGGACAGGTCCGTCTCCGTGCCGGCCACCGGGTCCCAGATCATCGGCTCCCACCGGCCCCGCCGCTGGTGCCCGACCAGCAGCCGGGTGTCCCCGGCGACGGGCGCGAAGCCGAGCACGCTGAGACCCAGCTCCTTCGTGCCGCCCTCGGTGTCGTCCAGCTCCGCGACCGTCGAGCCGTCGGGGCGCACCACGCGCAGCGCGGAGTGCATCGCGTCGCCGTGCTCGGTGTGCTCCAGCGCGATGAGCGTCCCGTCGTACGAGAGGTCACCGACCCCGGCCGACTCGCGGTGCCGGTAGATCTCCACGGGAGCCTGCCCGGGGCGCACGACATGGACCGTCGACCCGTCCTCGTCCGTCGAGCGGCCGATCACCGCCGTCCCGTCCCGGCCGATCGCCAGCCCCGCCGGGTAGGACGGGTCGAGACCGGGCGCCGCGGGCTCGTCCACGTCGTCCTCGCAGCCCGCGCCGAACGGGCGGCGCATCCACACCCCGAACTCGTCTCCGTCGGTGTCGCTGAACCACCACACCGCCTCGCCGTCCGGGGTCAGCACGCCGTCCGTCGTCCCGTTCGGCCGGTCGGTGATCCGGCGCTGCTCGCCCGTCGAGCGATCCCATGTGTACAGCTCGTACGTCCCCGTCGCGTTGGACACGAACAGGGCGCGGTCCGGCGCGTCCTGCGCCCAGTCGGGCAGCGACACCCGGGGCGCGCGGAAGCGCCGCTCCCACTCCGGGACGGATTCGGTCGTCGCACCATTGCTCTCAGTCATGTCCCCCATTCTGCGCCGGACGGCCGACAATCCGTTCGCCTCGTCCTCAGCCTGTGGATAACCTCGCGGACATGCATGGACCGATACCCGCCGACTGGCGCGAGGCCAACCGGGCCCTGTGGGACGAGCGCGTGCCCATCCACGCGGGCAGCGACTTCTACGACCTCGCCGCCTTCCGGTCGGGCAAGGACGCCCTGCGGCCGTTCGAACGGGCCGAGGTCGGGGACGTCACCGGCCGCACGCTGCTGCACCTGCAGTGCCACATCGGCGTGGACACGCTGTCCTGGGCCCGGCACGGCGCCGCGCAGGTCGTCGGTCTGGACTTCTCCGAACCGGCCGTCGAGACCGCCCGCGCGCTCGCGGGCGACCTGGGTCTCGGCCCGGAGCGGGCGGCTTTCGTCGCCGCCGATGTGTACGACGCGGCCGAGGCGGTGCCGGACTCCGCGTACGACATCGTCTACACGGGCGTCGGCGCGCTGAACTGGCTTCCCGACATCGAGCGCTGGGCCGAGACGGCCGCCTCGCTCGTCGCCCCCGGCGGGTTCCTGTACCTGGCGGAGTTCCACCCGATGACGGACTGCCTCGACGACGCGACGGGGTCGCGGGTCGTGCACGACTACTTCAGCCGCGAGGCGTGGGTGGACGAGACGCCGGGCACGTACGCGGACTTCGACGCGACGACCGTCCACAACCGCAGCGTCGAGTGGCAGCACCCGGTGGGCAGCGTGGTCTCCGCGCTGGCCGCGGCGGGGCTGCGGATCGAGTTCCTGCACGAGCACGACGCCTCGCTCTTCGCCCGCTTCCCGGTCCTGGAGCGCTATCCGGACGGGTTCTACCGCTTCCCGGAGGAGCGTCCGAGGATTCCGCTCATGTACTCGCTCAAGGCGTCCCGTCCGGCCCGCTCCGGCCAGTAGTCCGGCCCGCCGCCCGGCCCGCTCCGGCCGGTGGTCGGCCCGGCAGTCAGTGCGGTAGCCCGGTAGCCCGGCAGCACACCCGGCCGGTCCCCGGGGCGGGAACCGGCGGCCGGAGCCGATTGTCAGTGGCGGGGTCCACACTCGGAACCATGACCACGAATGCTGATCTGCGTGCCACGGTCGAGCGTTACTGGACCGCGGCCGACCGACGCGACTGGGACGTCTTCGCGGCGACGCTCGCCGAGGACGTGGTGTACGAGCTGCCGCAGACCCGTGAGCGCATACGCGGCAAGGCGCGGTACATGGAGTTCAACCGGGAGTATCCCGGGGACTGGCGGGCGAGCGTCGTGCGCGTCGTGGCCGACGCGGAGGAGCGGCAGGCCGCCGCGCGTACGAGATTCGTGGTCGACGGCGAGGAGGCGCACGCCGTGCACTTCTTCACCTTCGACGCCGAGGGCCGGATCAGCGCCGTCACCGACTTCTGGCCGGAGCCGTACGAGCCGCCCGCCGGGCGCGCGCATCTCGTGGAGCGGTACTGACACGCGGGAGGCCGCCGTCGCCGTGGGTGCGGCGACGGCGGCCCGGGGCCCCAGCGGGCTATGCGGCCGAGCGGAAGGCGGGGAGGTAGCCGTTCGACTGGCCGATGGCCTTGGGGTGGTACGAGTTGTAGACCGGGATCGAGACGCTGTGCAGCCACGGGTCACCGGAGCACAGCTCGTGCCCGGTGAACTCGTCGGCGACAGCCGAGAAGGCGAAGCCGGCGTTGGCCGCCTGCTTGGCGATGACGCCGTTCAGTACGTCGGAGGCGTTGTTGATGGCCGTGCGCGACTTGTCCGAGAGACCGAGGAGGCAGCTGCCTCCGATCTTGTAGAAGCGCGGGTAGCCCAGCACCACGACCCGCGCCGAGGGCGCCTTGGCGTGGATGGACGAGTAGAGCGAGCCCAGCCGGGCGGGCAAGATGGTGTTGATCTTGCCCACGGCCGCGTTCACGCTCGCGATGCAGGTGGCCTCGCCGGACAGCACGCAGTCCTGCATGACGTCGGCGAACCCGACGTCGTTGCCGCCCGCCGTGACACTCACCAGTGCGGTGGACGAGCTGAGCGCGCCGAGCTGGCCGCCGGCCACCGTGCTGGTGGTCGCACCGGAACAGGCGACGAAGGCGAACGAGGAAGGGGAGTTCGCCTGCGCCCAGAGGTAGGGGTAGGCGTTGGTGCTGCGGCGGCAGTCGCCGCTGTCGGACAGATAGTTTCCGGCGCCGACGCCGGACGAGTACGAGTCGCCCAGGGCGACGTACCCGCTGGCGGCGGCCGAGGAGGAGGCCGAGGCCGGCTGGGCCATGCCCAGGGCAGCAGCGGCGGCGAGGAGCAGAGTGGATGCGGACGCCCAGAATCTCCGTACTGACATAGCTGTCAGCCCTCCGAAGTGTGGGGGGTGGGTGGGGGGTTGAGTGAGCGCCACCTGTTGTAGCAGCTTCGGGTACCAGTCGGTAATAGGCAGACGCGAAGCTGCCGGAATTGCCCGAATGATCGTTCGGTGCTCGTAGCTCCGCGCGTAGACAACCCTTGAACACCCTGTGAAACAAAGGAGATACGGCCATGGAGTCGAACACTTCGCAGGTCGCCTCGCGGGCGCCTCGCGGGGTCCACGCGGTGCGCGGGAGGGGCGGTGGCATGCCGAAGGGCGGCGGCCCCGACCGGTGTCGAGGGCGCCGCCCTTCGGCGGACGGAGGCGGTTACGCCGCTTCGCTGTCGAACTTCGCGGTGGCCCAGAGATAACCGAGTACGGCCAGGGCGACGCACCAGCCGAGGGCGATCCAGCCGTTGTTGCCGATCTCGGTGCCGAGGAGCAGTCCGCGCAGGGTCTCGATGGCGGGGGTGAAGGGCTGGTATTCGGCGATCGGCCGGAACCAGCCGGGCATGGAGTCCAGCGGGACGAAGGCGCTGGAGATCAGCGGCAGCAGGATCATCGGCAGCGCGTTGTTGCTGGCGGCCTCCGCGTTGGGGCTGATGAGGCCCATGCCCACGGCGATCCAGGTGAACGCGGTGGCGAAGAGGACCAGGAGGCCGAAGGCGGCAAGCCACTCCAGCACGGTCGCGTCCGTGGAACGGAAGCCGATGGCGACGCCGACCGCACCCACGAGGACCACGCTCGCGACGCACTGGAGCACGCTGCCGACGACATGGCCGATGAGGACCGACCCGCGGTGGATGGCCATGGTCCGGAAGCGGGCGATGATCCCCTCGGTCATGTCGTTGGAGACCGAGACCGCGGTGCCGACGGTGGTGGAGCCGATCGTCATGAGCAGCACCCCGGGCACCAGATAGGCGATGTACTGCGCGCGGTCCGCTCCGCCGCCGCCGATCCCGGCGCTCATGGTGTCTCCGAAGATGTAGACGAAGAGGAGGAGCAGCATGATCGGGGTGAGGAGGAGGTTGAGGGTGAGGGAGGGGTAGCGGCGGGCGTGGAGGAGGTTGCGTCGGAGCATGGTGGTCGAGTCGCGGGCGGCGAGGGTGAGGGTGCTCATCGGACGGTCTCCTTGGCGGCGGTGGAAGTGCTGGTCGGGGTGGGTGCGGTGTTGTTGTGGGTGGTGAGGGCGAAGAAGACGTCGTCGAGGTCGGGGGTGTGGACGGTGAGTTCGTCGGCGTCGATGCCGGCGGTGTCGAGGCGGTCGAGGATGGTGCGCAGGGTGCGTTGGCTGCCGTCGCTGGGGAGGGTGAGGGCGAGGGTGTCGTCGTGGGGGGTGGCGTCGGGGAGTTGGGTGGTGGCGGTGCGGTAGGCGGTGGGGTCGGTGAAGCGGAGTTTGACGTGTCCGCCGGGGACGAGGCGTTTGAGTTCGTCGGGGGTGCCGTGGGCGGCGATGGTGCCGTTGTTGAGGACGGCGATGCGGTCGGCGAGCTGGTCGGCTTCTTCGAGGTACTGGGTGGTGAGGAAGACGGTGACGCCGGTGGTGACGAGGTCGCGGATGATGCCCCACATGGTGTGGCGGGAGCGGGGGTCGAGGCCGGTGGTGGGTTCGTCGAGGAAGATGATGCGGGGGTCGCCGACGAGGGTCATGGCGATGTCGAGGCGTCGTTTCATGCCGCCTGAGTAGGTGGAGGCGGGTTTCTTCGCGGCGTCGGTGAGGTCGAAGCGGTTGAGGAGTTCGGTGGTGACGCGGCGGCCTTCGTTCTTGGGCAGGTGGTGGAGGTCGGCCATCAGGAGCATGTTCTCCTCGCCGGTGATCAGTCCGTCGACGGCGGAGAACTGGCCGGTGACGCCGATGGTGGCGCGGGCGGATTGGGCGTCGGTGGCCAGATCGTGGCCGCCGATCCGGACCGGCCCGGAGCCGGCGTCCGGCCGCACCAGCGTGGAGAGGATCTTCACGGCCGTCGTCTTGCCCGCACCGTTCGGCCCCAGCAGCGCGAACACGGAACCGGCCGGGATGCGTAGATCGATGCCGTCGAGGACGGTCTTGTCCCCGTAGGACTTGCGCAGACCGACGGCGGAGACGGCGTACGGGCACTCCTCGGCGGTGGCGCGGCTAGACATGGGCATGACAGAACTCGGCATGGCGTCCTCCGACGCGAAGACTGGGAGAGGGGAGAGGGGAGAGGGGAGAGGGGGGAGAAGGGAAGGGAAGAGCGGGGAGCGACCGTGGGGGCGGGGCTCAGCCCTGGGAGCGGCGGACGTCGATGTTGCCCCAGCGGGTGCGGGCGCGGATCTTGACGGTCTCCTCCGTCGACTCCGGCGCGTCCGACGCCGTGAGCGTGTTGCGTACCTGGCCCCGGCCGGAGTCAGCGTCGAGCCAGGCGGCGGTGCCCGCGCGGATGCCGATGTCGATGGCGCCGTGGTTGGTCTCCAACTGGACGGTGCCCCGGACCACTTCGCCGACGCGCAGGGTTCCGTGCGCGGTGGTGGCGGTGACCGAGTTCTCGGCGCGGGCGATGTCGATGTCCCCGTTGGCGCCGCTCACCCGCAGTTCCCCGGTGGCCACGCCCACGGTGGTGCTGCCGTGCGAGTTCTTGAGGACGGCGGGGCCGTCGAGCAGGCCGACGCGCATGCTCCCCGAGCTGGTGGTGATCTCGGCGGCGCCGTCGACCCGGTCGACGGTGATCGAGCCGTGTGCGGCGGTGAGCTTCAGCGGGCCGGTGGCGTCCAGCCGGACATCACCGGACGAGGTCTTCCCCCGCACCTCGCCGAGCCTGCCCTCGCCGAGGAGCTGGGCCCAGGCGCCGGTCATCTCCACGTGGGAGCCGGCGGGCAGTTCGACCGTCACGTCGACCGTGCCGGTCCGTCCGACGAGGTAGCGCTGCTTCGGCGTCCGGATGGTCAGGGCGTTGTTCGCGTACGCCACCTCGGTCTGGCCGGCGGCCCGTACGTCCTGGTCCTTCTTCGGGTCGCGGGGCCGCGCCTCCACGACGGTGTCGGTGCGGTCGCTCGCGATGAACTGGATGGATCCGGCGTCCACGTGCACGGTGGCGGTGATGGGCCCGGGGGTGTCGAAAGAAGGCATGGCTGTCCCGTCCTCATGGGTCTCTCGGGCGTCCTCGCAGGTGGGGCGCCGTGTGGATGAAGTGGTTCGGGTGCGGTGCGGTGGGCGGGGCGCGGTCAGCGCACCCAGCCCGTGAAGTTCTGTCCGACGTTCCGGGACCTCTCCGCCGTGCGCGGCGGGGCGCCGCCGTCGACCGCGGCCGAGACAGCCCGTACCAGCCAGGCGTTGACCGACAGACCCTCCCGGCCGGCGGCCTGTTCGGCCCGGGCCTTGAGCGGGGCCGGCAGACGCAGGTTGACGCGTGCGGTGGCGCCCTCCTCGCCGTCGCCCGCTCCGGCGGGCGGCTCGGCGGGGACGGCCTGCTCGACGGGTTCGGCCAGGGTGGTGGCGGTGGGCGGCAGCGTCACCACGAAGTCGGGGTCCAGGCCGCGCAGTCGTACGTCGACCGAGCCGGGGGCCAGTTCCCGGGTGATCTCGTCCATCGCGGCGGAGAGCACGTTGAGCATCGTCAGCCGGGTCGCCGACTCCAGCGGGGCGGTGAGCCGGTCCGCCAGCTCGCGGGCGTCCTCGCCGCCGGCCTCGGCGGCCACCGCGAGTTCGCGGCGGATGGTGTCGACATACGGGGTGAGGTCCATGACGCCATCATGGCACCATTGTGGCACCGTGGCAAGCGATTGGGTGGCGCCAGTGGTGTCACCGCGTGGCGTCCTCGCATGACGCAGGGCCCGATTCGCTAGGCGATTCGGGCCCTGAGCTGGGCTTTCATGAAAGGCGCGCGGGGTGGCGCCAGTGGTGCCACATCAGGTTTCTACTTGGTCGCTCCCTGGGCGAAGCCGTTGTAGATGTAGCGCTGGAGGAACAGGAAGATCACCAGAGTGGGCAGGATGACGAGGATCGCCCCGGCCGAGATGTTCTCCCAATGGGCGCCGAACGGCCCCTTGAACCGGAAGAGCGCGGTGGACACCGTGCCCAGGTCCTCCGAGGGCATGTAGAGGAAGGGGATGTAGAAGTCGTTGTAGACGGTGATCCCCTTGATGATGACCACGGTGGCGATGGCCGGCTTGAGCAGCGGGAAGATCACCTTCCGGTAGACCGTGAAGGAGTTGGCCCCGTCCAGCCGGGCCGCCTCGTCCAGCGAGACCGGGATGCCCCGGATGAACTGCAGGAAGATGTAGATGGACACGATGTCGGTCCCCATGTACAGCAGGATCGGCGCCCATCGGCTGTCGAACAGGCCGAAGCTGTTGACCACTTGGAACGTCGCCACCTGCGTGGTGACCCCCGGGACAAGGGTGGCGACCAGGAACAGGCCCATGACCAGCTTTTTGGCCGGGAAGTGGAAGCGGTCGATCGCATACGCCGTCATCGAGCCGATGACCACCGTGCCGGTGATCGAGAACAGCAGGATGAACGCGGTGTTCCCGAAGGCGGTGACCATCTTGCCGTCGGTGAACGCGGTCGCGTAGTTGGAGAAGTTGAGCCAGTCCGAGGGCAGGGACAGCGGTCCGCCGTCGGCCATCTCGTCCGAAGTCTTGAGCGAGGTCAGGAAGACCACGCCGAGCGGGACGAGGACGACCAGTGAGGCCAGCACCAGGGAGAGATAGACGGCGGTCCTGGCGATCAGGCCGCGGGTGCGGACGGCCGCGGTGGACCTCCCGCCCCGCGTACGGACGGCTGCGGCGGACGTGCGGGCCGTGGTCATACGAGATCCACCTTCTCATCGGGCACGAGACGGCGCTGGATCCAGGTGATCAGCAGAATGATCAGCAACAGCACCACCGCGGCGGCCGAGGCCAGCCCGGTCTTGTTGAACTGGAACGCGAGCTTGACGGTCTGGATGACGAACGTCGTCGTCCCCGTCGAACCGCCGGTCATGATCCACGGGATCTCGAAGACCGAGAGGGACCCGGAGATCGCCAGGATGATGCTCAGGCTCAGCACGGGCCTGATGCCCGGCGCGATGATGTGCCGGAACTGCTGCCACCGCGAGGCCCCGTCGAGCTGCGCGGCCTCGTAGAGCTCGCCCGGAATGGACTGGATGGCACCGAGGAAGAGCACGAAGTTCAGCCCGGTGTAGCGCCAGATCGAGACGCCGGACAGGGACGTGTTCGCCGAGGCGGGGTCGCCCAGCCAGGCGTGGTCGGAGCCGGCGCCGACCCAGGACAGCACCGAGTCCAGCGTGCCGCCGTCCTTGAAGAAGTACAGGAAGATGAAACCGATGGCCACGCCGTTGACCAGGTAGGGGAAGAAGAGAATCCCCTTGAACAGGTTGCGGAACCTGAGATCGAAGCTGAGCACCGTAGCGAAGTAGAGGGCGATCGCGATCTGCACCACCGACGCGGCGAGGTAGTAGAAGCTGACGAAGAAGACCCGGAAGAGCTCGGGCCGGGTGAAGATCTGGACGTAGTTGTCCATGCCCGTGAAATCGCGCTCGGGACTGATGCCGTCCCAGTCGGTGAAGCTGTAGTAGAGCATGTTGCCGACGGGCACGTACGTGAAGGTGATCAGCAGTACGAGCGGTACGGCGAGGAACGTCCACGGGGTCAGCCGGCGCAGCAGCCGTCCTCGTGGTGCCTGCCGCGGCGGTCGCCGGCGGCTGCCCCCGGCCCGGCGGGCCGCGGCGCGCGGCGGTGTCGCCGGGGCCGTATCGATGGTTCGGGTCATGTGTCAGGGCCTTCTCTCATCCGCTTGCGCCCGTCGGGCTCGACGGCCCCGGCCGCCGCTGCCGCACGGCCGGGGCCTTCCTCCGCCGGCTGTCAGGAACCGGCGGTCCTCGCCGCCTCGTCCCACCTCTTGTCGAGGTCGGCGAAGAAGTCCTTGAGGGTGCCGTGCTCCGCGCCCCGGGCGATGTCGATCAACTTCTGGCGGTAGTCAGGGGTGTTGAGACCGATCTCGGACGCCTTGTCGATGTCGTTGACCTTCGCGGTGTCCCTTTCCGACCGCTCCGTGAAGGTGACATCGTTGTCAACGAGGTCCTGGAGGGTGTCGGGCATGGGAGCGGACTTCACGGTGGGGACGGCCCCCTCCTTGGCGGAGTAGCCGGACTTCTCGGTGAACCAGTCGATCCACGCGCGGGCGGCCTCCTTGTGCTCGGAGTTGATGTTCACCGCCTGCTGGTAGTCGGAGACCAGCGTGGCGCAGAACTTTCCGTCCTTCTGCGCGGGGAAGGGCATGAAGCCGATGTCGTCCTTGCTGCCGCCCGCCGCCTCCGCGGCCTGCCGCATCTGCGTGATCGACCAGGAGCCGAGCATCATCGCGCCGATCTTTCCCTTGGCGACGAGGGTCTTGGACTCCTCCCAGTTGGTGGTGTTGGGGTCCTTCTCGGAGAGGCCGCCCTTGACGATGTCGTGGAGCAGCGTGTCCGAGACGTTCAGCTCGCTGCCGGCCTTCCACGGCGAGACGGCTCCGGCCAGCTTGTTGCTCGCGTCCTTGTCGCAGGTCACCGAGCCGAGGTTGCTGGTCCACTGCACCAGCGGCCAGCCGTCGCCGAAGTTGGTGTAGTAGGGGACGGCCTTCGTCTTCGACTTGATCGCGCCGAGGTCCGCGAGGAACTCCTGGGGCGTCTTCGGCCACTCGGTGATGCCGGCCCGCTTCCACACGGCCTTGTTGTAGACGAAGCCGTTGGCGGTGCCGAACTGGGCGACGCCGTAGACCTTGCCACCGACCTCCGTCTTGTCGCTGAAGCGGTACTTCGCGCCCAGTTCCTCGGCGGAGCCCAGCGGGGCGAAGAACCGCGGGTAGTCGTTCTTGGCCACCGCGCCGGGGATCATGAGGACGTCGCCGTAGTGCTTGGTGTTCATCCGGATCCGGGCCTCGCCCTCGTAGTCCGTGAGGCCCTCGAACTTCACCTGGACCTTGGGATAGATCTTCCGGAACTCTGCCGCGTAGGCGTCCATCGCGCCGCTCTTGACGAGGTCGGTGCGCTGGGTGAGGACCGTGATGCCGCCGCTCACCTCCTTCGCGTCGGTGGGCGCCGAGGCGGTCTCCGAGGACGGCGTGCCCCCGCCGCCGCACCCCGTCACGGTCAGCGTCGCGACGGCCAGCAACGCACCGGTCAGGGTCCTGGTCTTCCCCATGTGCCCAACTCCTTCAAGATGGCGGCTCAAGGTCTGCGGTGGGATAGCGGCACTATGGCAGCCGGTTGGTGAACCGGTAAAGCTCCAGTTTCGATCGTGATGCTCAATCGTTACCGACGATCCCTTATTGGCTGTTCTGTCCCATGCTGGGAGAGCTGAAAGTGACGATGTGACGCCTAGACCGGTTTATAGACAGAGGGTGATGGGCGGGCTAGGTTAACGGCGTCGTACATCTACCGGGCTGAGTCACCGGCCTGTGTCAGGCGATTGGAGCCGCACCCCATGAAGGACGTCACCCCGCTCAACGACGGCTGGACCCTGCGCCATGACGCGACCCCGCTCCCCGCCGTCGTTCCCGGCTGTGTGCACACCGATCTGTACGCCGCCGGGCTCGTCCCGGACCCCTACCTCGGTCTCAACGAGACCGAGGTGGCCTGGGTGGGGCGGCGCTCCTGGACGTACGAACGGCCCTTGGCGCACGACAGCGGCCACGAGCGGACGGACCTCGTCTTCGACGGGCTCGACACGGCCGCGACGCTCACCCTCGACGGCCGGACCCTGGGCAGCACCCGCAACATGCACCGCGCGTACCGGTTCGACGTCACCGGCGCGACCGGCCTGCTGGAGGTCGCCTTCGCCTCCGCGTACGACGAGGCCGAAGCCGTCCGCGCGCTGACCGGCGACCGGCCCAACGTCTATCCCGAACCCTCCCAGTACATCCGGAAGATGGCCTGCAACTTCGGCTGGGACTGGGGGCCGACGCTGGTCACCGCCGGCATCTGGCGGCCGGTCCGCCTGGAGCACTGGTCCACCGCGCGCCTCGCCTCGGTGCGCCCGCTGATCACCGTCGAGGACGGCACCGGACGGGCCGAGATACGGATCGCGATCGAGCGCACCGAGAAGGGCCGCGCCCGCGCGCTGACCGCCACCGCCGCCGTCGCGGGCGTCCGCGCCGAGACCCGGGTCGAGGGGGACGAGGCCGTCGTACGGCTGGACGTCGACGCCCCCCGACTCTGGTGGCCGCGCGGCTACGGCGAACAGCACCTCTACGACCTCGTGGTCGAACTGCGCGACGCCGACGGCGTACTCGACACCTGGGAGCGGAGGATCGGATTCCGTACGGTCGAACTCGACCGCTCCGCCGACGAGCACGGCACCGGATTCACCCTCGTCGTCAACGGCGTACGGATCTTCGCGCGCGGGGTCAACTGGATCCCCGACGACGCCTTCCCGTCCCGGATCACCCCCGAGCGCTACCGCACCCGGCTCCGGCAGGCCGCCGACGCCCATGTCGACCTGGTCAGGGTCTGGGGCGGCGGCATCTACGAGGACGAGGCGTTCTACACCGCCTGCGACGAACTCGGCCTGATGGTCTGGCAGGACTTCCTCTTCGCCTGCTCCGCCTATCCCGAGGAGCAGCCGCTGCGCGGAGAGGTCGAGGCCGAGGCCCGCGACAACGTTGTCCGACTGATGCCGCACCCCAGCCTCGTCCTGTGGAACGGCAACAACGAGAACCTGTGGGGCTTCCGCGACTGGAAGTGGGAGCCCGAACTGGCCGGTGACTCCTGGGGCGAGGGCTACTACCTCGGGCTGCTGCCCCGGCTGGTCGCCGAACTCGACCCCACCCGCCCCTACGCGGCCGGAAGCCCCTGGTCCGGATCCTGGGACCACCACCCCAACGACCCGGCGCACGGCACCCACCACTCCTGGGAGGTCTGGAACCGGCAGGACTACGCCGAGTACCGCGCCACCGTGCCGCGCTTCGTCGCGGAGTTCGGCTGGCAGGCGCCCCCTGCCCTCGCCACCCTCCACCGCGCCCTGCCCGGCGAGGAGCTGGCCCCGGACTCGCCCGGCATGCTCCACCACCAGAAGGCCGAGGACGGCAACGGCAAGCTGAACCGGGGCGTCGCCCGCCACTTCACCCTCCCCGAGAACGACTTCGACCGCTGGCACTACCTCACCCAGGTCGTGCAGGCGCGCGCCGTTGCGGCCGGCATCGAGCACTGGCGCTCCCACTGGCCGGTCTGCGCCGGAACCGTCGTCTGGCAGCTGAACGACTGCTGGCCGGTCAGCTCCTGGGCCGCTATCGACGGCGACGGCCGGCTCAAGCCGCTCTACCACGAGCTGCGCCGGGTGTACGCGGACCGGCTGCTGACCCTGCTGCCCACGGGCGACGGGGGCGAGGGCGGCCCGGTGCTCGCCGTCGTCAACCAGTCGGGCGCCGAGTGGCGGACCTCGGTGGAGCTGCGGCGGGTGGAGGCCGACGGGACGACGCTGCGCCGGGAGGTGCGGGAGGTGACGGTGGGGGCGCGAGCGGTGGTGCGGATCCCCGTTCCCGAGGCGCTGGTGCCCGGCGGCGCGTTCGCCAAGGAGTTCCTCGTCGCCGACGCCGACGGGTTGCGCGCACTCCATTTCCCGGTCACCGACAAGGAGTTCGCGTATCCGGCGCCGGAGTTCGACGTCGCCGTGGAGGCGGTGGCGGGCGAGCGGGATACAGTCGACGTCGTGGTGAGCGCGCGCACTCTGCTGAGAGACCTTCTTCTCCAGGCCGACCGGCTGGACCCGGCCGCCGAGGCCGATCAGGGCCTGCGGACCCTGCTGCCCGGCGAGCGGATCCGGATCCGGGTGACGGGCTGCGGCTCCGTCGACGAGGCGAGGGCGCGGTCCGCCCTCTTCAGCGCGGGCGCCCGGTGAACGGTCCCGCCCGTGTGACGATCAAGGACGTCGCGGCCCGTGCCGGGGTGTCCAAGGGCGCCGTCTCGCTGGCGTTCAACCAGAAGCCGGGGGTCTCGGACGCCACCCGGCAGCGGATCTTCGACGCGGCGAAGGAGCTGGGCTGGGCGCCGAACCTCACGGCGCGCAGCCTCTCCAGCCAGCGGGTCGACATCATCGGCCTGGCTCTGTGCCGACCCGCCCGGCTGCTCGGTCTCGAACCGTTCTACATGGACTTCATCTCCGGGATCGAGAGCGTCCTGGCCGACCGGTCGTACTCGCTGCTGCTGCGGCTGGTGCGGGATCTGGACGAGGAGACCGAGTTGTACCGGTCGTGGTGGCGCAGCCAGACGATCGCGGGAGCGATCCTGGTCGACTTCCACGAGGACGATCCGCGGGTGCCCGCGCTGGCCTCCATCGGACTGCCGGCCGTGGCCGTCGGGCACCCCTCGCTGACCGGGACGTTCCCGGCCGTCTGGACCGACGACGCGTCCGCCGCGGCCGAGGCCGTCCGCTATCTGGCGGCGCTCGGCCACCGGCGGATCGCCCGCGTCGGCGGCCCGGTCGGGCTCGGGCACAGCGCGATCCGGGCCCATGCCTTCGCGACCACGCTGCGGGAGCTGGGACTTGAGGAGGGCCGGCAGATCGCGACCGGCTTCGACGGGAGCGAGGGGGCGCGGGCAACGCGTTCCCTGCTGATGTCGCCGGAGCGTCCGACGGCCATCGTGTACGACAACGACATCATGGCCGTCGCGGGCGCGGGCGTCGCCGCCGAGATGGGTTTCGTGGTGCCCGACGATGTGTCCCTGCTGGCCTGGGACGACTCCCAGCTGTGCCGGATCACGCATCCGACGCTGTCGGCGATGAGCCACGACGTGCACAACTTCGGCGCCCAGGTGGCTCGTACGCTGTTCGCCGTCATCGAGGGCCGGCATTCCGGTTCCGTCCAGGTGCCGACGCCCTCGCTCACCCCGCGCGGTTCGACGGCGCAGGCGCCGGCGGCGCACTGAACGTTCCGGATCGTGGGCCCGGCTCCAGGGCCTGTTCCTCTTCCCTGTTCCTGTTCCTGTTCCTGTTCCTGTTCCCGCCCCGCGCTCGGTTTGTTGTGCCGGGCGGGGGGGGCGGTGTCCGGGTGGTGGGGTGGTTCGTAGGGCAGGCGGGTGGTGCGGTTCGTGCGGCGGGGTCAGGGGAAGGCGATGTCCACCGTGGCGCGGTAGGCGGTTCCCCTTCCGCTGACCGTCAGTGGTTCGCCTGCGGGGGCGTACGCCGAGGCGCCCGCCGGGAGGTCGAGCGAGCCGGCGGCTCCGGTGACGCGTACGGTGCCGGAGGTGCAGACGAGGATCTGAGGAGCGTCCGAGCCGAGGGCGATCTCCGGCCGGTGCACGCCGGGCCGTACGACGGAGAGCCGGAAGTCGTCCACGGCACAGGCGTACACCTCCTCGCCCCCGGCGACGGCCTCGGGCCGCTCCACCCGGACCCGGGTGGGAGCGAAGCGGATCACCCGCAGCAGTTCGGCCGCGTCCACGTGCTTGGACGTCAGCCCGCAGCGCAGCACGTTGTCGGAGCCGGCCATGACCTCGACCCCGAGTCCCCTTATATAGGCGTGGGGTACGCCGGCGCCGAGGAAGAGGCCCTCGCCCGGTGCCAGCCGGACGTGGTTGAGCATCAGCGCGGGCAGCAGCCCGGCGTCCCCGGGGTGGGCCCGCGCGATCGTGTCGTACGCGGCGAACTGTTCCTGGAACGGGCCGGGACGGGCGGCCTCGCTGGCCACCGCCCGGGCGACCTCGGCGACGAGTGAGCGGTGCGGGGTGAGGAACGCCGAGAAGACCTGCCGCAGTGCGGCCTCCTCGGGGAGTGTCCGCAGGGCCGCGCGGTGGTGGTCGAGCCGGGCCACCCGCAGCGCGCCGAGCAGATCGGCGCAGCCGCCGGCGGTCCGGAAGCCGCAGAGACCGTCGAAGGCGCCGAGCGCGACGATCATCTCCGGCTTGTGGTTGGCGTCGGGGTAGGTGCGGTGCGGGGCGTCGAGCGGGATCCCGAGCGCGTTCTCGCGCGCGTGCCCGGCGGCGGCCTGGGCCAGGTCCGGGTGGACCTGGAGCGAGAGCGGCGCCTCGGCGGCCAACAGCTTGAGCAGGAACGGCAGTCGCGGGCCGAATCGGCGCAGCACGGCCTCGCCCAGTTCGGCGGCGGGTGCCTCCTCGATGACCGCGTCCAGCGCACGTGGCCCGTCGCCGCGTTCGACGAGGGACGGCGCGGTGGGATGGGCCCCCATCCACAGCTCGGCCTGCGGCGTTCCGTCCGGTTCCGTGCCCGTCAGTCCGGGAAGCGCGGTGGTGGAGCCCCAGGCGTAGCGGCGGACGGTGTTGGTCAGGCGGTCCATGCGGCGGCCCTCCCGGCGGGTGCGGAGATGCCGGAGGGTGGTGCGGGGGTCGCGGGGATTCCCGATGTCTCGATGGTTCCCCTGGGGTCCGGGGACATGGCGGCGGCGGCCGCTGCGCCGATGAGCCCGGCGTCCAGGGCGAGCAGCGCCGGTACGACGGGCAGCCCGCGGGTGAAGTCGAGTACGGCGTAGTCGGCGAGGTGGGTCCGCAGCGGTGCGAACAGGGTGTCTCCGGCCTGGGCCACCCCGCCACCGATGACCACGAGGTCCAGTTCGACCAGGGCGGCGGTGGCCGCGACGGCCGCCGCCAGGGCCCGGGCCGCCCGGTCGTACGCCGCGAGCGCGCGGGGGTCGCCGGACCGCGCGGACCGCGCCACCTCGGCGGCCGTCGCCGGGCTGCCCGGCGGCGGGGTCCAGCCGGAGGCCCCGGCGTACGCGGCGATGGACGTCCCGCTGGCCAGGCCCTCGACACAGCCCGGCGCCCCGCAGGGGCACAGCGAACCGTGCAGATCGACGGTGATGTGCCCGATGTGGCCGGCGTTCCCGGTCCGGCCGGTGCGGAGCCGGCCGTCCAGGACCAGACCGCCGCCGACGCCCGTGGAGACCACCATGCACAGCGCGTTGTCGACGCCGCGCGCCGCGCCGAGCCAGTGCTCGGCCGCCGTCATGGCCACGGCGTCGCCGACCAGCACGGGCCGGGTTCCGGCGGGCATCCGGGGGTGCGCCGCCACCCGCTCGACCAGCGGGAAGCGGCGCCAGGCGGGGATGTTGACCGGGCTGACCGTACCGGCCGCAGTGTCGACCGGACCGGCGCTGGCGATGCCGAAACAGCTCTGCGCGTCCCACATCGGGTGCCGGGCGAGTTCGTCGACGACCGAGGCCACGGCGGCCATCAGCGCCTCGGCGGACTCCCGGGCAGGTGTGGGCCGTTGGGCGCGCGCGACCAGGACGCCCGTGTCGTCGACGAGCGCTCCGGCGATCTTCGTCCCCCCGATGTCCAGTGCTCCGTACACCGTCACGTCACCACCACACCTTTCGTGAAGGGGCACGGTTCTCCGGCACGAATCGCACCCCCGGAGGCCACTCTGACCTGTGGGTGACAACGTTGTCTAGTGAACGGTTTAGTTAAGGTAAAAGTTTAGCGATGAAGGCGTGGGCGGGGCGGCGGTGTGTCGTTTCCGACTGGCCGCGCCATGCCCGCGTGGGTCCGTGATGCGGAGCCGGGGTGCGGGGACTCGTCACTCGAATCTCCGGCGTCACCGGATCGGGCGAAGCGGCGCCGGCAGGGCGCACGAAGAGGCATTGGTCGGATACTCTCTGTAATCATGGCTGGTGATTCCGCAGGGAGGAAGCATGCGAAAGCTGACAGCTCTGGCCGTTACCGGCGCGCTGTTCTTCGGGGGTGTGGGGGCTGCGGTTGCTGGGGGCTGGCCCTCCATTCCCACGCTGAAGACGACGGGCGCCGTCTTCGCCGACGGCACCTACAAGTGGGAGCCCAAGGGCAAGAATCACGGCGGTTTCCATCTCAAGGGCAATTTGTCGGATGCCGAGAAGGGCGATGGAAACAACGTCTACATGCAAGTGAGGGTCGAGGGCTACGGCTGGAACCGCCTCAACGGGAAACAGGGCAAGACGGTTCACCTCGACAAGATCGTCTATGACGGTGCCGCGCAGTACACCCGAAGGGCATGGATTCGAACGTGCCGCGATCGGGGCTCGTTCCATCCCGACAACTGCTCATACGCGAAGCACTACACGAGGTAGTGGGGCCGTGCGGCCGGCCCGGAGCGCCCGGCTCCGTTGCCGCCGCAGGTCGATGAGTCACGGCGAGACAAGAGGTGCCGCTCACCATGGATGCCATCCTCCGTGCGAAGGGTGTCGAGTTGCGCTACGGCGCTCACAAGGCCGTATGCGGCGTGGACTTCGCGCTGGCCCCCGGCGAGGTCTGCGCGATCATGGGCAGCAGCGGGTCGGGCAAGTCGTCCCTGCTCCACTGCCTGGCCGGGGTCGTGCCGCCCACACGCGGTGAAGTCGCCTTCGATGGAGTCCCGTTGCGGAGACTCGACGACGAGGAACTGAGCGCGGTGCGCAGGGAACGGTTCGGGTTCGTCTTCCAGTACGGGGAGCTGCTCCCTGAGCTGACCGTGGAGGAGAACGCCGCACTGCCGCTCCGTCTGGCCGGGCAGCGCAAGGCGGCGGCCCATGAGAAGGCGGGAGAGGTCCTGGGCCGGCTGGGACTCGCGGAGCTGCGGCAGCGCCGGACCTCGGAGATCTCCGGAGGACAGGCCCAGCGGGTCGCGGTGGCGCGGGCGCTGGTGCACCGCCCCGCGGTCGTCTTCGCGGACGAGCCGACAGGGGCGCTCGACAGCGTCAACGCCGAAGCGGTTTTGGGAGAGTTCCTGAACCTTGCGCGGTCTCAGGGCACAGCCGTCGTCATGGTGACGCACGACGCCTCGGTGGCCGCCCGCGCGGACAACCGTTACACGATGACCGACGGGTCCCTGGCCAGGCAGGCGATGTCGTGAACTCTCCGTCCGTCACCTCGTTGCTCGTCGGCCTGCGTCTGTTGCGTGGCGCCGGCCGGGTGGGGCGAGCCCGGTTCCTGCTGATGACCCTCGGCTGTGCGGCAGGCGTTGCCTGCCTCGCCGCCGTGCTCACCGTTCCGGCGATCCTGGACGCCCACGACAACCGCGCCGCCGCACGCGAGCCGAGACCGGTGACCGGTGTCTACCACGCACGGTCCGCCGAGGACGCCGTTTTCGTGACCCGCAGGGACCCGTACGGCTCCCAGCCGTTCACCCGGGTCTTCCTCAGCCTGCCGATGGGAAGCCGCATCTCCGCCCCGCCCGGGACCGACCGGCTTCCCCGTCCTGGTGAAGTGATCGTCTCCCCGCACTTGCGCGAGACGCTCATCGAGCAGCCGGGACTTGCCGGGCTGCTCCCCGGCCGCATCACGGGAACGATCCGGCCCGAAGGGCTCACAGGCCCCGATGAGCTGTACGCCTATATCGGTCGCACGCAGAGCCAATTGCCCAATGAGGCACGCCCGTTCGCCGGTTTCGGTGAGCGCTGGGCACCGACTCACGTCGTGGACGAATCGACGCTCGACATCCTGCGGTTCGCCCTGGTCTGCTTGGTCCTGTTGCCGCTGGCCGTGTTCCTGTCCGTGTGTGCACGGCTCTCCGCCGAGTCCAGGGCGCGGCGGCTCGCGGCGCTGCGCCTGCTCGGGCTGAGCGTGAAGGGAGCCATGCGCGTCGACGCCGTGGAGACGGTGGCCGCCGCGTCCCTCGGCGCGCTCCTCGGCACCGGTGTGTACACCCTCGCCAACGAGGCACTTGCCGAGGTCGGTCTGCCAGGGCTCCAGTGGTACGCGCCCGACGGCCGCCCGTCCAGCACCGTACTCACCGTCTGCCTTCTCGTCTGCCCCGTCCTCGCCTGGCTCGTCGGACGCCATCGGGCCCGCGAAGCGGCGCTGCGCCCCCTCCAGGTCCGGCGGGGTGCGCCGCCCCGTTCTCCACGGAAGTACGGACTCCTGCTGCTCGTGCCCGGACTCGGGCTCATCAGCGGGTACTGCGCCCTCGGAGCCCTCGGACGGAACCTTTCGGGAGGGCCGGCCAACGCGTTGCTCGTTCCCGTCGGGGTGCTGCTGACCGGGGCCGGCCTCGTTCTCGCGCTCGCCCCGGTCACCGCCTGGCTCGCGAAACGGCTGGCCGGCTCCACGCAATCGCTCTCCCTCACCCTCGCCATGCGCCGCAACGAGGTCGAGCCCGGTGCCTCGCTGCGCGTGGTCACCGGGCTGGTCCTCCTCGTGTACGCCGCGTCGCTCGCCCAGGGCGTTCTTGTGGAACTGGCCCACATCAGCAAGCCGGTGTCCTCGACCCAGGAGTACGCCGTCCCGCTCGCCCAAGCGAACGCGGAACAGCGCGTCCGTATGCGCCGGACAGAGGGTGTGCGCGCGGACGTCGTCGAGATGAACTCCGGGATCGCGAACGGCGAGTCCACCGGATCCGGGATCACGGCCGTGGTCGCCGATTGTGCGCAGTTGGCCGGGTTCACCGCGCAGCCTCCCCGGGGCTGTGCGGATGGCAGAGCCCAGCGTCTCGTCGACTCGGAGTTCGCCGAGGATGCGGATATCCGTCCCGGGCATACCTACACCTTTGTTCTGCGTACGGCTGACGGGAAGAGTACGGAGAAGTTCCGGGTCGCCATTCCTCGGAGCGCCGTTCACATCCGGGCGTGGCAGCCTTCGGTCTTCCTCGGGGCGAACGTCGTCATCCCGCCCTCGCTGCTTCCCGCCGGGACATGGCCGGTGGACGGACAGCTCGTCCTGCTGTCGGACTCCGCGCCGAGCACCGTTCGTACGGTGCTCGACGGCATCGGTGCCATCGCCCCGACGGCAAGTGTCGAGCCGGTGGGCATCAATGTGGAGGGCCTTCAGCAGATCGCCGTGGTCAAAAGCCTGCTTGCGGCCGGGATGATTCTCGGGCTGTTCATCGGGGTCGCCGCCTTCGTCGTGTCCGCCGCAGACCGGGCGATGGAGCGGCGAGGCAAGATCGCCGCGCTGCACCTTCTCGGCGCCCGGCCCCGCACGATCCGCGCGGCCCAATGCGTCCAGGTGCTGCTCCCGCTCGCGGTCGGCCTGGTCGGGGCCCTGGTGGCCGGCCGTCTCGCGGAGTCCAGCTATCTGATCACCGGCGGCGGCACCGTCTACTGGGACGGCGAGGGCCTGCCGCTCCTCGTGGCCTGCACCGTTGCCGTCCTGGTCACCGCAGCGCTGGCCTCGCTGCCTCTCACCCGTCGCCATGTCGAGTTGAGACACATCCGACGCGACTGACCGGACGCCGCTGCACGGCTGGTCCGGGAAGTTCACGATCTCCGCGAGATTCCGTCCTCGACCGCTCGCCATATACCCCCCAGGGGTATATGGTCCTGAGTGTCGCCCGGACCGGACGACGTCGGAGGCACCGCAGCCAGGGAGATGCCATGACGAACCACATCGGACACGACAGCCACACTCACTACGCGTCGCACGCGGGCCACGGCGCACACGCCGGTCACACCGGTCACGCCAGCCATGCCGGTCACGGCGGGGCGCAGCCCGGTGGGCTGTCGGTCTCGCAGAGCGGCTACACCCTGGAGCTCGACTCGACGGTGTTCGCCGCAGGCCGGCGGACGGTCACCTTCCGGGTGACGGGCCCCGACGGCCGGCCGGTGACCGCGTTCGTGCCCGAGCACGAGAAGGAGCTGCACTTCATAGCCGTGCGGCGGGACACGGCAGGCTTCCAGCACGTGCACCCGGTGCGGGACGCGCAGGGCACCTGGAGCACCGAGCTGGACCTGGAGCCGGGGGACTGGCGGTTCTTCACCGACATCCACCCCGCGGCTCACACCGGCACCCTGACCCTGGGCGCCGACGCGTCGGTGGCCGGTCTCTACGAGCCGCGCCCGCTGCCGGAGGCCACGGGGACCGCGCGGATCGGTGAGTACGGCGTCGCGCTGGACGGGGAACTCCTGCCCGGCGAGGCGAGCGAGCTGACGCTCACGGTGAGCAGGGACGGCGTCCCCGTGACGGACCTCCAGCCGTACCTGGCGGCGTACGGGCACCTGGTGGCGCTGCGGGTGGGCGACCTCGGGTACCTCCATGTGCACCCGGAGGGCGCCCCCGGCGACGGGGTCACCGCGCCCGGCCCGGAGATCACGTTCATGGCGGTGGCGCCGACGGCGGGCACGTACCGGCTGTTCCTGGACTTCCAGCACGACGGCGTCGTACGGACGGCCGAGTTCACGGTACGCACGGTCGCAGCGGCAGCCGGCGACGGCGGAGACCCGGCAGAGGCCACGCAGGACGAGACCGCCGAGCACGCCGAGCACCACGAGGGTCACCACGGAGGTCACGACGGCGGGCAGCAGGGCACGCACCACGAGGGTCACCACGGAGCCCACCACGCCGGACACCAGGCCACCCACGCCCACCACTGATCTCCTCCGCCACTCGAAGCCACCCGCCACCCGAAGCCGCCACTCACCACTCCCTCACCGCACACCGCACACCGCACACGCCGCACCCCACCCACTCACCACACACGTCGCGGAAGGAGAAGGGACATGCCCCGTCTGACCCGACTCACGCCCGAAACGGCGGTGGGCACCTCGCGCGAACTGCTGGCCGATCTCGTCTCCCGGCACGGCCGGACCGGCGACATGGTCGCGACGATGGCGCACTCACCGGCCGTCCTGGGCGGCTACCTCCAGCTCAGCCGCGCCATGGGACGCGCGAAGCTCGACCGGCGGATCAGCGAACGGATCTCGATCGCGGTCCAGACCCGGCAGGGCTGCGGGCTCTGTCTTGACGCGCACGTCAGTGCCGCACGCGGCCTGGGCGTGAGCGAGGACGAGATCGGGCGTGCCCGACACGGCACGTCGGACGATCCCGCCATCGCGGCGATCATCGCCCTCGCCCTCCAGGTCCACCGCGAGCCCGCGTCGGTCACCGACGAACAGATCACCACGCTGCGGGCGCACGGATACAGCGACCGCGCGATAGCCGATGTCGTCGGAGTCGTCGCGCTCAACGTTCTCACCGGCGCCTTCAACCTCCTGGCCGGACTCACCTCGGGAGGCGAGGCCGGTGCGTAGAGAAGACATCCCCGTCTGTACACGCGGGGCGCGGGCTCCGCCCGAGGGGCCGCGCCCGCCGCATGGATCCGGAAGGAACCCGTCATGCGATTGTTCGCCGTCCGCGACTACCGGCACCTGTTCGGTGCCCAAGTGATCGCCCTGTTCGGTACGGGACTGACCACCGTTGCCCTCGGGCTGCTGGCGTATGAACTCGCCGGCCCCCGCGCCGGAATGGTCCTCGGTACCGCCCTGACCATCAAGATGGTCATGTACGTCGTGATCGCGCCGCTGGCCGCCGCGTACATCGACCGGCTTCCCAGAAGAGCACTCCTCGTGGTCCTCGACCTCATCCGGGGCGCGGTGGCGCTCGCGCTGCCGCTGGTGACCGAGGTCTGGCAGGTCTACGTACTGATCGGTCTGCTTCAGGCCGCGTCCGCCGCCTTCACACCGACGTTCCAGGCCGTCATCCCGGACATCGTCACCGACGAGGCCGCCTACACGCGCGCGCTGTCCGCCTCCCAGGTCGCATCGACCATGGAGAGCCTGCTCAGCCCCGTGCTGGCCGCCGTCGCGCTGACGTTCATGTCCTTCGACCGGCTCTTCCTCGGCACCTCGGCGGGGTTCGTCCTCTCCGCCCTGCTCGTCCTGTCGACGCGCATCCCGGACGCCCGAGCGGGCGCGCACACCAGGACGTGGGACAAGGTGGCGGGAGGGATCAGGACGTTCGTCACCACGCCCCGGCTGCGCGGGGTCATGGCGCTCAACCTGGCGGTGGCGGCGGCCGGCTCGATCGTCGTCGTCAGCACCGTCAACTACGTGCGGGACGCATTGGGCGGCTCGCAGGCGGATGTCGCCCGGATGCTCGCCGCCTCCGGAACGGGAACGCTCCTGGCCGCCCTCGTCCTGCCCCGTGTGCTCGACCGCGTCGCGGCCCGCAGCGTCATGCTGACCGGTGCGGGCGCCCTCGTGGGAGGTACGGCGGGGGCGGTCACCATAGTCGCGGCCGGTCTCACCACCTGGGTGGGCACCGCGGCCGTCTGGGCCGTCATCGGAGTGGGCATGGCGCTGGTCATCACCCCGACCGGCACGGTCCTGCGCGCCTCCGCCGGGCGTGACGCGATACCCGAGGTGTTCGCGGCGCAGTTCTCCCTGTCCCACCTGGCCTGGCTGATCACGTACCCGATCGCGGGATGGCTCGGTACGGTCGGGGGCTTCACCCTCACCTGGTCCGTCCTCGCGGTCCTCGCGGCGACGGGGGCGGGGGGCGCCCTGCTGCTGTGGCGACGCGAGGAGGAGCACGGCACGGCCCTCGCCCCGGACGGGACCGGCACGGCGACGGCCGGCGCTCGCGCCACCGATGCCCCGGAGCCCGTGGTGGTGCGGGGCCCAGGGGCAGACCGGACGAAGCTGACCAGGGCTGCGTAAGGGCCACCGGAACGGGCAGGGCCGGCTCGCCGAAGCCACCGGCCCCGGCCCCGGCCCGGCCGCCCGAACCAGCCCCGGCCCGCCGGAGGCGCGGGCGGTCCGGGCGGTCCGGGCCATGCAGGCGGTCCGGGAGTCCGGGCCTCCATCGAGACCGGGCCATCCGGCGGGGCCAGGGAGATCGGGCCAGCGGGCGGTCAGCGAAGCCCGGCGAAGAGATCGTTCTCGGGAACAGGGGCGCCGGTGGTGTCCCTGACCCGCAGGAAGGTCTCCACGCCCATCAGCTCACCGAACCGCTCCTTGCCCATCTTGAGGAAGAAGATGTTCTCGCCCTGGCTGGCGTGGGCGGCGAGCGCGTCGAACTTCTGCCCGCTGAACGGGGTGGCGTCCACCCAGGTGGTGATCTCGTCGTCGGGAAGCCCGATCTCCGCCATGGCGGCGGCCTCTTCGGGACTCGGCTCGGGGGCGTTCTCGTCGAACTCGCGCATCGTCTCGCCGAAGCGCTGCATCACCGAACGGGGCATCGTCGTCCAGTAGACCTTCGGCGTCAGACCGGTCAGCTCCAGCGCGGCCATGGTGATCCGGTGGGCCTGGATGTGGTCGGGGTGGCCGTAGAAACCGTTCTCGTCGTAGGTGACGACGACATCGGGCCGGTAGCGGAGCATCAGCTCCGCCAGCCGGGCGGCACCCTCCTCCACGGGGGTCTGCCAGAAGGACCCCGGGGCCTCGTTGCTGGGCCAGCCGATCATTCCCGAGTCGGCGTAGTCCAGCATTTCCAGATCGCTGATCTTCAGGGCGTCGCAGCTCGCCCGGAGCTCCTCGCGGCGCATCGCCGCGACGGCCGCCGGATCGTGCCCGGGATCACCGGGCTTGGTGCCTCCGGGTCCGTCACCGCATCCGCCGTCGGTACAGGTCACGAGAACGGTGCGGATGCCCTCGGCCGCGTACCGCGCGAGGACCCCGCCGGTTCCGGTGGCCTCGTCGTCCGGGTGGGCGTGCACGGCCATGAGAGTCAAGGGACGGTCGGTCATGTTGCAGTCCTCCTGAGGGAGTGCGCGTCGTGCGGTCGTGGTACGGGCCGGGGACGGGGCGTCGTCAGAGGGGCGGGGCCGGCCGCTCGGCGCTCTCCGCCCCACGCACGCGAAGCGGCCCCGGCGTCGGTCACTCACCCGCCGTCCGGCCGCTTCCGCGTCTCTCCGCTTCCCCCGTCGTCCCCTTCCCCCGTAGGTGCAACCGTGCGGACGGGACGCACTGTTCCCGAAGCGGGGACCGGTTAATTCGGTTGCGTGAATCCGAGGGGGCACGCAAGGTGGGGCGCGTTGTGCAGCAGTCCGTGCTGCCTGGACCCGAGGAGGGCTGACAGATGGTCGTCACTGTGCTGCGGCATGTCCGCACCCGTCCCTCTTCTTTCTCCAGGAGCACATCAGATGTCTTCCGACGTCACCCGTACCTTCCGCAACACCCCCACTGACCAGCCCCTCTCCGACGACGCCTTCGTCTTCCGGTTCGACGCGGTCCAGGAACAGCTCGGCGCCGATCAGCGCTGGTCGACCTGGCTCGACGTGGAACGCGGATCACGCGGCCCGGAGCCCCGCCCCGACTGGGTCGTGACCGAACAGGCCGCGATCGACACGGAACTGGGCATCCTCAAGACCGGCAAGGAAGCCGACGTCTTCCTGCTCGAACGCGCCGTGGACCGGATCGGCGACAACCCCGCGCGCCACTCCCTGCTGGCGGCCAAGCGCTACCGGACCGAGGAGCACCGCTCCTTCCACCGCAGCGCGTCGTACGTCGAGGGCCGCCGTACGCAGAACAGCCGTGACAGCCGTGCCCTGGCGAAGAAGACCGCGCACGGCAGGAGCGTGGCGGCCGCGCAGTGGGCCTACGCGGAGTGGGAGGCCCTCTGCCGGCTCTGGCAGGCGGGCGTTCCGGTTCCGTACCCCGTACAGGTGGACGGCACCGAGCTGTTGATGGAGTTCATCGACGACGGAGAGGGCGGCGCGGCCCCGAGGCTCGCCCAGGTCCGCCCCGAGCGCGCCCTGCTCGCGTCCTACTTCGACCAGCTCCGCGACGGCATGCGTGAACTGGCCCGCGCG
This sequence comes from Streptomyces sp. NPDC001515, assembly GCF_053597115.1. Taxonomy (NCBI): domain Bacteria; kingdom Bacillati; phylum Actinomycetota; class Actinomycetes; order Kitasatosporales; family Streptomycetaceae; genus Streptomyces; species Streptomyces sp. NPDC001515. Next base: position 104,296 of record NZ_JBSFHN010000014.1, read on the forward strand.
GGCCTCGCCCACGGCGACCTCTCCCCGTACAACGTGCTGGCGCAGGGCGACCGGCTCGTGATGATCGACCTGCCCCAGGTGGTCGACATCGTCGGCAATCCGCAGGGCATGGACTTCCTCATGCGAGACTGTCACAACATGTGCACGTGGTTCACCAAGCGCGGTCTGGAGGCCGACGAGGACGAACTCTTCGCGGATCTCCTGGCGATGCTCTTCTGAGCGCGACGCCCGGCCCGACCGGGGTACGGCTGCGCCGGAGAAGCACGCGTACGCACCGTCGCCGTGGTCCGGACCCAAGGGTTCCGGACCACGGCGACGGGTGACGGCGACGGGCCACGACGACGGCGACGGCGAGGTGGGAAGCCAGGGGACGTGGGCCCGGCGTGCCTCACCGGACGGCCGGGCCAGGATCTACAGACCGCAGGAACCGCTGTCCACCTGGAAGTGGCGTCCGTTGGCCCAGCGGCACAGCCGCATGCCGACCATGACCCCGGCGATGGTGATCAGCGCGGGCAGGTACCCGCCGGCCAATTGGACGAGCGGGATCGCCGGGCAACCGCCGGAGAGCGCCCAGCCCGTGCCGAACAGCACCGCGCCGGGCACGACGCCCGCGTGGACGCGGGTCCGGACGCGCGAGGGCCGTATCAGCGCGAACGCGACCACGAGAATGCCGACCGCGCCCGCGAAGGAGAAGAACATGCGCAGGTCCTGGAAGGTGAACATGCGGTTCAGTTCGGCGTAGTCGCCGAAGCCGATCCTGAAGACGGTGTAGCCGAACGCCAGACCGGTGATGACGCTGGCCAGCAGAACCGTGCCCCTCGTGCGCATCAGATCACCTTCCACAGCAGGAACGAGACGGCGACGGCGGTTCCGAAGAACACGGCGGTCGCGACCAGGCTGACCGGCTGAAGACGGCCGCAGCCGTTGAGCCCGTGGCCCGAACTGCACCCGCCGGCCAGCCGCGTACCGAAGCCGACCAGCACGCCTCCGACGAAGAGGACGACGGTCATGACGAACGGATTCCCGGTCACCACGTCCCGGAAGCCGGGGCCCATGTCGAGCCGCGCATGGAACCGGCCCGTGGTCAGCGCGGCGATCAGACCGCCGACGAAGATCGACACCAGCAGGGCGGCCTGGGCGAACAGCGGCGCGGGGGTCCGGTTCGGCGCGGCGGAGTCCTGACGCCCCGTAGGCCCCGCCACGGGCGGAGGCGGCACTGCCCCGGGCGCGCCCGCCGGACCGGCGCCGAAGTGCTCGGCCGTCGCCGCCGCGAGCGCCGCGGTGAGCGCCTGCTCGTCGGCGAACTCCTCGTCCAGCCGCTCCAGTCGGCGCTCCCTGCGCCAGTGCAGCACCCGGTCCCACGCGGACGACACTCCGAACGAACGGTCCGTGGTGAGCGTGTACGCGACCGTCACCAGCGCGAGCCCGACGGCTCCCGCCCACCAGGGCCAGTAGCCACTCATGCGGGCCTTCCCATCCACGCGGTGAGCCGGGCCCACCAGCCCCGCTTCGGCCGGGAGGCCCGGCGGGACTGCGGCGCCCCGCGACGCGACTCCGCGGCGGCCCCGTACGACTGACCCGCGTCTGACGGGTCCCCGTACGGCTGGCCCCCGTACGGGTCCCGGTACGGCTGACCTCCGTACTGCCGACCCCCGTACGGCTCCGGCTGTGCCTGAGGCGTCTGCTGTGCCGGCTGCTGCCCCTGCGGGCTCCTCGGATACGGCTGCCGCGCTACGGCGGCGACACCGGCGCCCGCTCCCTCATCCGCTTCCGTGCTCTCCAGATGGCGCGCCTGGGCTCCATTGGGCAGCAGACTGATCGGCACACGTTCGCCCGTGAGCGACATCCGGTAACGCGCACAGCCGTGCCATTGATCCGCGCTGTCGCAGTAATAATCGCGCCACCCTTGCAGACTCTCCCTGAGATAAGGGAAAAGGGGGCATCCTGCGGCGTGCGAGCAACTCACGTTGCTCCCTTCTGACCGGCGCACACCGCCTTCCGCTGGGGACGGTTGCCGTTCTCGGTCTCTTGCCCTGCCACGTTCGCATGGTCGAGGTCACAGGCGCGGCCATGGCCTGTCGCGGTGCGGAGCAGGGGCTTTCCCGCCTCGACCGGGCGTGATGCAACCACTGATCCGGCATCCCGGGCAACTCCGCGCGACGCCCTGCCCCACGCTCCCCCTCGGCCGCGGAATAGTACGAATATCCGTGACACGGCCCCCATAAAGGGCGCCCACACACCGGCGGAGGTGGCGCTGGAGCGATGCTCCTGTGGCGGCCCTGTGAATTCGGACGGCGCCCGTCAGGGAATCCCGAATGGATCCGTGATCAAACCGTTGGCATGAGTGACCCGCAGTACACCGCGCCAAGCGCTGGGCAACCGCTCCGGAAACGGCGTCCCGCTACGAGGTCCCCAGATCGTTCACCAACAGGTCAAGCGTCGCCTCCTCATGGAGCGCCAGCCCGAGAGCGGCCATGGCCGGGGCGAGGTCCATGTCCCACTCGGCGCTGACGGGGTCGCCCACCAGCGGCAGCGGCGGGATTCCCTCGGCCTGGCTGCGCATGGCCAGGCGCTCGTAATCCTCGGCGTTCATGCGCCACGGCCGGGCTTCGTAACGGCGCATGATCCGGTTCGCCAGAGCGATGCCCGGCCAGTCGAAGTCGCCGTGGTAGGCGAAGCGGCAGCCGCTGGAGACGAGGGCGTCGAGCAGGTCGAGGACCACCGTCGCGGCGCTGCCGGAGGTGCAGACCAGGGCGCGCGAACAGCCCGCGTCCGCTGCGGCCTCCACCACGCGTGGGTTCTCACAGATATGGACGACGGAGCCGGCCGGCAGGTGAAGTCGTACGTCACGCAGGTCGCGGGACGTCAGGTGGGTCTCCGCATGGTGATCGGTCCGTTCCCGCAGTGCCCTCGCGCGCCAGTCCTCGCCGAGAGGCCGGAGGCCGTACGTCAGCACCGTGCTGGAGACCTCGTCGGGGGTGACCGCGACCAGCCGCCACAGTGCCCGTCGGCCGGCCGCGTCACCGGGAGGATCCATGTCGTGGGCCAGGGCGATGCCGCGCTGGACGAGGCGGGCGAGCCAGGTGCCGTCGTCCAGCCCATGGGCGGAGCCGGTCACCGACGCGGCCAGCTCACCGCGGCCCCGTGTGTCCCTACGGTGTGAGTCGAGCAGCATGCCGAGCACCTGGACGGCCTGCTGAAGCGTGCGTACGGCCGTTTCCGGTGCCACACCCTTCGGGACGCCTGTGCGGCGCAACCCGTCCGACCACTGCTCCACCCACCCCAACCCGGCCAGTGGCGACGCGTCGAGGGACGAGGCGAGCGCGGCCCAGACACGCTGACGCTCTGCCGCGCTCTCCTCCCGGGCCGCCCGCCGGTTGACGAGTGGAGGGCCGAGCTCCTCCAGAACCTGCCTGAGCCCGAGCCCCGCGGCCGAGGTCCGCAGGCGTTCGTCGAGCACGTCGAGTGTCACCGTCACCGCTGTACCGGTGACGGCCTTGCCCAGCAGGAGCGACAGATCGTTCCGCTCCCGGGAACTCACCACCGCCAGCCGGAGGGAGCCGGTGGGCCGCACCCCGTTGCTCTCCAGGCGTTTACGTGTCGCGCTCCAGAGCCGGACGAGTCCGGGACCCGCCAGCCAGTCGCGCGTGGCGGGCGGAAGGACGCTCATACCGACGCCAGCCGCCGGTGGCGGCCGTTCCACGTGTAGTGCAACGTGGCCACTCCGCGTACGTGAGGGTCGCGCAGGCACTCGTAGATGTGCAGGGAGGGCACCTCGGGCCAATTGCCCATCAGGCGTTCGCTCGTGAGGACGAAGTCGAGGTCCAGATCGACCAGGATGCGGCCCAGCCGCCCATGAGTGGGTTCGTCGACCTTGGCGAAGGCGTCGTCCAGGAGGATCAGCCGGGGGGCGTGCGGGGCCGAGTCGGCGAGGCTGGTGAAGTGGGCGGCAGCGGCGGCGAACAGCACGAGGTAGGAGAGCACGCGCTGCTCTCCCTGGCTCAGACCGGTGCGGCCGGTCAGCTTCCTTCTGCGCCCGGGGGCGGCGTCCTCGACGACGAAGGTGTGGAAGGTGAACCAGGAGCGGTAGTCCAGCGCGGTGCGTAGGTGGGCGGTGTATCCGGCGGACGGGTCGGCGCGGCGGGCGTCCTCGATGCGGCGTTGCAGGACGTCGCGGAGTTGCTCGGTCTGTTCGCGCGTCCGGAGGCTCGACGGGCTGCGCAGCAGTTCGACGGCCACCCGCACGTCGGCCTCGGCGTCATCGTTGAGTTTCCAGAGGAGCTCCACGCCGAGACCGTGCGAGGTCCGTACGGTCTTCAGCGTGGCGTTGAGTTCGGCGACCAGATGGGCCGCCGTGATCACCTGAGTGGAGAGATGGTCTCCGAGTTCGCCGGTCAGAAAGCGCTGGAACACGTCGCTCTCGCGTTCGGTGAGCCGTCCTCGCGCCTCGGCGGCCTCCACGGCGATCCGCTCACCCACGACCGCGACGTCGTGCGAACCGTGGTCGTCGAGCAGGCGGCACACCTTGATGCCGTCGTGTTCGTCGAGCTGAGCATCGTAACCGCCCGCCAGTTGATCACGCAGGGCTGTGTGCCGTTTGAGGAGAAGGCTGTCGGAGACCTCTTCCCGGTGACGGCCGAGATTCCGATCCACCGCTTCCGCCAGTGCTCGCAGTGCGCGCAGGCGGTCGCGCGCGTTGGAGCCCGGGTCGTCCTGTACCTGATGGGGGAGAGACGTACGATCCAGACCCGCTCCGATGACGACTTCCGGGCGGTTGAGGGCTCCGCGCAGTGCGCGGCCGGTCTCGATCACCGCTGTTTCCTGGCCCGCCAGTTCCCTGCGCAGGCGCTCCTCGTTCTCCTCCGCCCGCACACGCTGGTCGCGCAGCTCGTTGTGGCCGTGCTCCCGCGACGGCATGGCCTGCATGGCATGGGCGATGCGGTCCTTGGCCGCCTGTTCGTCGGCGAGGATCTTCTCCTCGGACGAACCGACGGCTGCCTCCCTGGCCCGCAGATCCTGCTGAGCTGTGAGCAGGTGCCGGTGGTGGAGCCGGTAGCCCTCTTCCGCCTCCCTCCGCTTTTCGCGGGCCTTCGCGTACCGCCGGTCGTCCGCCAGGCTTCCGCCGAGCCGGGCGACCGTACCGTTGACCGCCCTGCGCAGGTGGCCGGCGCCGGTGAGCAGCGAGGCCAGGGCGGTGTGTACGCGGTCCAGCGCGACGGTGTCGGTGGGCAGGTCATGGGCGGTCGCCGTGGCGTCTGCCTCGGAGCGCGTCGAAACGGCCAGGGCGCGGGCCTCTTCCGCCTCCCGTGCCGCCTCGCCCGCCTTGGCGGACAGCGCCCGCGCCGCCCTCTCCTCCGAAGCATGGGTGTTCCAGGCGTCGGAGAGCCGTCGTGCCCGAGGGAAGCCGCGTTCCGCCTGAGCGAGGGCCCGTCGCCGGGAATCGGCTGTGGCGAGCTCGCTACGGACTTCGGCCAGCTGCCGTGTCGTCCGGCCGAGCCGGTCTTCCACGTCGGCCAGTGCCCGGCGCCGCGTCTCGGCCCGCACCGCTGCGCCCACGTACTGCGCGGCGCTCTTCCCGTGCCGCCCTCGGAGGGCTCCCAGCCGCCAGCTACCGTCGAAGTGGACCGTACTCGCGGTCGCCGTCCCGCCGTCCGCCGTCCTCGGCACCGGTGCGAGCACGATGGCCGACAGCAGGTTTTCCACCTGCTCGGCCGTGATGCCGCTCTCCGGCTGCGCAACTGGGCGCAAGGCCGAGGCGAGCGTCTGCGCCACGGGAAGCGGGCCGTGGGCCGGAACCACGTCGAGAAGGGCGTCCCCGGAGAGCGGGTCGAGAAGGGCGCCGCCCCTGCTGACCCACGCGTCGAGAATGCCACTCGCCTCCAGTGCCGCCTCCAGACGTGCCCGGTGAGCGGCGGTCAGGTGCTCGGCGAAGTCCACCAACCGGTAGAACGGTGCCCCGGTGGCCGGATCTCGCACCGTGCTTCGGTGGTACGGGGCCGGAGGCTCCGGGTCCGTGCGGCGCTCCCACGCCCGCCGCTCTTCCGTCAGGCGGTCCCTCTCCTCACCGAGCCGGCCGACGCGGACCGCCAGGGTGTCGCGATGCCGGGTGAGAACGTCCGCGTACGGCTCAAGAGCCAGGTGCGCTGCCTGCTGAGCGTGGGTGTCGACGCCGGCCGGGAGGGTGCGGGAGGAGAACGATGCGTCGGAGTCCTCCGCGCACGCCGTTTCCGCGAGGACGGCATCCAGCGGTGGGCACTCGGGCCCGGCTGCGGTCCGCGTCTCACGGACCCATACGGCCACCTCGGCGGCGTATGCCCGGCTCTCGTCGGCGACCTTTTGACTGCTGGCTTCGAGGCGGTCGGCGGACTCTTCCGCTTCGCCCTCCAGCCGTTCCCGCTCCTGGTCGGCTCGTTCCGCACTGGCTCGCGCCTCCTCGGCCCGCGCGAAGTGACGGGCCACGTCCTGGACCGTCCGCTGCCGATTCCGTACGACGGCCTCGGCGGCCGCCAGCTGCTCCTGCCAGGACCGCAGCCCGGCCTCTGTCGTCGCAAGGTCCACCCGCACCACCGGTCGGTGCCGTACGGTCTGCGGTTCCCCGTCCGGGCTGGTCAGCTCCGTCCGTGTCGACGAGGAACGGACGGTGTGCGGCAGAGCGGCCACCTCGCCGAGATGCGCGGCGGGAAGCGCCGCCCGCTCCGCCTGGACCAGGAGTTCCCGGTGCTCCGTGGCCAGTTCGGTGAGCCGGGTTCCCAGCTCCTCGACACCCTCGTCCAGCCGTTCGGCCGCGCTCTCCTCCGCCTCGTGCGCCCCGCGCACCGCGGCGAAGGCAGTCGTGGCCGCGGTGCGCAGGGCTTCCACGGTGCTGCGGCGCTCCGACAGCTCGCGCAGGCTGCGGTAGGCGTGGCTGTCGTGCAGAGCGGCGAGTTCCGTCCGGGCGGACTCCTCCTCCTCGCGGAGTCTCCTCAGCCCCTCCTCCGATTCCTTCTCGCGCTCCTTCAGCACGCTCGTGTGCTGCGCGGCGTCCCCGGCGTTCCGGCGGCGCTCGGCGAGAGTGTCCAGCTCCCGGCCCACGTCCCGGGCTGCGGAGCGCAGGACGCCGGCGAGGTAGCGACGGTAGTCGGCGAGGAAGGTGCGCAAGGCCGTGTCGGTACGTTCCAGGCGCCCCAGTTCGGCCCGCACGGTGTCCAGGTCGTGGAGGTTGCGTGCCACCTTCTCGACCACATCCTCGTCGAGTCCGGGCAGGGTCTCACTCAGCAGGACGGCCAGACCGCCGTGCTCGATGCGGTCCCCGACCGTGGGCCGCCGCAGCCGGTGCAGGAGCTGGGTGAGGTTGCGGTAGCGCGTCGCGTCCGTGATCCCGAAAAGGTCCCGGGCCACGCGGGCTCGGTGTTCGACCGCTCGGTCCGTCGTATTGCCGGAGCCGACGATCTCCTTGAGCCGGTCGACGGGAAGAGGTCTGCCCGCCTCGACGAGGTGCAGGTCCTCGCCGACACGCAGCGGAGTGACGAAGAACGTCGGCACCGCCTTCTGCGCCGACTTCGAAGCACGGATCGCGGCGCCGAGTGTCAGACACCGGTGGTCGCCGGCCTCGTCCGTCCCGCGGAACTCCACCCACAGATAGCCGAGGCGGTTGGTCTGCTCGAAGCCGTCCAGCATCAGCCAGGCGAGCGTCGTCCGCCCGGTGCCGGTGGCATCGAGCGCCCGGGAATCGCCGTCCAGGAGATACGGGAGCAGCATCTCCAGGGCCTTGGACTTGCCCGCCCCGTTCTTGCCGCGCAGCAGCAGTCGCCCGTCGCCGAAGGCGAACTCCTGCTCGTCGTACTGCCAGACATTCTGGATACCTGCCCGGTGCAGACGGAAACGCGTACGCGCCGCCTGTGTGTGACCTGAACGCGGAAGGGGAACGAGACCACGAGCATCGGCGGTCATAGCGGCAACTCCTGCTGAGCCTCGGTGGATGGGTTCCGCCCGCCCGTCGTCGGCACGGAGACCTGGGTGGCGTAACGGGCCGCTGCGGCGAGCAGGACCCAGCCCTCGCCGCCACCGGGCCGGGCCGCCCGGACATCGGTGACCTGGCGCCCCTCCGGCAGCTCGTCGGCGTACTCCTCCGGCAGCCCCGCTCCCTCGGATCGCAGCGGGCCGGCCGGGGCGATCAGGCGCATGCGGGACAGCAGGTCCAGCACGGCTTCACGCAGGGCGCCGGGGTCGTCGAGGTAGCCGCGCTGCCAGTTGCTGCGCTGCCCGTACTCGGCGACCAGTTCGCCCAGCAGCTCATCCACCACACCGTTCGGAACGGCGACCCCGACGACGAGGACACCCCCGGTCGCGGGATGCCCGGGTTCAGCCGGACGGAGCCGCTCCACCAGTCTTTCCACCAGGAGCAACGCCGCCTGGGCGACGGTCCCCGTGCCCGGCAGGTGGAGATCGGTCAGTTCCTCTTCGGGATCGACCAGGGCCACTCCCTCGGCCCGGATTTCCGTCTCCAGGCCCAGGAGTTCGAGGAACGCCTGAGCCTCCCGGCGCTGGCGGGTGCGGAGCCAGTCGCGTTCGGCGTCGGTCAGTTCATCGAGGTGGAGGACAGGGGTCTCGACGAGCATCCGTCGCACGTAGGTGCGCGGTCCTCCGAACCCCGGGTCCGCCGCGCGCCGGACCAGGTCGGCACCGTTCCGCGACTGGGCGAGCGGACCGGCCACGATGACACGGGCGAGCTCCCGGTCGACCGTGATCAGCGCCTCCCCGCCGGCCTCCTGGGCGATGACGCCCACGTGGCCGTGGGTCTCGATCAGAACACCCCACTCGACGAGCTGCCGCAGAGCCGCGACCAGCGTTCGCTTCCCGACCGCCCTTCCGGTCTCCTCCAGCTCGACATCCGCATCGGCCGCCGCGGCCCGGATGTCGGCGACCAGTTGAGACAGCAGCACCTGCTCCGGGGCGGTGACCAGCACCGACAGGGCCAGAGCCAGACAGGCGTAGGTGTGCGGGGTGAAGGGCGTGCCGGTGGATCGTACGAGCCGGTGTCCCGAGCGGGCTCCGAGCCCGGCCTTGAACAGCCGGGCGTAGGAGCTGTCGACCAGAAGGCGGTAGCCGAGCACTTGCTGGAACCGGCCGCCCAGCCAGTCGGCGTGCCGGCGGACCAGCGGGAAGAGGTCGGCGTGCGGGCCGTCCGCTGTGATCAGCGGGTGGGCCAGCAACAGGCGTGCTGCGGTGCGGCGTTCGGCGGCGAGAGCCACGTCGTGGGCGGAGGGAAGTGTCACGGCGCGCTCACTTCTCCCAGGCCGCCGGCGGACGCATCGCGCGACTGCACGGAACGCGGTTCGCTCCCGGTCGGCTCCGCCCCGTCCGTCGAGACGGCCGTCCTGTGGACCAGCAGCTCCAGGTCGTCCAGCAGCAGATCCCCGTCGACCGAGCGCAGAAGCGTGCGCGCTCCCGCCGTACGGTGCACCGTGAACCGGATGCCCAGATCGATGTCCTCGCTCCACGCCGCATCCAGCCCGAAGCCCCGCTCCGCCTGCCCGTCCGCCGCGGACCGCCGCCTGAGCCGGGCGTTTCCGAGCGCCGTGGCCAGCAGCTCCAGGAGCAGGCGGAGCGCCGCCGAAGTGAGCCGTACGCCGTCGAGACGCCCGGACGCGCTGCACAGCTCGTCCGCGGCGGCGCTTCTCTCCGCGGCTCCTTGACGCGCCGCCTCCCGCAGCCGCTCCTTCTGCGCGGAATGGTCCTCCACCGATGCCGTCCGCCCCCGCTGGGCACGGCTGCCCCTCTCGCGCAGCGCGACCGGCACCGTGACCACCGGGCCGGTCCACCAGCTGGTGTAGGCGGGCACCACCTCGTCGGAGGCGGGCGGTACGCCCAGATGGCGGGCGCCGTACAGCCCGAAGGCGGCGACGGCGATGTCGTGCGCGTCCTGCGGCGCGGCCTGGTCGAACCATCGGGCCAGACGCAGCAGGTCCCGGCGCCGCGACATCTCGCCGGTGGCGGAGCGCAGCATCCGCTTGGCGTTGGCCAGCAGCGACTGAAGCGCCCGCAGGGTGGCGTCGCGCAGCTGGTCGACCTGGCTGCCCTGTCCGTCGGTGTCCCTGAACCAGCCCCGCAGCCCCTCCCAGTCCGCGAGTTCGCGACCCCGGCTGCGCTGTACACGGGTCTGCGTACTGCTCTCGCTCTGCGTCGGCAGCCCGGCGAGCCCTCGCGCGTGAGCGTCGAGCTGTTCCAGCAGAGCCGGGAGGCGGGGCCAGAGCACGTCCAGGGCTGCCGAGATGCGGGGGGCGCGGAAGGACACGTCCTCCGTGATCGCCTCGACGTAGTCCAGGAGGAGTTCCTTGAAGCCCTGGTACTCGCCGCCGTCCAGGTCGTACCGGGCGAGCACCTGGCCGAGATAGGCGTAGAAGTCCCGGACGGAGTCCGCGAACCCGGTGAACTGCACGAACAACGTGCTGATCCGTTCCAGCCCGTCCTGCGGGGCGATGCCGCCCGGCTCGGCGACCAGCTCGACCAGCTCCCGCAGCCCTCGCTCGACCAGGGCCAGCAGTTCGTTGCTCACCTCGCGGGCGGCGTCGGCCTCGGCCAGCACCCCGTCGGCGTCCCGCTGGATGCGCTCGCCCAGCCGCGACAGCTGGTAGCGGGCCCGCGAACGCTGGTACTCCGTGATGCTGGCCGCCTTCACGGTGTGGCTGCCGCGCAGGAGGTTCCCCCACTTCACCAGTTGCTCCAGTCGCGCGGTGAGGGGATCGGCGTCGAGCCCCGCGGCGGCGCCGCCGCCCTCGCGCAGCTTCGCCATCACGTCCGGGACGGCCAGGTCGGCCAGGAGCGTGCCGCAGAAGACCCGCATGATCGCCAGGTACTCCAGCCGCTCCGGCGCGCTGAGGTACGTGTACGCGTCGAGGCGGCGGCGCGTCTCGTCGGCGTCGGGCGCCGAGGGCGCGTCGCCGGATTTCGGCTGGGCGCCGAGAACGGGATCCTCCATGGCCGTGAGGCTACGTGGAGGGGCCGACAGGCGGTGCGGGGAGGCCGGAACTCGTCTAGGGCAACCGCCGCGCCGGCCTCGGGCACGCTGGAGCAGGAGCGTACGGAGTGGGTCGACGCCGCGGGGGCAGAAGGTCATCCTCGCTGATCGTCGGTGTCGTACAGCCGCCAGGCCGGCCAACGCGCCGCTTCGGCCTCACCGTCACCACCACCCAGCAGATTCCGGCGGTGCAGCATGAGCCGGAGGTGGCGTGCCGCGTCGCCGTTCTCCTCCACTCCTCGGTCGAGAAGTACGGGTCGGGGGGCAGCTCCGTCGACGCCACGCACCACGGCGTCCACGAGATGCCCGTGAACGGTTTCACTCAGCGTGACAGTGGCTCCTTCCGTGAGGGAGAGGGCCTGGTACAGGCGCTTGAGCAGCACGTCCTCGGCTCCGTCTGCCAGGTCCGGGCCGTTCCGCTCCGTGGCTTCGAGCAGCGCGGCCCCCACGCCTCCCCGCTCTCGCCAGAGCTTCTTGTCCCCCACCACGATGAGGTGACTGCGGGCGCGGGTGACGGCGACGTTCCACAGGTTCAGCTGTTCACCGACCCATGCGACGGAGCCGGGGTGCATGCCTTCGCCGGCGACGAGGGAGAACACCATGACGTCGCGTTCACCGCCCTGGAAGGTGTGCACCGTGCCGATGCGCAGACGGTCCTCGTCGTACGGGCGCAGCCGCTTGCGCAGGGCTTCGGCCTGTGCCGTGAAGGGGGTGACGACACCGACGGTGGCCTCGGGCGGGAGCTCGTCCAGCAGATAGCGGACGCTGTCGTGCACCTTGCGGATCTCGTTCTCGTTGACCCACGAGCCACCGAACAGGGGCCGGGCGGCCCGCCCGGCCACATCTGTCCAGATGACAGCGGAGCGAGTGGCCAGACCCGGACGGCCACGGGTGTCGGTGAGAACGGTCAGCCCACCGTCGTAGAAGAAGTCGTTGGAGATCTGGGCGATATGCGGATGACAGCGGAAGTGCTCGTCGAGAAGCAGCGTGCCGCCTGCGGCCTGTTCGGCTGCGTGGAAGGCGGAGTGGCGCCGGTAGGCGAGGTGATGCTTCTCCAGCCAGTCGGACCGCAGGCCGTTCCCCCGCCGGATGAGGGCCTCACGGTGTGAGCTGGTCTTCGTGATGTGCGTCAGCTGCATGGGGTCGCCGATGACGAGGGCACGCCGTGCGCGGAACAGCAGGGGCAGGACGTGAGGGATGGCGCACTGGCTTGCCTCGTCGATGACGACGAGGTCGAACAGGGCCGGGTCCGGAGGGAAACGCCGGGCGGAGAGGCTGGTGACCGCCCATCCAGCCACCGCGGGTCCGTTCGCCGAGGTGCCCGAGCGGCCGAGGACCCTTCCCAACTGCGGCCAGTCGCCGCGCATTCCCTCCCGAGCCGTCACCAGCTCCATGATGCGACGGCGTCCGGCCCAGGCGGCAGCTTGGACCTTGGTGGCGAGGACCGTGTGCGAGGCATCCTGGACGGCGCTCTCCGCATCGCGGAGGGCGCGCGTGAGCGCTGTGTCGTCAACGGCGGCCGCGCGCTCGCGCCCGTCGCGCCATTCCGCCTCGGCCGCGGCGAAGCCGGCGAGCGCGAGGCAGCCGGTGACGGGATCACCGGCGTACCCCTCCAGGCCGGCCTTGCGCAGAAATCGGGATCGGCGCCACGAACCGAGGAAGCGCGCGCGGGAGCGGCGGCGCGCGCTGTCCTCCAGATCCTTGGGCAGCGGTGGCCCGCCGAGCAGCGCCTGGAGTTCACCGACGGTGAGCCCGAGCTGTTCCGCGTGGTGGGCTCGGGCCTCGCCCGCCCGGCGGAGCCTCAGCTCGGTCTCGGCGATATGGGCCATATGCCCTCGTACCTCTGCCAGACGGTCGGTGGCCAGCACCGTCGCCATGGATGCCGTAGCCACGGTGGTGGACGGCTCCGGGCCGGTACGCAGCGCGTGGAGCGCGGCGGCCTCGTGCTCCGCGTTGCTCTTGCCGGTCTTCCGTGCCGAGCCGGTGCGCACGATGCTGCCGGGCACCAGCTCGTCGCATCGGCGCCATACCTCGTCCACGGCATCGTTGTTGGTGGACGCGACCAGCACGGTCTGACCCGCCGCGATCGCCGTCGCCACGAGATTGGCGACCAGCTGGCTCTTGCCGGTGCCGGGCGGGCCCGTGGCCACGGTGAGGCGACGGGTCATGGCGGACCGGATGACTGAGCTCTGTGCCTCGTTGCAGGGCAACGGGGTCACGAGGCTCGTCGGCTCGGGATCTGCGTGGGCGAGGCTTCGGACGCGCTGCGAGGGGTCGGCCGCGAGCGCTCCGAGGGCGGTCTTGCCGATCTGGCCGGTCTGTTTGGCGATGTCGGCGAAGTCGTTGAGCAGTCCCTTCGTGAAGTTCGTCTGGGGGCGTGCCGAGAACAGGACCGCGGTGTTGCGGGCCCCGTGGCCGGGTGTGCGAACGTCGATGTGGTCGGCGAGCTGGTCGGGACGGAGCTCCTGTACGCACGGCAGCTCGAACTCCTGGGTGAGGAGGTTGCGCACCTCCACCGCCATACGGTCGTGCTGTCCTCGATGCCAGGACGGCTGAAACGTGTCGATGAGCTGGTTGGCCTCGTCCTCGCCCAGCCAGTCCTGGGCCAACTGCGGGTGTGGCTGGACCGGCCCGTACGGCTTCAACCGCACCTCGCCCTCGTCCTGGACGATCTCGACCCGGCGCACCAGCAGGGGCGCGAATTTCGGCTGCCGCCAGGGACTCCCGGTACGAGGCCCGGTGAGGACCACGGCCGGGTAGCCCGCCCAGAGCTCGGCGTCCTCCTCCGCCGCCGAATCCACCAGCGGGGCTGCCTCCTCGGGGAGCGAGACGCAGCCGTCGTCCTCGACGTCGCCGGAGATGAACTTCTCCGCTCCGTTGAGGCATACGTACGACGTGCCCTGACGGCTCACGTCCATCAGAGGTGTCTCGGCGCTCTCGGCCAGGACGCACTCGCGGTAGTAGTCCAGCAGGTTGGGCCACGTGGGTTGTGCGTGATCGGACTTCACGGCGGGTGGCGGTGCGGTCTCTCCCGCCCCTGCCCGGGGCCGGGAAACCAGAGGGTCGAGGAGGGGTGCCCGGCCGAAGGGGCTGTCCGCGATGACGATGCGGTCGTCGACGGCGAGCGCGGATTGCACCGGCACCTGGCGCCCGCTGTCCTGGGCACGCATACGCCGGTTGACATAGTGGAACAGGTCGCTGACCGTCACCGCGCTGCCGCTGTCCTTGCTGACCTTCCCCGTGCGCAGCGCCTCGATGACCTCACCGGTGAACGCCGACGGCTTCACGTCGTCGCCGCCACCCGCGTCCGCGTACGAGTCCTCCCCGGCCCGCGAGGACGACAGGACATACACGCCCCTGCTCGTCAGCGGGGGCCGCTCGCCGGACTTGGCCACGGAGCCGTCACGTTGCCGGTCCGACGTACGAAGACCTACGGCGAACCCGCCGCTGCGGCAGCAGTCGATCATGACGATCTTCTGCGGTGCGACGCACTCCTCCAGCGCGTCGTTGAGGAACCCGGCGCTGACTCCGGTCGCGGCCACTCGGTCGTAGTCGGTGTCCTTGGCGACGAAGTGGAACTCGCCGCCGTCACGCACGCTGCGTACCCCGTGCCCGGAGACGTACACGAGGGCGAGTTCGTCCTCGTCGCGCTCCTGAAGGAACTCGCCAATGACCGCTCGCATGTCATCGGCGGCGAGATCCGATGCTGTCTGTACGGAGACGAAGTTGCCGATCTTGTGGTGCTTCAGGACCTGGGATAGTCCCCATACGTCCGCCCTTACGGAAGCCAGCGGAGAGAAGCGGCCGTCGTCGTAGTGCTCGTTGCCGATCAGGAGGGCCCGGCGCTTGTGGAAGCGGGTCACGTCGCGTCGTCATCCGACGCGGGGCCGTCGTCGCCGGCGACCCTGGCCTGGAACTCCCGGACCATGCGCTCTTGTGCGGCGTCGGGACGACCGGTGATCTTGATGGAGTCGTCTCCAACGGTGACCACGACCTTGCGGTGCCGCTCCTTCGCGCACCACTCCTTGATCAAGGTGATCAGGACCTGGGACGCCGGACGGGCGACAGCGGCGGTGGTGGCGGCCCAGAGAGCGACATCACCCACGGGGGCGCCCTTATGGCCCGGTTCGGTGGGCCCGTCGGCATCATGGAAGCCGACGACGAGACCGTCCGTACCGTGCAGGGTGTCGTGCAGGTCCCGGGTGAGACGCTCCTGCCGGAGTGTGTCGCCTCCTGTGGGCACAGTGAGTGTCCACGGTGGTCCCCCGTTGTGCATGTGCCGCTCTCCTTGCCTTGGCGTATCCGTTTGCCGGTCTGTCGAGCGACTTTGGCACGCAGGCCGTCGAGAGGGACAGCCGGGGCTGAATGGGAGGGACGTCATCAGGCCACTGCCCGGCCTGCCCTGAGTCGGAGGGGGCATTCTCTCAGCCGTCGAGGAGCTGCCGGAGCTCGTCCTCGCGCAGGCGCTGGGCCGGGTCGGCGGTGCCTCCGTCGAAGCGCACGCCTTCCCCGACCAGGACGGACAGGGCACTGTCCGTCCGCGAGGGATCACGCCATCGGAAGCCGGGGCTGACCTTCCCCGCGGCAGTGAGGACGCGCCAGGGGTTGGGGCATCGGTCGCAGGTACTGAGGTGCTGGCCTATGGGGACGGCGTGGCTCCCGACCACCGCCGCCAGGTCCCCGTAGGTGGACCACCGTCCGCTCGGGACTCCGCTCAGCAGAGCGTGCAGCCCTGTCCAGTCCTTGCGGGTGCCACTGAGCTGCCTGGCCAGAGCGGTGAGGTCGGATCCTGCCAGCGTGGCCCATGCCTCGGGGTCGATGTCGGCGGGCACCTGGGTGGTGTCCACGTCCCACCACGTCGTTCCCTGTATGCCGTCCACGCTGCGTCCGGTCACGCTCGTGAAGATGTGGTTGGCGAGCCCCGTGGGGGAGTAGGAGTTTCCGTCAGCCTTCCAGACCAGTGGCTTGGCGGTGTCATTGGCCCAGGTGGCGACCCCTCGGGCCGGGTCCTGCGCCACCCATGACCGGATCTCGGTGCGAATCGCATCCGTCACGCCGTGGCGCGGTGTCATCAGCAGTCTGGTCCCGTCAGGCAGCAGCCCCGCACCGATGAGCACATGGACGGCGTTGCGTGAACGCGAGCGTTCCTGCAGCTTCTTGGCCGCCGCCTCGCCTTCGACCCGGGCCGGGGCGAGCGTGAACTCCTCGACCTCCGGCGTCGGATAGACCTTGGTGAACCCCGCGACGAGGCTGCCCTCAACCCGCCACAGACCGACCTGGACGAGATCGATGTCGATGCCCATTTCCGACAGCCAGACGACGGAGTGGGTGACCTGCTTGGGGAAGTCCGCGGCGATGATCACCTGCCGGGGCCGCTGGAGCAGTTCCGGGCTCCACTCTCCGTCCACGTGGCCGAGCAGCCGCTGCCTGCATGCGTGGATGTCGAGTTCCTGCCCCCTGCGCGACAGGAAGTCACGGTGCGCCTGGGCGAGGGTGTCGAGATCGAAGCGGGATACCAGAGCGGCGTAGGTGATCGCCTGGAGGTGCACGTCCCGGTCGGCCGTCCCTCGCTTCAGCTCGACTACGACGAGGCGCCCGGTCGCATCCAGCCCCAGCACGTCCAGCCGGTCGCGGGCCGGCACCCCGTCGGTGTCGGCCCACCGGTCGTACTCCGCCGTGATCACGAGCACGGACTCCCCGAGCACTTGAGGACGGGCAATCACCCACTCCTGGAGGTGCTGCCGCTCCAGCAGGCCCTCAGCGGCGAGCGCTGTGCGCGATATCGGCGTGGCCGTCCGGCCGTCGACAGTGAACAGATGATCCACGGTGCCCCCTCGTGCGCCCGGCACGGTGCGTCGGACGCCCAGAGCGTACGCGTGCGGGGGCCCGCTACGAGGGCCATCCCGCCGAATGATCGAAATGCTGAACCGCTTCGGAAGCCAACGGGGAGCCGGATTCCGAGAGGGGCTCCAAGCAGCTCTCAAGCCGACCCCGGCAACCACTCAGGGGCCTGATCCGATGTCTCGGATCAGGCCCCTGACCTGGTCTTACTGGCTGTCGGGGTGGCGGGATTTGAACCCACGACCTCTTCGTCCCGAACGAAGCGCGCTGCCAAGCTGCGCTACACCCCGATCGTCGCTGGTCTCCCGGCGACATCGATTACTTTAGCCCACCCGCGCCCGGAGACGAAATCCGCTTTTTGCCGGTGGGGTGGTGGTGGGGCGGCGAGGGGCGGTGGTCAGGCGTCGCGGGCGGTGAGGGTGAGGAGGGTGGCCTCGGGGGGGCAGGCGAAGCGGACCGGGGTGTAGCGGTTGGTGCCGCAGCCGGCGGAGACGTGGAGGTAGGCGCGGTGGCCGTCGGCCGTGTGGGTGGAGAGGCCCTTGACGCGGTCGGTGTCGAGGTCGCAGTTGGTGACCAGGGCGCCGTAGAAGGGGATGCAGAGCTGGCCGCCGTGGGTGTGACCGGCCAGGATCAGGGGGTAACCGTCCGCGGTGAAGGCGTCGAGGGAGCGCAGGTACGGGGCGTGGACGACGCCGATCGAGAGGTCGGCGCCGGATTCGGGGCCGCCGGACACCTCGGCGTAGCGGTCGCGTTTGATGTGCGGGTCGTCGAGGCCGGTGAAGGCGAGGTCCAGGCCGTCCACCGTGAGCCGGCCGCGGGTGTTGGAGAGGTTGAGCCAGCCCGCCTCGTCGAAGGCGTCGCGCATGGGCTCCCACGGGTTGTGGACGACGCCGACGGCGGGGGCGTTGCCGTTGAGGCCGTGCTTGCCGACCGCCTTTTCGACGAGGTAGCGGGCGGGGTTGCGCAGCTTCGGGCCGTAGTAGTCGTTGGAGCCGAACACGTACACCCCGGGGAACTCCATCAGCGGCCCCAGCGCGTCCAGCAGTTCCGGGACCGCGTCCGGGTCCGAGAGGTTGTCGCCGGTGTTGACGACGAAGTCGGGGCGCAGTCCGGCCAGGGACTGCAGCCAGGCGCGCTTCTTGCGCTGGCCGCTGACCATGTGGATGTCGGAGACCTGCAGCACGCGCAACGGGCGTGTCCCGGGCGGGAGTACGGGGACGGCGACCCGGCGGAGGCGGAACGAGCGGGCCTCGAATCCGGCCGCGTAGGCGAGGCCGAGGGCGCCGGCCGCGGCGGTGACCGCCGTGATGGTGAGGGGGACTCCGTAGCGTGCGCGCATGCGCCCATCGTCGCAGACGGGGTGTCGTCGCGGGAAAACCGGAGGGCGTCGGGCGCACCGCACCTGCCACAATCACTGCATGACCACGCTCAAGTCCAAGCTGCAGGAAGACCTCACGGCGGCCATCAAGGCGCGCGACGAGCTGACCTCGTCCACGCTCCGGCTGACGCTCACCGCCATCACCAAGGAGGAGGTCGGCGGCAAGACGTCGCGCGAGCTCTCCGACGACGAGGTGCAGAAGGTGATCGCCAAGGAGGCGAAGAAGCGCCGCGAGGCGGCCGAGGCCTTCGCCCAGGGCGGCCGGACCGAGCAGGCCGAGCGGGAGAAGAAGGAGGGCGCGCTGCTCGACACGTACCTCCCGCAGCAGCTGAGCGACGAGGAGCTGTCCGCGATCGTGGCGTCCGCCGTCGAGGAGGCGCAGGCCGCCGGAGCCGAGGGGCCGCGCGCGATGGGCGCCGTCATGAAGATCGTGAGCCCGAAGGTCGCGGGGCGGGCCGAGGGCGGCCGGGTGGCCGCCGCCGTGAAGAAGCGCCTGGCGGGCTGAGTCCGCGCGTACGAGGGAGGGGGCGTCGCACCGGTTGGTTGACCTCCCGCGCGTACAGCGAAGGGGGCGTCGCACCGGTTGGATGACCTCCCGCGCGTACGAGGGAGGGGGCGTCCCACCCCGGTTGGATGACCTCCCCCGTGTACAGCGAAGGGGCGTCGCACCGGTTGGATGATCTCCCGCCCGTACGACGAAGGGGGCGTCCCACCGGCCGGTGGGACGCCCCCTTCGTCATGCGGTGCGGTGTGCGGAGATCCGGTCAGGGACCGTTCTGCCCGCGGCCGTGGCCGCCGCCGAGCCCGTCCGGCGGGATGCTGATGCCGGGGAACGGGCTGTCGTCGCCGGGGCGGTCGTCGCCCTCGCCCGGCTTGTTCTTGTCCCTGTCCCGGTCCTTCTTGCCCTTGTCCTCCTTCTGCTTCGCCCGCGGCACGTCGACCGGGTTGAAGCCGGGGGTCTGCGAGGCGTCCAGGGAGCCGGTCATCGCGGTCCGCCAGATCGGGCCGGGCAGACAGCCACCGCAGACGTCCTCGTAGTACTGCCCGCCGATGACGATGTCGCTCATCGGGATCTGGTGCGAGCCGTCGCTGCCGACCCAGACGGCGGTGGAGAGGTTCGGGGTGTAGCCGACGAACCAGGCGTTCTTGCGCTCGTCGGTCGTACCGGTCTTGCCCGCGTTGTCGCGGTCGCTGAGGCCGGCCGACTTACCGGTGCCGTCCTCGACGACGCCCTTCAGCATCTGGTTGATGGTGTCGGCCGTGTGCTCGCTCATGGCGCGGTTGCACTGCGTCTTCGGCACGTCGATCTTCTTGCCGTCCGGCTTGGTCACCGAGAGGATCGCGATCGGCGAGCAGTAGGTGCCCCGGTTGGCGAAGGTCGCGTAGACGGCGGCCATCGCCAGCGGCGTGGACTCCTGGCCGCCGAGCGTGGTGTTGGCGACCTCCCACAGCGGCTTGTTGTCACCGCGGTTGTAGCCGACCTTCTTGGCCATGGCGAGGGTGTCGCAGAGGGTGGTCTGCTGCTCCAGCTTCGCGAAGTAGGTGTTGATCGACTTGCCCAGCGCGCTGGTCATGTCGAACATCCCCTTCTCCTCCTCCGTCTCGTTCTCCACGCTCCACGGCTTGTCGTCCGTGGGGCGGCCCTCGCAGGTCAGGAACGCGTCGGCGGGCAGGCTGATCTTCGACGGCGTGTCGTAGCTCTGGGCCGGGCTGATGCCCTTCTCCAGCGCGGCCGCCGCGGTGATCGGCTTGAACGTCGATCCGACCTGGAAGCCGGCGTAACTGCCGCCCATCTTGTGGTCGACGGAGAGGTTCAGCACGGTCTGGTGCTTGGACTGGTCCAGGCCGTACGGGCGGGACTGGGCCATCGCCAGGATCTGGCCGGTGCCGGGCTGGACCTGGACCACCGAGGCGGCGACCTTGTCCGTCTCGTTGACCCGGGAGGTGGCGGCCTCGTTGGAGGCGGCCTGGGAGCGCGGGTTCAGCGTCGTCTTGATGGTGAGGCCGCCGGTGGACCAGAGCTTGGCCCGGTCCTTGGCGGTCTTCCCGAAGGCCGGGTCGCCCGTGACGATCTGGCGGACGTAGTCGCAGAAGAAACCGGACCCGCTGACGGCGGTGATGCAGCCGTTCTTGGGACGCTTCACCTTGAGCTTGATCGGGGTCGCCTTGGCCTTGTCGGCCTGCTGCTGCGAGATGTCGCCGACGTCGGCCATCCGCTGGAGCACGGTGTTGCGACGCTTGGTCGCCTCCTCCGTGTCGTTGACGGGGTCGTAGCGGCTGGGCGACTGCACGATGCCGGCCAGCAGCGCCGCCTCCTCCAGCTTCAGGTCCTTCGCGGACTTGGAGAAGTAGCGCTGGGAGGCCGCCTCGACGCCGTAGGCCTGCTGCCCGAAGAAGGTGATGTTGAGGTAGTTCTCCAGGATCTTCTTCTTGCCGAGCTCTTCCTCGACCTGGATCGCGTACTTCAGCTCCTGGACCTTGCGGCCCATCGTCTGCTGGGTGGCCTCGGCGACCTTGGCCGGGTCGTCGCCCGCCTCCTCGACGAAGACGTTCTTCACGTACTGCTGGGTGAGGGTCGACGCGCCCTGCGCGGTCCCGCCCGCCTGCACGTTGCGGTTCATCGCGCGCAGGATGCCCTTGAGGTCGACCGCGCCGTGCTCGTAGAAGCGGGCGTCCTCGATCGCGATGATCGCCTTCTGCATGAACGGCGAGATCTTCGTCAGCGGCACCACGGTGCGGTCACGGGAGTAGACCGTGGCGATCTGGCCGCCCTGGTTGTCCAGGATGGTCGTGCGCTGGCTGAGCGGTGGTGTCTTCAGGTTCGACGGGATCTCGTCGAATCCGTCGACCGTCCCCTTGGCCGCGAGACCCAGTGCTCCGGCGGCCGGCAGTGCGATGCCCGCCAGGACCACTCCGGACAGTGCTGCGACACCGAGGAACTTGGCGGCCTGCTGGGTTGCGGTGAGACCCCCGCCCGAGCGCTTCTTTGGCATAGGGGGCAGCCTAAACCGTCATGATGAGCATTCCGTAGGAACGGGTGCCTGTCGGGGCGTTCGATCACCGGACCGTGACACGATCGGGTGTGCGATCGTTGCCCGGAGTGGAAGGGCTCGCACCGGTTTCGGCGGCCGCACGGCTCCGGGTGTCCGGCACCGCGTCGCGTCGGGCCGAGCGGCTTCTGCCCCTGTGTTCATACGTACGAGAAGGCGCGCTCCCCGGGCGCCCACGGGCGTCGTCACCGTGGCCGGCGCCGTGCGGACCCGGCGGTGAGCGGGGCGGCACGGCAACGCGAGGCGCCTAGGTTCGCATTCGCCGGACACGCGCGGATGCCTTGGCCTAAGCTGCTCTCAACTGTCACAGCAGTCCGGTCACGTATCAACCCCCCTGCACGGCCCGGCACGGCTCCAGGCGCACCCGAATTCGCCTGGAGTGTCATCGAACGTCCGTTGTGACTCAGGAGAACTGTCCCGATTCCGTCGGGATAGTCATGGATGTCTTCCCCTCACTCCCCTGGGTGATCTGCCGCATACGCATAGTCCGTTCGGGCCATTCAAGATTGGGCCCGAAGGGGGTGTTGTGCTGTCGCCACCTTCCGTAACGTCCTCAACTGGCAGCGGTGAATATGCCGCTGCCGCCGTGGGGGAGCCTCGATTCGGGAGAGGACGGCGCCGGGATGGGCTGGGTAACCGACTGGAGTGCGCAGGCAGCCTGCCGCACTACGGATCCGGATGAACTGTTCGTACAAGGGGCAGCGCAGAACAGAGCCAAGGCGGTGTGCACCGGATGCCCGGTGCGGACGGAGTGCCTGGCGGACGCGCTGGACAATCGCGTCGAATTCGGCGTGTGGGGCGGAATGACGGAGCGGGAGCGCCGCGCACTGCTGCGCAGGCGGCCGACCGTCACGTCCTGGCGCCGGCTGCTGGAGACCGCGCGCAGCGAGTACGAGCGGTCCACGGGCATGCTGCCCGTGGCGATCGGGCTGGAGGACGACGAGCTTCACGAGACGTTCGCCGCCGTCGGATAACCCCGCCCGGTGGTCCGGACCGGATCGTTCCGGACCGGGTCGTTACGGACGAACGGACCCGCGTGGCGATGACGCGCCGAGCTGACGCGTGGCGACGCTGCGCGAGCTGACGCGCGGCAACGATGTGCGCCCCGTACGTCGCCATCGCACGGCGGAGCGGACGGGACGGGGTGGCTACGCAGCTCCGGCCGGGGCGGAACCGGTCGCGAGCCGGTCACCGATGGCCCGCAGTCCCGCGAGGTCGTGGACATCCCCGGGCAGCGCGGCCACGGCGGTCACGGCCACCTCGGGATGCAGTGCGGTGAAACGGTCGCGTGTACGCAGTTCGCGCGCGACCACCTGCATCCGTTCGGCGTGCAGACGCAACAGGCCCGCGGTCAGCTGCTCGACGGTCACATCGGCCGAAGCGTCCGCCGGGGTGCCCGCACGCGGGGCCACGGCGTCGTCGGGGTCGTGTTCCGAGGCATGCTCGGACGGTTCGGGAGAGGCGGCTCCGGTGGTGTTCTCGGTCGGGGCGGAACCGGCCGCGGGGGAGTCGGCGGGCTCACGAAGTCCAGCCTTCCCGGCCCCCTGATCCACAATGCCGTCGCTCTCAAGATTTTCTGCGGCGTCGAGGCGGGCGGCGGCGGCCAGCGCGGCCTCGGCGGAGAGCCGGGCGGCGTCACTGCCGTGCACCCGGTTGAGCACCAGGCCCGCGAGCGGCATGTTCTCCGCCGCCAGCCGTTCCACGAAGTACGCCGCTTCGCGGAGCGCGTCCCGCTCCGGCGTCGCGACGACGAGGAACGCGGTGCCCGGCGCCTGGAGCAGCCGGTACGTCGCGTCGGCGCGGGTGCGGAACCCGCCGAACATCGTGTCCATCGCGGCGACGAAGGTCTGCACATCGCGCAGGAACTGGCCGCCCAGCAGCTTGCCGAGCGTCCCGGTCATCATCGACATGCCCACGTTGAGGAACTTCATTCCGGCCCGGCCGCCCATCTTCGCCGGCGCCATCAGCAGCTTGATGAACTTCCCGTCCAGGAACGAGCCCAGCCGCTTCGGCGCGTCCAGGAAGTCCAGCGCGGACCGGGAGGGCGGGGTGTCGACGATGATCAGGTCCCACTCGTCGCGCGCCCGCAGCTGCCCGAGCTTCTCCATCGCCATGTACTCCTGCGTGCCCGCGAAGCCGGCCGACAGGGACTGGTAGAAGGGGTTCTCCAGGATCGCGCGCGCGCGTTCCCCGTCCGCGTGCGCCTCGACGATCTCGTCGAAGGTCCGCTTCATGTC
This sequence comes from Streptomyces sp. NPDC001515, assembly GCF_053597115.1. Lineage (NCBI taxonomy): Bacteria > Bacillati > Actinomycetota > Actinomycetes > Kitasatosporales > Streptomycetaceae > Streptomyces > Streptomyces sp. NPDC001515. The sequence goes on from NZ_JBSFHN010000014.1 coordinate 127,798, forward strand.
GAGCATCATGGCGTGCAGTTCGCCGGAGCCCGTGGTCTCGATGCCCTTCACCCGGCGCGGGACGTTGTCCAGGGAGTCGATGCCCATGGACTGCGCGAGCCTGCGGGCCGGGTCGATGGTGAGGACGACGACCTTCCGGCCGCGTTCCGCCGCACGCACCCCGAGCGCCGCCGCGGTCGTCGTCTTCCCGACGCCGCCGGAACCGCAGCACACGACGATCCGGATGGCGGGGTCGTCGAGCAGTGCGTCCGTGTCCAGGGCGGGGGCATCGGCCGCACCGGCCGGCGCGCCCGTGCCGTCGTGCGCGCCCGCGCCCTCGCCCAGGGCGCCGCTCCCGGCGTCCTCGTCCGCCGTCATGAGCCCCCCCCTTGTTCCGCTTCCGCTTCCGGCCCCGCCGCTTCCCCCGCGCCCTGCTTGCGCAGCACCTCAGCCAGTTCGTACAGGGCGGCGGGGTCCACGCCCTCACCGATCAGCGGGAGTTCGTACCCCGGCAGCCCGAGGCCCGCCAGGACGGCGCGCTGCTCGCGTTCCAGTTCCACGCGCTGGGCGTGTTCGGCGGCCTGCTCGACCAGGGGGCGCACGAGCGCGGCCGAACCGGTCACCCCGGCCCGGGTCAGCGTCTTGGCGATCTCCTTGCGCCGGCCGCCCGCGGCGGTGCGCAGCGCCTCCTCGTCGAGCAGGTGCGGACGGACCATGTTGACGACGACGTTGCCCACCGGCAGTTCGGCGGCGCGCAGTTCCGCGATGCCGTCGGCGGTCTCCTGGACGGGCATCTCCTCCAGGAGCGTCACCAGGTGCACCGCGGTCTCGGGGGACTTGAGCACCCGCATCACGGCCTGGGCCTGGTTGTGTATGGGGCCGATCCTGGCCAGCCCCGCCACCTCGTCGTTGACGTTGAGGAAGCGGGTGATGCGGCCGGTCGGCGGGGCGTCCATGATCACGTAGTCGTAGACGAACCGGTTCCGCCGGTCCTTGCGGCGGACCGCCTCGCAGGCCTTGCCGGTCAGCAGGACGTCCCGGACGCCGGGCGCGATCGTGGTGGCGAAGTCGATCGCGCCGAGCTTCTTGAGCGCCCGGCCGGCGCTGCCCAGCTTGTAGAACATCTGGAGGTAGTCGAGGAGGGCGCGCTCCGCGTCGATCGCGAGGGCGTAGACCTCGCCGCCGCCCGGGGCGACGGCGATCTTGCGCTCCTCGTAGGGAAGGGACTCCGTCTCGAAGAGCTGGGCGATGCCCTGTCTGCCCTCGACCTCGACGAGGAGGGTGCGCCTTCCCTCGGTCGCGAGGGCGAGCGCGAGGGCGGCGGCGACCGTGGTCTTACCGGTACCGCCCTTGCCGCTGACGACCTGGAACCTGCTCACGTATTCGAGCCTAACCAGTCCTGCCGCAGGCTACGCACGAGGCTGCGCGTGCCGGGGAACACGCAGGCATTACAGTCGGGCCATGACCAAGTGGGAATACGCGACCGTGCCCCTTCTCGTGCACGCGACCAAGCAGATTCTGGACACCTGGGGCGAGGACGGCTGGGAGCTGGTCCAGGTCGTTCCCGGCCCGAACAACCCCGAGCAGCTCGTGGCGTACCTGAAGCGGGAGAAGCAGTAGTGGCGGGCGCCGTCGAGGCGAAGCTCGCCGAGCTGGGGCTGACCCTGCCGGACGTCGTCCCGCCGCTGGCCTCGTACCAGCCGGCCGTGCGGACCGGGGTGTACGTCTACACCTCGGGCCAGCTGCCGATGGTGGACGGCAAGCTCGCCGTCACCGGCAAGGTCGGCGCCGAGGTCACCCCCGACGAGGCCAAGGAGCTGGCGAAGACCTGCGCGCTCAACGCGCTGGCCGCCGTGAAGTCCGTCGCGGGCGACCTGGACCGGATCGCGCGCGTCGTGAAGGTCGTCGGCTTCGTCGCCTCCGCCACCGACTTCACCGGCCAGCCCGGTGTGATCAACGGGGCGAGCGAGCTGCTCGGCGCGGTGCTGGGCGACAAGGGCGTGCACGCCCGCAGCGCCGTCGGTGTCGCCGTGCTGCCGCTGGACGCGCCCGTCGAGGTCGAGGTCCAGGTCGAGCTGACCGAGGGCTGAGCCGCGTTCCGGACGGTGTCGCGACACCGTCCGGCCCGATCCCGTCCGGTCGTGACGACCCGGGCGGGATCGTCTGTGTACGGGCCTGTGCGGTCATCGTCCGCGTGCGGGGCTTGATCGGATCACCGTCCGCGTGCGGGGCGCGTACGGACCGTCGTCTGTGTACGGGGCATGTACGGAGCCCCGAGCCTCTCGAACATCGTCGCGGTTCCGGATAGCCTCCGGCCATGTCCCAAGGTCAGTGGTACCCACCGGAATGGCCCGAGCGGATCCGGGCCCTCGCCAGCGGCGAACTGACGCCCGCGGTCCCGCGCCGGGCCGCCACCGTGATGCTGCTCCGGGACGGCACCGGGGCGGCCGGGGCCGGGCCCGCCGTCCACATGCTCCGCAGGCGCGCCTCGATGGCCTTCGCGGGCGGGGCGTACGCCTACCCGGGCGGCGGGGTCGATCCGCGCGACGACGACCGGCTGGTCGGCTGGGCCGGGCCCGCCCTGGACGTCTGGGCACAGCGGCTCGGCGTCGCCACGCCCGCCGAGGCGCAGGCCATCGTGTGCGCCGCCGTCCGCGAGACGTACGAGGAGGCGGGTGTCCTGCTTGCCGGGCCCACCGCGGACTCGGTCGTCACGGACACCACCGGCGAGGACTGGGAGGCCGACCGGGGGGCCCTGGTGGCGCGGGAGCTGTCGTTCGCGGAGTTCCTGGAACGGCGCGGGCTCGTGCTGCGCTCGGACCTGCTCGGCGCGTGGGCGCGCTGGATCACCCCGGAGTTCGAACCGCGCCGCTACGACACCTGGTTCTTCGTCGCCGCCCTGCCGTCCGGCCAGCGCACCCGCAACGCCTCGACCGAGGCCGACCGCACGGTGTGGATCGCGCCGGGCGAGGCCGCAGACGGCTACGACCGCGGCGAGCTGCTGATGATGCCTCCGACGGTCGCCACCCTGAGGGCGCTGCGGCCGTACGCCACCGCCGCGCGGGCGCTGGAGGCGGCGCGGGAGCAGGACCTCACCCCCGTTCTCGCGCGGGCGCGTTTCGAGGCGGGCGAACTGGTGCTGAGCTGGCCGGGGCACGACGAGTTCACCAAGCACCTCCCGGCCGGCGGCGCGGAGGGCGGGGCGGCATGAGCGACGCGGCGGCACTGCCCGGACAGCCGCGCGGCGGTGTGCTCTCCGGCCCCGCCACGACCCGTGCGGTCAACGTCCTGGCGCCCAACGCCTCGGCGATGACGCTGGACGGCACCAACACCTGGATCGTCGCGGAACCGGACTCGGACCTCGCGGTCGTCATCGACCCGGGGCCGCTGGACGAGGCCCATCTGCGGGCCGTCGTGGACACGGTCGAGGCGGCGGGCCGGCGCGTCGCGCTGACCCTGCTCACGCATGGGCACCCCGACCACGCGGAGGGGGCGGCGCGGTTCGCGGAGCTGACGCGGACGAAGGTGCGGGCGCTCGATCCGGGGCTGCGGCTGGGCGACGAGGGCCTGGGCGAGGGCGATGTGGTCACCACCGGGGGGCTGGAGCTGCGCGTGGTGCCGACCCCCGGCCACACCGCGGACTCGCTCTCCTTCCATCTGCCCGCCGACCGCGCGGTGCTGACGGGCGACACGATCCTGGGGCGCGGGACGACGCTGGTGGCCCATCCGGACGGGCGGCTCGGTGACTACCTCGACTCGCTGCGGCGGCTGCGCTCGCTGACGGTCGACGACGGGGTGCACACCGTGCTGCCGGGTCACGGACCGGTGCTGGAGGACGCGCAGGGCGCCGTCGAGTTCTATCTGGCCCACCGCGCGCACCGGCTTGCCCAGGTGGAGACGGCGGTGGAGGCCGGGCACGTGACGTCGTCGGACGTGGTGGCGCATGTGTACGCGGACGTGGACCGGTCCCTGTGGCCGGCGGCGGAGCTGTCGGTACGGGCGCAGCTGGACTATCTGCGCGAGCACGGGCTGATCTGACCGGCCGCCCGCGCGTTCGGCGACGACGTACGGGAGAGGGCCCCGCCGGTGTCGGCGGGGCCCTCTCCGTCACGCGTACGAGGACGGGGCGGCGGTCAGCGGGACCGCTTGGCCAGCCGCTCCACGTCGAGCAGGATCACCGCGCGGGCCTCCAGCCGCAGCCAGCCGCGGCCGGCGAAGTCCGCGAGGGCCTTGTTGACCGTCTCGCGGGAGGCGCCGACGAGCTGGGCCAGCTCCTCCTGCGTCAGGTCGTGCACCACGTGGATGCCTTCCTCGGACTGCACGCCGAAGCGGCGCGACAGATCGAGCAGGGCGCGGGCGACCCGGCCGGGCACATCGGAGAAGACCAGGTCGGACATCTGGTCGTTGGTCTTGCGCAGGCGCCGGGCGACGGCGCGCAGCAGGGCGGTGGCCACCTCGGGGCGGGCGTTCAGCCAGGGCTGGAGGTCGCCGTGGCCGAGGCCGAGGAGCTTGACCTCGGTCAGCGCGGTCGCGGTGGCGGTGCGCGGGCCCGGGTCGAAGAGCGACAGCTCACCGATCAGTTCGCCGGGGCCGAGGACCGCCAGCATGTTCTCGCGGCCGTCGGGGGAGGTGCGGTGGAGCTTCACCTTGCCCTCGGTGACCACATAGAGGCGGTCGCCCGGGTCGCCCTCGTGGAACAGCGCGTCGCCGCGCGCGAGGGTCACCTCACTCATCGAGGCGCGGAGCTCCGCGGCCTGCTCGTCATCGAGCGCCGCGAAAAGCGGGGCGCGCCGCAGAACGTCGTCCACGAGTTCTCTCCTTGTCGGCCTGTTCAGGGAACCGTGGTCCCCATCATGCCGGACGGTAAAACAGTGCGATCAATCACAAACCAGTTTGACGCACGCGCGTCCCGGTGTGTGCGGCAGGGGGGCGATCGGGCGTCGTCCGCCGGGTGACCGGGCCGGATGCCCGGGGCGGGCGCGGGGTCGGACCGAGGGGCCCACTCGCCGGTCGGGGACGCCGCGGAGGGGGCCGCCGGGGGACCCGGCGATCGCGATTCCGCTCTGGGCGAACATGCCCTCGGTGAGCGAAAAAGTGCGACGAATGGGCCGATGCGGTGACGCCGTGCGAGCCGGAAGCGGAATCACGCCTTCGGCGCGCATGCGGGGTCCGCCCGGCGGGCCTCGTCGAAAATACCCCCCACCCGTATGCCGTTCTCTCTTGACTCGATACCCCAGGGGGGTATCTACTGCACGTGTTGCCCCACCGGTCGAGGAGCCCGAGGAGTCCGTCATGAACACCGCACTCAAGATCACCGCCTTCACCGCCGGGCTCGCGGCGGTCTTCGGCGCCTCGTACGGCATCGGCCACGCCACCGGCGGACCGGCGGAGGGCACGGCCACGTCGTCCGCCGCCCACGCCGGGCACGCGTCCGCCTCCCCCTCGCAATCGGCCGCCGAGCGCGGTGCGGCGGACGCGCCGCCCGGCGGGCTCCAGATCTCCGAACGCGGCTACACGCTCAGCCTCGACGACCCGTACGAGACCGCCAGCACCCGCACCGGCCTGCGGTTCCGGATCCTCGGGGCGGACGGCAAGCCCGTCACCTCCTACCGGACCGAGCACGGCAAGGAACTGCACCTGATCGTCGCCCCGCGCGACCTCTCCACGTTCCAGCACCTGCACCCCACCCGGGCAGCCGACGGCACCTGGAGCACCTCGGCCGCGCTGCCCGCCGCCGGCGCGTACCGCGTCTTCGCGGACTTCACCCCGGCCGGTTCCCCGGGGAACCTCACCCTCGGAGCCGATCTGCACGCGGCGGGCGCCCTGCGACCGGCCCCGTTGGCCGCGACGGGCCGCACGGTCACGGTCGACGGCTACCGCCTCACCCTGTCCGGTGATCTGACGCCGGGCCGGGCCACCCGGCTCACCCTCGCGGTGACGAAGGGCGGCAAGCCGGTCACCGACCTCCAGCCCTACCTCGGGTCCTACGGCCATCTGGTGGCCCTGCGGGCCGGCGACCTCGCCTACCTCCACGTCCACCCGGACGGCGAGCCGGGCGACGGCGTCACGTCATCCGGCCCGGACATCGCCTTCACCACCACCGCGCCGAGCCCGGGCACGTACCGCCTCTTCCTGGACTTCCGGCACGGCGGAACGGTCCGCACCGCCGCGTTCACGCTCTCCGCCACCGGCACCGGTCCGGCCGCCGGAGCGTCCACCCCGTCCTCCGCCGCTCCGTCCCCGGAGCACGGCGGCGCACACAAGCACTGACCTCATCCACCCCTCCAGTCGCAGGAGTTCACGGTCATGTCCGATCTTCCCGCGCCCGCGTCCCCGAGACGCTGGACGGCGCTCGCCCTCATCGCCCTCGCCCAGTTCATGGTGATCATGGACACCTCGATCATCGGGGTCGCCCTCCCCGAGATGCAGTCGGCGCTCGGCTTCTCCCAGGAGGACCTGTCCTGGGTCTTCAACGCCTATGTCGTGGCCTTCGGCGGACTGCTGCTGCTCGGCGGCAAGCTGTCCGACGTCTTCGGCCCCAGACGGCTGTTCCTCACCGGCTGGGTGGTCCTGGCCGCCGGCTCGGCGCTCGCCGGGCTGGCCGACGAGGCATGGACCGAGCTCACCGGCCGGGCCGTCCAGGGCGCCGGCTCCGCGCTGATCGCCCCCGCGGCGCTCACCCTGCTGATGACCCTGTTCGGCGGACGCCCTAAGGAACTCACCAAGGCGTTCGCCCTGTACGGGGCCGCCGCACCGGCCGGCGGTACCGCCGGCGTCTTCCTCGGCGGCCTGATCACGCAGTACGCCAGCTGGGAGTGGGTCTTCTGGATCAACATCCCCGTCGCCCTCGGCGTCCTGCTCGCGACTCCGGGCGTCATGCCGGGCGGCGCCGCCCGGCGCGGCTCGGTGGACTGGCTGGGCGCGGTCACCGTCACCCTCGGCCTGGCCGTCTCCGTCTACGCCGTCGTCCGGGCCCCGGAGACCGGCTGGGACGCGGCCCGCACCTGGCTGGTGCTGGGCGCGGGGCTTCTGCTGATCGCCGCGTTCGTCGGGCTCCAGGCCCGCCGCCGCGCACCGCTGATGCGGCTCGGCATCTGGCGCAGCCCGAACCTGGCCGGAGCCAACCTCGCCCAGTTGCTGATGGCCGCCGCGTGGATCCCGATGTGGTTCTTCCTGAACCTCTACCTCCAGCAGGTACTGGGCCTCGAAGCCTTCGCCTCGGGCGCCGCGCTGCTGCCGATGACCGCCGCCATCATGCTGATGATGATCGTGCTCGCACCCCGGCTGATCGCCCGCTTCGGCCCCAAGCCGCTCATCGTGACCGGTCTGCTGGCCCTGGCGGCCGGGATGGTCTGGCTCTCGTTCGTCCGGCCCGACGGCAGCTTCGCCGTGGACGTCCTGCCCGCCTCGCTGCTCGCCGCGGTCGGCATGTCGCTCGCCTTCATCCCGTCGCTGGGCACCGCGCTCGCCATCCCCGACCCGGCCGAGGGCGGCCTCGCCTCCGGCATCGTCAACACCAGCTACCAGGTCGGATCGGCGCTCGGACTGGCCGCGATGACCGCGGTCGCCGCCGCCAACGGCGCCGGCCGGCTCGACGATCCGCAGGCGCTGACGGACGGCTTCTCCGCCGCCTTCCTGGGCGCGGCGCTGCTCGCCCTGGCGGGAGCCCTCGTCTCCCTCCTCACCCTGCGGACCCCGGCCCCGGCCGCCGACGCCCCGCCCGCCGGCGAACCCGCCCCTCTCGGGTGATCCCGCACCTTCGGTTGACCCCGCCGACCCCGGAAGGCCGGCCCGTACGCCAACGGGCCGGCGTTCCGGCCTGCGTGTCCCGGTGGCGCGCGCCCTGTCCGTCCGCGTACCGGCCCCGTCGGCTCGCCCGTCCGGCGTAGCCTTCGCTCATGGCAGAGAGCAAGGTCCGTAAGGCCGCGGGCTCGGGCGAACCGGCGACGAAGAAGACGGCGGCCAAGAAGACAGTGGCCAAGAAGACAGCGGCCAAGAAGACAGTGGCCAAGAAGGCGGCGGCCCGGAAGGCGGCGGCCGCCGGGAAGAGCGCCGTCGCGGCGGCGGGCGTCAAGCCGTGGAAGGCGGAGACGCGCCTGGCGATGGTGCGGCGGGCGCGGAAGATCAACCGTGTCCTGGCGGAGACGTATCCGTACGCGCACCCCGAGCTGGACTTCGAGAACCCGTTCGAGCTGCTGGTGGCCACCGTGCTGTCCGCGCAGACGACCGACCTGCGGGTGAACCAGACGACCCCGGCCCTCTTCGCGAAGTACCCGACTCCGGAGGACATGGCCATGGCCGTGCCCGAGGAGATGGAGGAGATCATCCGGCCGACCGGGTTCTTCCGGGCCAAGACCAAGTCGCTGATAGGGCTCGCCACGGCGCTCCGGGACCGTTTCGACGGTGAGGTGCCGGGAAGGCTGGCCGACCTCGTGACCCTGCCCGGAGTGGGCCGCAAGACCGCCAACGTCGTGCTCGGCAACGCATTCGACGTCCCCGGTTTGACTGTGGACACGCACTTCGGGCGGCTCGTCCGGCGCTGGAAGTGGACCGATCAGGAGGACCCCGAGAAGGTCGAGGCGGACGTCGCGGCGATCTTCCCCAAGAGCGAGTGGACGATGCTCTCGCACCGCATCATCTTCCACGGCCGCCGCGTCTGCCACGCCCGCAGACCCGCCTGCGGCGCCTGCCCGGTCGCCCCGCTCTGCCCGGCGTACGGGGAGGGCGAGACGGATCCCGAGAAGGCCCGGAAGCTCCTGAAGTACGAGATGGGCGGCCGGCCGGGACAGCGGCTGAAGCCGCCGGCGCACTACCCGGGCGCGCCCGCGCCCGGCCCGGACGGCGACTGAGACGCCGCGCCGTCCAGGAACGAAACGCGTGACGACAGGCGTTGTGAGACGAGGGGTGCCTATGAAGACGCATGAACACCGCACGGACGCGGACGAGGAGACCACGGCGGCCCGGACGGCCGCCGGTGCTCCCGCGCCCGGTTCGTCTCCCGCGCCTGACACCGCCGCCGCGATAGAAGCCGCCATCGACGTCACGACGGACGGCCTCCCCGGCTGGCTGGCCCCCGTCGAGCAGGCGGCGCGGACCGTCCGGCCCCAGCAGCTCAGCCGTTTCCTGCCGCCCGAGAGCGGCGCGGGCCGGCAGTCCGCCGTGCTGGTCCTGTTCGGCGAGGGTGCGAGCGGGCCGGAGCTGCTGCTCATGGAGCGCGCGGGCAGTCTGCGCTCGCACCCCGGGCAGCCCTCCTTCCCCGGCGGCTCCCTGGACCCCGGCGACGGCGACCCGGCAACGACCGGACCGCTGCGTGCGGCGCTGCGCGAGGCCGAGGAGGAGACGGGGCTCGATCCGCGCGGGGTGCAGCTCTTCGGGGTGCTGCCCCGTCTCTACATCCCCGTGAGCGGCTTCGTGGTGACGCCCGTGCTCGGCTGGTGGCGCACGCCCAGCCCGGTCGGCGTCGTCGATCCCGGTGAGACCGCCCGGGTCTTCACCGTGCCCGTGGCGGATCTCACGGATCCGGCCAATCGGGTGACGACCCTTCACCCCAGCGGTCATCGGGGACCGGCATTTCTGGTCGAATCCGCACTCGTATGGGGGTTCACGGCCGGGGTGATCGACCGGATTCTGCACTTCGCGGGGTGGGAGCGCCCCTGGGACAGGGCCAAGCAGGTGCCGCTCGACTGGCGCGCATGACAGGCTGACTCCCGTGCCCCGCCGCTCCGGGCCCGTCCCGGCCACGGGGACACGTATGCGCCCGGTGACGAATCTGCGAGGCAATAGACGGTGAACGTGCTGGACATCCTGCTGCTGGCCGGAGCCGTGTGGTTCGCGGTCATCGGTTACCGCCAGGGGTTCGTCGTCGGCATTCTGTCGGTGATCGGGTTCCTGGGCGGCGGTCTCGTCGCCGTCTATCTGCTGCCGGTCCTGTGGGACCAGCTCACGGACGGCTCGGAGGTCTCGTCGAGCGCCGCGATCGCCGCCGTCGTCATCGTCATCGTGTGCGCCTCGGTGGGACAAGCCTTCACCACTCACCTCGGCAACAAGCTCCGCCGCTACATCACCTGGTCGCCCGCGCGCGCCCTCGACGCGACGGGCGGCGCCCTGGTCAACGTCGTCGCGATGCTGCTGGTGGCCTGGCTGATTGGCTCCGCGCTGGCCGGAACCTCCCTGCCGACGCTCGGCAAGGAAGTCCGCAACTCCTCCGTGCTGCTCGGGATCTCCCGGGTGATGCCGCCTCAGGCGTCCACCTGGTTCACGGACTTCTCCTCGGTCCTCGCGCAGAACGGCTTCCCGCAGGTCTTCAGCCCCTTCGCCAACGAGCCGATCACGGAGGTGCGCGCCCCCGACCCGGCGCTGGTCAACAGCCCCGTCGTGGCCCGCGCCAAACGGTCCATCGTCAAGGTCGTCGGTACGGCCCCGGGCTGCGGCAAGGTCCTCGAAGGCACCGGTTTCGTCTTCGCGGACCGCCGGGTCATGACCAACGCCCATGTCGTCGGCGGCGTCGACGAGCCGACCGTGCAGATCGGCGGCCAGGGACGGTTGTACGACGCGAAGGTCGTCCTCTACGACTGGCGGCGCGACATCGCCGTGCTCGACGTACCGGACCTCGACGCCACCCCGCTCCGCTTCACCGACACCGACCACGACGCCGCCACCGGCAACAGCGCGATCGTCGCGGGCTTCCCGGAGAACGGCTCGTACGACGTGCGCTCGGCCCGGGTCCGGGCCCGCATCGACGCGTCCGGGCCCGACATCTACCACCGGGGCACCGTCCGCCGCGATGTGTACTCCCTCTACACGACGGTCCGTCAGGGCAACTCCGGCGGCCCCCTGCTGACCCCGGACGGCAAGGTGTACGGCGTCGTCTTCGCCAAGTCGCTCGACGACCCCGACACCGGTTACGCCCTCACCGCCGACGAGATCCGCGAGGACATCGCACAGGGCCGCACCGCCAACCAGCAGGTCGACAGCCAGGGGTGCGCGCTCTAGGGGATATCGGGTGGCTCAAGGGGCCGGGGCGGCCCGTGGGATCAGCCCCGTGGGTGGCGGAGCCGGGCGGAGACCCAGCGGGCCCGGCGGCGGAGGATGCGCGGAATGCCGAGCCGGGGATCATGCAGAACATGCAAAGTGTGCACCCGGCCCGGAGGGCCGTCCCCCTCATGAGTGCCCGTAACCGCCGTGGCGGTCGAGCGACGATTGCGTGCTGCGTCACCGAAGTCGTGCGTCCAGCCCATACCCGGACGTCTGCCCGGGGCTCATGGTCGGTAACCCCCCATCCGCCAGCCAATTGGCCTATGCGCCGGGCACGTGGCTGTTCGTAGGACACGTGTGCGCCACGGTCAGCGGTCGGGCTCGGAATCCTTGAGCCAGTTGATGAGTTCGGCCGAGAATCCGGCCGGGTCCTCCTCATGGGGGAAGTGCCCCAGACCGTCGAAAAGTCGCCACCTGTACGGCGCTTCGACGTACTCGCCGGATCCCGCCGAACTGCGGGTGCGGACCGCCGGATCCAGCGAACCGTGCAGATGCAGCGTCGGCACCCGCACCGGCCGCTTCATCCGCCGGTTGAACTGGAAGCCGTCCGGACGCGCCAGGGAGCGCACCATCCAGCGGTACGGCTCGATCGAGCAGTGCGCGGTCGACGGAATCGTCATCGCACGCCGATAGACGTCGAGGGCCGCCTCGTCGGGGAAGTGGGCTGTGCCCGGCCCCGCCCAGTCGCGGATCAGCCGGCCGACCAGCGCGGCGTCGTCCGCCACGAGCTGACGCTCCGGCACCCAGGGGCGCTGGAACCCCCAGATGTACGAGCCGGCCCGGGTCTGGGCGACGTCCGAGAGCATCGAGGAGCGCCAGCGCCTGGGGTGCGGCATCGAGGAGACCACCAGACGGCGGACCAGCTTGGGGCGCATGACGGCGGCCGTCCAGGCCAGATAGCCGCCCATGTCGTGGCCGACGAGGGCCGCGTCCGGCTCTCCGAGCGAACGGACGACGCCGGTGATGTCGAGGGCCAGGTTGGCGGGGTCGTAACCGCGCGGCGTGCGGTCGCTGCCGCCGACCCCGCGCAGGTCCATCGCCACGGCCCGGAACCCCGCGTCGGCGAGGGCGGGGAGCTGATGGCGCCAGGTCCACCAGAACTGCGGGAAGCCGTGCAGGAAGAGAACCAGCGGCCCTTCACCCATTTCGGCGATGTGGAAGCGTGCGCCGTTGGCCGCGACGTCCCGGTGCGTCCAGGGACCGTCGATGCGCACGGGGCCGCCGGCCGCGCCCGCAGGGGCCGGAGAGCCACCGGGGGCGGGGGCGGGGAGCGGTACGGGGGCGGGGGCCGCCGCTGCGGGCTTCCCGTGACCCGCCGCCCGACCGTCCGGGTCCATGGGGCCGGACGCGCTGGAATGGGGGACCGTCATGGGGTCGAGCGTGCCACAGCCGACGCCTTGTCCTGGACCGGGTGGTTCTCGATGGCCTTGTCCGACCGCGTGCTGCCGGCCGCCGGGAGGATGGCGTCGGCGCCCACGCCCGGACGGGGGTGCGGCTTGACGCCCTGGAGCACGGCCGCCGTCTGCTTGGCCGAGGCGATGGACTTCTCCGGCGGCTTGACCTTGCGGAACTTGGCGTAGCCGAAGAGCGCCAGCAGAATCCCCAGCAGGATGAACGCGCCGCCCACGATCAGGAACGACCAGGCCAGGCCCAGCCCCAGATTGTGGATCCCGTACGCGGCCGCGAAGCTCAGCACCGGGATGGAGAAGAGGATCAGCACACCGGTGACGAGGAACGCCACGCTGCCCATGACGCCGCGCTTGACGTCCTGTCGCACCTCGGCCTTGGCCAGGGCGATCTCGTCGTGCACCAGTGCCGACAGCTCGGCCGTCGCCGAGGCGACGAGCTGACCGAGACTGCGATCGGTGCCGCCCGCGAAATTGCCGGGGTCGCTCATCCCTGACTCCCTCTCCTGTTCAACACATCCGATGTCAGATCATGCCGGACTGTCCGGCTTGTTGCTCGCTGCCCCCGCCACTTCGGCAAGGCGGCGGTGCTCGGCAGCCTTCTTCTCGTAGAGCGCGGCCATCCGCAGGTGGTACTCCGGATCGTCCTGCTCGTAGACGTCGGGTACCCCGGACGCGTCCTCGTCGAGCTCCTCGGCGTCGTACAGCTCCCGGTATCTGCGTACCCGAAGTTTGAGCAGTACACCGGAGACTACGGCGGCGATGAGCGAGCCGATCAGCACCGAGGCCTTGATCTCGTTGATCATGTCGTCGTCGCCGGCGAAGGCCAGCTCGCCGATCAGCAGGGAGACGGTGAAGCCGATCCCGGCGAGCGAGGCGACGGCGAAGACGTCCGCCCAGGCCAGCTCCTTGTTCAGCTCCGCCCTGGTGAACCGGGTGGTCAGCCATGTGCCGCCGAAGATGCCCACCGCCTTGCCGACGACCAGACCGAGCACCACACCGAGCGTCTCCGGCCGGTGGAACACTCCGCCCAGCGCGCCGCCGGAGAGGGAGACCCCGGCCGAGAACAAAGCGAACAGCGGCACGGCGAGCCCCGCCGAGAGCGGGCGGACCAGGTGCTCGATGCGCTCACCGGGCGACTCCCGCTCGCCCTCGCGGCGGGTGCAGCGCAGCATCAGCCCCATGGCGACGCCCGCGATCGTGGCGTGGACGCCGCTGTTGTACATCAGCCCCCAGATCACCACGGCGAGCGGGACGTACACGTACCAGCCGCGCACGCCCAGCCGCAGCAGGAGCCAGAAGACCGCCAGACCGGCGACGGCCCCGATCAGCGCCAGGAAGTTGATGTCCTCCGTGAAGAACACCGCGATGATCAGGATCGCGAAGAGGTCGTCCACCACGGCGAGCGTCAGCAGGAAGGCACGCAGCGCGGACGGCAGCGAGGTGCCGATGACGGCGAGCACGGCCAGCGCGAAGGCGATGTCGGTGGCCGTGGGGACGGCCCAGCCGTCCATGGACCCGCCGCCCACCGCGTTCACCAGCGCGTAGACGAGGGCGGGCACGGCCATCCCGCACAGCGCGGCCACGACCGGGAGCGCGGCGGCCCGGGGGTCGCGCAGTTCCCCCGCGACCAGTTCGCGCTTGAGCTCGACGCCCGCGACGAAGAAGAAGACCGAGAGCAGCCCGTCGGCCGCCCAATGCGCCACGGAGAGATCGAGGCCGAGCGGGGCGGGGCCGAAGTGGAAGTGGCTGACGGACGAGTAGCTCGATCCGAAGGTGTTCGCCCAGATCAGTGCGGTCACGGCGGCGACCAGCAGGATCATCCCGCCGACCGTCTCCGTGCGCAGGGCCTCGGCGAGATAGTTCCGCTCGGGAAGCGGAAGAAGACCGAGAACGGTGCGACGGGGGGAGGGGGGTGTGGGGGTGGGCGTGGCCACGGGGTGGAACCTCCGGGTCGGGATGGCAGCGACGGCACGGCTGATGCACTTGCCGACCAGACTTCCCGGCACACCCTGTGGAGATTTCTTATCGTTTTATTGATCAGCTGCCACTGTACCCGGGGTGCGCGGGGCTGTGACCGGTGAGTTTCACCCTAGACGCCGGAAGGGCATCCGGCGCGTCGCCGGATGCCCTTCCGCAGGCTGTGCGCGGTCTCAGTCCTCCGAGGGGGCCGAGGGCAGCTGGCTCTGGATCAGGTCCATGACGGAGGAGTCCGTCAGGGTGGTGACGTCACCCAGGGCCCGGTTCTCCGCGACGTCGCGGAGCAGACGGCGCATGATCTTGCCGGAGCGGGTCTTCGGCAGCTCCGCCACCGGCATGATGCGCTTCGGCTTGGCGATCGGGCCGAGCGTCGCGCCGACGTGGTTGCGCAGCTCCGCGATCAGCTCGTCGGAGGCGGACGCGGAACCCCGCAGGATCACGAACGCGACGATGGCCTGACCGGTCGTCTCGTCGGCGGCGCCGACCACGGCGGCCTCGGCGACCGACGGGTGCGAGACGAGCGCCGACTCGACCTCGGTGGTCGAGATGTTGTGACCGGAGACGAGCATGACGTCGTCGACCCGGCCGAGCAGCCAGACGTCGCCGTCCTCGTCCTTCTTCGCGCCGTCGCCCGCGAAGTACTTGCCCTCGAAACGCGACCAGTACGTGTCGAGGAAGCGCTGGTCGTCGCCCCAGATGGTGCGCAGCATCGACGGCCACGGCTCGGTGAGGACGAGGTAGCCGCCCCCGCCGTTCGGAACCTCGTTGGCCTCGTCGTCGACGACGGTGGCGGAGATGCCCGGCAGGGCGCGCTGGGCGCTTCCCGGCTTGGTCTCCGTGACGCCGGGCAGCGGCGAGATCATCATCGCGCCCGTCTCGGTCTGCCACCAGGTGTCCACGATCGGGCACCTGTCGGCGCCGATGTGCTTCCGGTACCACATCCAGGCCTCGGGGTTGATCGGCTCGCCGACCGACCCGAGCACGCGCAGCGACGACAGGTCGAACTTGGCGGGGATGTCGTCGCCCCACTTCATGAACGTACGGATCGCCGTCGGCGCCGTGTACAGGATCGTGACCCCGTACTTCTGGACGATCTCCCAGAAACGCCCCTGGTGCGGCGAGTCGGGCGTGCCCTCGTACATGACCTGGGTCGCGCCGTTGGCCAGCGGGCCGTAGACGATGTACGAGTGGCCGGTCACCCAGCCGATGTCCGCGGTGCACCAGTAGACGTCGGTCTCCGGCTTGAGGTCGAAGACCGCGTGGTGCGTGTAAGCCGCCTGCGTGAGGTAGCCGCCGGAGGTGTGCAGGATGCCCTTCGGCTTCCCGGTGGTGCCCGAGGTGTACAGGATGAAGAGCGGCTGCTCGGCCTCGAACGCCTCGGGGGTGTGCTCGGCGGACTGGCGGCCGGTGATCTCGTGCCACCAGATGTCGCGGCCCTCGGTCCACGCCGTGTCCTGGCCCGTGCGCCGCACGACGAGAACGTGCTCGACGCCCTCGATGCGGGAGACGGCCTCGTCGACCGCCGGCTTGAGCGCGGACGGCTTGCCGCGGCGGTAGCCGCCGTCGGCGGTGATGACGACCTTGGCGTCGGCGTCCTGGATACGGGCCGCGATGGCGTCGGCGGAGAAGCCGCCGAAGACGACCGAGTGCGCGGCGCCGATGCGGGCGCAGGCCAGCATGGCCACGGCGGCTTCGGGGATCATCGGCAGGTAGACCGCGACCCGGTCGCCCTTGCCGACACCCAGCTCGGTGAGGGCGTTCGCGGCGCGGGAGACCTCGTCCTTCAGCTCCGCGTAGGTGATGGCCCGGCTGTCGCCGGGCTCGCCCTCGAAGTGGATGGCGACGCGGTCGCCGTTCCCGGCCTCGACGTGGCGGTCCACGCAGTTGTACGCGACGTTCAGCTCGCCGTCCGCGAACCACTTCGCGAACGGGGGGTTGCTCCAGTCGAGCGTCTCGGTCGGCTCGGTGG
Organism: Streptomyces sp. NPDC001515; assembly: GCF_053597115.1. Taxonomy (NCBI): domain Bacteria; kingdom Bacillati; phylum Actinomycetota; class Actinomycetes; order Kitasatosporales; family Streptomycetaceae; genus Streptomyces; species Streptomyces sp. NPDC001515. The sequence continues at coordinate 144,166 of NZ_JBSFHN010000014.1, forward strand.
TCCAGGTCAGGCGGCGGGCCTGCTCGGCCCAGAAGCCCAGCCGGTCCGCCTTGGCCTGCTCGTACGCCTCCGCGGTGACGTTGGCGTTCGCGGCCAGATCGGCAGGCGGTGCGAACCGCCGCTCCTCTTTGAGCAGATTGGAGAGGGAAGGAGGTTCGTGGGCTGTCATCAGGCACCGTCCCTAGTGGTGTAGACCATTACGCTCCGTCGATTCTCTGGCGGGTGCGTAGGCAGGTCAACCCCCGCCAGAGTGCACCGCCCACTAAAACGCACGGGGCCCCTGAACGAAACGTTCAGGGGCCCTCGCGACTCGGTGGCCCGGCTCGCGACCCGCCACCGAGGTCTGCAGTGAAACATGATCTTCCATGATCACTCAATATACGGTTCTCTGTAACGACAAAACGATCATGGCTCGCCAGCTTGGATAAGTGCGCACCGACCCGTCCGCCGAGCAGCTCGCCTACCGGCGACGCGTCGGCGACCAGATCCGCCACGCGCGCCAGCTGGCGAACGTGACGCAGCAAGAGCTTGCCGAGCGGGCGGGCCTCGAGAAGCAGACGATCTCACTCATCGAGAACGGCCACTCCAGCCCGCTGCTGGACACACTCTGGCGCCTCGCGCGAGCCCTCGGGGCGACCGTCCCCGACCTCGTTCGGGAGTAGGCCCCGCCCACAGCCAGATGGGGTGTCGGTGGGGCGGCTGCGGGCGGGGTGTTCAGAGGCGTGGGGCCGGGGACCGGGGCCCTGTTCGCGGCTGGTGGCACAGCTCGCGATGCACGTAGATCGTGGTGCCGCCGGTCGACGGACCGTGCACGATGATCTCCTCGCCGTCGCCGGGCGGGATCGGCTTGCCGCACCGGTCGCAGATCATCGGGCCAGCCGCCAGGCCCTGCCGAGATGTGCAGCCGTGGCGCACGAGGCGCCAGCGCGGCAGGCCCCGCACACCGTGGTGTGAATCAACCACGCCCGGTACGCCGTGTCGGTGCCGGCCGGGCGGTGGCGGGGGCACTCGCACGCCGGGTACGCGGAGTGCTGCTCCGCCTCCTCCAGAGGCACGACCTCCGTTTCCGGCCGCACGACACGCACCGTGCCCGCTTGGTTCACCTCGTACACCTTGATCGTCATCGACATGTGATCGCCCCACGTTGGTTGGTGTCGCTCCCCACTCTCAGGGCGCACAGTGAACTGCGGGATGACCAGCGGGGGTTACCGACCCGGTAATACACTCGTTGTCCCTCCAGCAAGGCGCCCACGTGTGCATAGGATCGCGTCGGAAGTCGGACCATGGATGCCACCACCCCCGGCCTACTTGCCCCCGCTGTGCTCGACAGAGACGACGTCCGTCGAGCCCTCGCGGAGCACGACTTCGCCGCCGTCTTCACCCTCATCAAGAAGTGGGGCGGGCTCTCCCAGAACCGCATCGCCTCGGCATGCCAGCTGACCCCCGGCAAGGTCTCCACGATCATCAGCGGCAGCCAGCGCATCACCAGCTTCGACGTCATCTGCCGAATCGCTGACGGTCTCGGCATTCCGGGCCACCTGCTCGGCCTGGCGCCCCGCCCCTGGGAGCAGCACACCGACCAAACCCAACGGCCGGCGACGCACCGCGACCGGCCCGACGCAGACGAAATCCCCTGGAGGCCAGACGCCACCGTCGACCTGGCTGCACATCTCACCAGGAGCGATCTCGTGATGGACCGCCGCGCACTCGCGCGCGCACTGGCCAGCGCCGCCACCACCGGCGCGGCCCTGCTCGACTCCCTCGAAGGGTGGCTCGTCCCCACCAGCGCGGCCAGCCCGGCACCCCGTCCGGGCCGCCTCGGCGCCCGGGACGTCGAGGAGCTGGAAACGACGGCGCGGGCCTTCCGCCAGTGGGACCACCGGTACGGCGGCGGCCTCCGCCGGAAGGCCGTCGTCGGGCAGCTGTCCGAAGTCGCTGCCGCGCTCGACGAGCACCAGGCGCCCGCCATCGAGGTGAGCCTGTACCGGATCATGGCGCAGCTCGCTGGGACTGCGGCCACGATGGCGTGGGACTCGGGGCTGCACCGGCGGGCGCAGGACTACTACCGGCTCGCGCTCCGCGCAGCTCATGCAGGGGGCGACGTGGTGTTCGGCGCGAACGTGCTGGCCGGGATGGCGCGGCAGATGCTCTACGGGAACCGTCCCGACGATGCGCTGCAACTGATCAGCCTGGCGCAGGAAGGCGCCCGCAACATTGCCGGTCCCCGGGTCCGTGCCATGCTCCACACTCGGGAGGCGTGGGCCTACGCCGCTCAGGGGCGGCACGTGGGATTCCAGCGCGCCACGGCGCGCGCAGCCGAGGCCCTGGCCGAAGCAGACGGGCACGAAGAGCCGCACTGGATCGCGTACTTCGATGAAGCCGAGCTCGCCGGGGTGACCGGCGGGCGCCTCCTCGACCTGGCGCGCAGCGACCCACGGAAGCACGCCGAGCCAGCGGCCGCAGAAATCCGAACGGCCCTCGCGCTGCGGGGTACCGAGGCCGGCCGGTCGCACGCTCTCGACCGCATTGGCCTAGCCGAGTGCCACTTCCTTGCAGGGGACATCAGCGGAGGCGCCGTGGAGGCACGCCGTGCTGTGGAGGCCGCACGCGGCACCCAGTCCGCGCGTGTTCGCGGCCAGTTGGGGCAGCTCTACCCCTACACCGTCGGCCACAGCGCCTCGCGGTCTGTGCGTGAAGCGCGGGATAGTATCCGCGACCTGCTGGCGAGCTGATGAGGAGCACCGGATGACGACCCTGGCTGTGACCGGGCACATGGACCTGACGGACGAGAGCGTGCCGCTCGTGCGTACCGCCCTGCGCGCTCTGCTGTCCCAGTACGGCGAGGAGCTGACCGGGGTCTCGTGCATCGCGGCCGGGGCGGACACCCTCTTCGCGGAGGAGGTCACCGCCGCCGGTGGGCGTCTGGTCGTCATCATCCCGTCCCAGGACTACCGCTCCCGCAAGGTGCAGCCGGAACACGGGCCCGTCTTCGACCGTCTGGTGGACGCCGCTGCCGAGGTGCACACGTTGCCGTGCGAGACGGCCAACCGGGCGGCCTATGAGGCGGCCAACGCCGAACTCTTGAAGCGCGCTGATGTGCTCGTAGCCGTCTGGGACGGCGCCCCTCCGTCGGGGAAGGGCGGCGGTACAGCCGACACCGTGGTGGAGGCCCGTGCGGCAGGACTGCCGGTCGAGGTGGTGTGGCCGGAAGGGGCGTCCCGCAGGGGCTGACCCCGGACATGACGAAATCGCCCCCGCCCGGCTGAAGCCGGGGCGGGGGCGGTGCTCAGGGGTGTGGGGGTGTGGCGGTCAGGGCGCCCTCGACGCGGTCGACCGCATCGCGCAGGCTGGCCCCGGAGTTGGGGTGCAGCTCGTGCTCGACGCGGCCCAGGCGCTCCTCGATCCCGTCGAGGCGGGCCATCACCCCGGGCCGGGCCGGTACGCCGGCCCGGCCCGGGACGCCGTGCCAGTCGTCCACGAACTCGTCCACGCGGAGCACGATGCGGCGGACGCCGCGGGTCATGCGCCACAGCAGCCCGAGCGCGGCCGCAACGGCGGCCGCCGCAACGGACCAGATGACGAGCGCGTCCACAGCGACGACCCCGGTAGTGCTCACTCGCGGCTCCCGTACATGCCGCGCGGGGTGTGCCGCGCCTGGTACCCGGCGAGGAACGCGAGGCCGGCCGGGACGAGCGCGAGGAGCGGGGCCTGCAGCCAGCTCGGCAGCGGGCCGAGCAGCGTGCTGTCCGCCTCCACCGCGTTGAGGACGGCGACGGCCAGGCCGACGACGAACGTCACCGCCGTGCTCGCTTTGACCTTGGTCTCGATCGGTGCAGCCATGGTCAGGCCCCCTTCTTCACGAGCGCGGTGAGTTCGGCCATCGCCGCGGTGAGCTTGTCGACCTTGGCGGCGGTCTCGCGCTGCTCCCGGCGTACGGTGTTGGCCGCGTTGTAGATGGAGCGCACGTACGACGCGAGCGACCAGAACTTGTTGGTCTTCACGTTCGGGTCGTCGGCCGGCGCCTCGATGTGGTCGCGGTAGAGAACGGCATCGCCGATCTCGTTCTTGCTGTATCCCGCCATGGGGTTGTCCTCCTCTGATGTGGACGTGGCCGGACGGGGGGCACCCTTCTGGACCCACGCGTACAGCGGGCCGCCAGGGCACGCCGTGGCGTACCCGTCGCGGTGGCCCTTGATCTCGTTGCCCGCCCCGTTCTTCCGGAGCAGGTCGATGCCGTCGCGGATTGCGGACAGCATCGCGTCGGTCGGCTCGGTCAGCCCTGACGAGCCGACGAGCCCGACGATCGCGTAGTGCGCCCGGTTCAGCGCCTGGTTGCCGTTGGCCCCGGTCCGCTTCCCGAGCCCGCGCCCTTCCAGCAGGTAGCCGTGCGGGCAGGCCGCGTAGTTGTACGCGACGTCGGAGTAGTTCTCGGCCTCGTTGGCGAGGTGGCTGGCCCGGATGTTCTTCCACTGTTCGACACACAAGGTGTGGTCGACGGCCAGTCGGGTACTGACGGCCGTCCCCTCGTAGTGGATCTTGACGCCGTTGGTCGTGGGCTGAGATGGAGCGGCCGATGCGGGCCAGCCGAGCTGCGCCCGGGTGATGAGCTTCAATGTGGGTCCTTCCGCCGCCAGGGCATGAGAGAGCCCCGGGCCGGACGGCGCGGGGCGGGGGTGAGCGTGGGTCAGACGACGGGCTCGTAGACCCAGATGATGAGCTGGCAGTGCGCGCCCACGGCGGTGACGGTGCCGGTGCCGGCCGACGTCCTGGCGGCCGCGAGTCGGATGGTGTGGTTCCCGGCCGACAGGTTCGTCAAGTCCCACTGCCTGCTCGGCGTGCCCATGGCGCCTGCGGTGTTGTCGCCCCACCGGGCGAAGGTGGGGTTGGTCGCGCCGTCGAGCGTGAGCTGCGCGGAGCAGAACGACCCGGCCGTCAGGGTAGTGCCACCGACGAGGAAGTTGACCGAGCCCTCGGCGATGATGCGGGCGCCGGCCGTCTCGATGGGCACGGTGATCTCGCACCCCGGGATGAGGGTCGTCGTCCCGGTGACCGTGAGGTCCCCGGTGCCCGCCGCTGAGATCGGCTCCGGGCGGAGCCTGTTGAGCATGCGGGCGGTGACGCTCTGCCCTGCGTAGATGGGCATGTGGTCCTCCTACAGGGCTGCGCGCATGGGGTAGGTGAGGGAGAGTTTCTCGCCAGCGGCCTGGGCCTTGACGATGCTGTTGCGGGACCGGTCGACGTACAGAGTCTGAGAGTTGCCGGTGCCCGAGCAGCCGTGCACGCGGACCACCTCGCCGCCCACGCTGGCGTCGAAGGGGAACTCGTCCCCGTTGTCCGTGCCGACGAGGTTGTCCGTGCGGGCGAGGCGGACATCATCAGCGATCCACCACTCCCCGACGGTCCACGCGGAGCGGCCCTCGATGAGCAGCCGCACCCCGGTCATCCCGGCCGGCGCGGTGCCGGTGACGGTGACGCGGACCCATCCGTCTCCCGCGCGGGTGTCGACCCCGGGCCCGGACACGTTGGTGGTGGCGCCGCCTGCGTCGCGCCAGATGAACGCGGCCCGCATGTTGTTGATGGCGGCCCCGCCGGAGAGGACCCAGGCCGTGCCGACCCACGTCTGCCCCGCCGCGCAGGGCACCCACCCGTTGTCGTCGAGGAGATTCAGCGTGCCCGTGTCGGTGGGGTGTACGCGGGTGAGCCGGACGGCGCCATGCCCGGAGCGCACGATGGTCCGCTCCCACGACGTGACACCGATCGACGTCCCCCGCGAGCAGCGCCAGGTCCCGATCCCCGCCTCGAACCCGGGGTCCGCGATCTGGTTGGGGGCGCCGGTGATCCAGCGCGGGCCGGCCGTCGTGGTGACGGACAGGGTGGTGGCCGTCGCAGTGGCTGCCGCGGCCAGCTGGCACCCGGCGGTGTCCGCCTTGCCTCGCGTCGGGTCCTCCACCGTGCCGACGGTCCAGGGCTCGCCGGGGACGCAGGTGTAGGTGATGGTCCAGGCGGTGGCGCCTACCTCCTCCTCGTAGCCGGTGACGATGAGGTCGACATCGCCAGGCTGCTGGTCGGCCGGGACGTTCTGCAGGCGGATCAGGTCCCCGATGTCCACGGCCATGGCGTCGGCCGCCTTGGCGTAGGCGCGGGGGTTCCCCAAGTTGACGGTGATCTTGGTGTAGCGCAGGCCGTCGAACGTGCCGACCGACAAGCGCCAGTACGCATGTTGGAACGTCTGCGCGTCCCGGGCCAGGGACAGTTCGGGGGCGACGTCGTACCGGCCGATCGCGTCCACCGACAGTGGCCCGGTCGTCTGGACTGCGGTGGCGGACCCCCCGCCCCGCCGCCGGACCGTGACGTCGTTCTCGGTCAGCTTGTCGTCGGGCAACGGGTCGAACGGGGCTGAAATCTCACCATGAGCGAAATCCAAAACGAGGGTCGGATCCTGGCTGTAGAGGGTGGCGCGGGGGCGGTACAGCAGGGCCCGCGCGTCGCGCCGTTCCAGCGCCAGGCCAAGATCGGCCTCGGCGATCGTGGTCAGGGTGTCGAGGAACGTCTGCGGCTCCTGGACGCCGAGCTCGGTCGACGTGTCCGAGGGCCCGGCAACCGAGGCGGGTATGCCGTTCTCGGCCGAGAGGCGGAGCGCGCGGGCGGCCGCAGTCTCGCCGGGGAACCCGAGGAGCGCGGTGTAGACCGCGCTGGCGGCCGGGGCGGTGGCGCCCCACGCCGTGATGTAGCCGAGGGACAGCTGATTGCTGAGCCCCCACGCGTAGGAGATCTGGGCGAGCGGGCGCCCGACACCGGACGCCGACCCGGTGGCGACCTGGGCGCCGTCCACGTACAGGGTCCACGTCGTGCTACTGACGCCCGGCGCCGTGGCGAGCCGGACATGGTGGGGCCGGTTCTCGAAGAGGGCGGGCAGGGCCAGGTCGGCGAGGATCGATGTGGAGCTGGCGTCGGTGGTGTAGACGTCCCTGGTCAACTGGACTTTTGCTGGGCCGACGAGGAACAGCAGATTCCAAACGGTGCGCGGGGAGCTGTCGGAGCCGAGCCCGCTGTCCCGGATGCTGGGGAACTCTGCGGTGGTGACACCGCCGCGGACGACGTCGACCGACCAGGCGCCCGAAGGTGTCGGGGTTCCGAGGGTCGCCAGGATCTGCCCGGTGCCGGCCTCGTCGGTGAGCAGCGTGGGCTCGAGCCAACTGGCGACCGAGCCCTTCCCCCATTTCGGGGGCACGTCCCCGGTGAACTTCGCGGCGGGCGACCCGAGGAGGGCCGCCGCCTGTGTGGCCTGCTCGCCGTCGGTGAGCGGCCAGCACTCCACCGGCGCAGCGCCGAGGATGAACCGGCGTAGTGCCGAGTCGAGCGGCCGTGTGCCGGAGTCGAGGCGGCGCATGATCCCGGCCGGTGTGATCTGCACCGTGCGGTCCGCCCCCGACAGGTCTCGGGACGGCGGCCACGCCGGGACCTCTCCCTCCATCCGGACGCACCGGTTCGCCAGTGAGGCGGTACCGCTCAGCGTCCAGGGGAGCCCGGTGCCGTCGGTGAACGCGGTCGCGCCGACGGCGGCCTGCCGCTCGGGGGCGACATCGACGCGCAGCGCACCGCCGATCCCGGCGTAGACCTGCAGCGCGTACACGCTGCCCTGCAGGCGCAGCAGTCCGGACGTGCCGTCGGCCGTGGTCGTGAGGACGTTGTCCCCGATGTGCAGGGGCGCGGTCGCGTTGTAGAGCGACGTCGTGCCTGCGGCCGTGACCGGGGTGCCGAGGCGGACCCACATGCCGCCGCGGCCGTGTGCCACCCAGAACTGGGCCGTGCAGCCGGCCGAGCCGTTGTCGACGTCGAGGGTGGCGCGCACGCGCAGGCGCTGCCCGGCCGTCGCCGGGATGGGGACGGTGCTCACGGCGTAGCGCTTGTCTGCGCCGAGCCCGGTCGGGGACCAGCGCAGGACGAGGCGTCCGGCGGTGTCGGTCTCCAGGGTCCAGGCGAGGTTGCCGCCGGTGGCGTAGCGGGCGGCGAGCATCTGCGGGCTGGACCAGGAGGTGAGGGCGATGTCCATCCGGACGTCGATGTCCGCGGTGATGTCGAGGACAGCAGCGTCCGGGGTGGACAGTGCGTAGGTGCCGGTGGGCAGGGCCAGGTACGGGCCGCCGGCGTTCACGGAGAACCGCCACGGGGTGTTGCGGCCGACCTTGCCGAACAGGGCGCTGTTCGGGTTGCGGGGGCTGTAGTCCCCGGACCGGTTGTCGAGCGTGGCGGTGGCCGTGGTGGGGTCGGCGCGGGCCCCGAGCCTGGGCACGCCGCGGCTGATCTTGACGGCGGAGGTCTCCCGCATGGAGCTGCTGATGTCGTGCCACGCGCCGTTGTAGTAGATCTCGGTGACGCGGGGCGGCGGCAGGCTGGGCATGGGGTCTACCCCTCTCCGAGTCGGATGACGGATCCGCCGGCTCTGTCGCGGACGATGTTGCGGAACCACTGGACGAACTCGCTGTCCGCGCCGCTGATCTCGAGGACGTGGCGTACCTCGAGGGTCTGGACCTTGGCGGTCGACGGTGCGGCGGTGCCGGTGGTGATGAGCTGTTCGAGTTTGGACAGTGGCAGGACGGCCTCGTCCTCGCGGCCCTCGCCGATCATGGCGAGGGTCGGGCCGGTGGTGATGCCGCCCTCGGCGAGGTACGGGATGTCGGGCGTCGACAGCGTCACGGACGGGATGTCGACGCCGAGGAAGCTGCCGCCCCCGAGCGTGAACGACAGCCCGTTCCACATGCCGATCAGGGCGTTGACCGCGCTCTTGAACCCGGACGTGATCGAATTCCACATGCCCTTGGCGGCCTTGGCGATACGGCCGGGCAGACCGGCCACCCAGGACACCATCTGACCCAGCCACCCGGCGACCCGGCCCGGGATTTTCCCGAGCCAGCCGACGGCGGCCAGCACGGCGGAGACGGCTCCGCTGACCTTCGCGCTGACCCAGTCCCAGGCGGCGCCGGTCTTGCTCGTCACCCACGCCCAGGTCGCGGCGGACGTCTTCGTGATCCAGGCCCAGGCTGTGCCGAGCTTGCCGGTGATCCAGGCCCAGGCGGCGCCGGTGGCGGCTGAGACCTCGTCCCACTTGAGGATGATCAGAGCGAGGACGGCGATCAGGGCGACGATGCCGAGGATGATCCACGTGACGGGCGAGGCCGCCATGGCGGCGTTGACCCCCCAGACCGCCACGGCAAAAATCCCGAAGGCGAGGGCCAGGCCGAGCACGACGGGGACGAGGTAGCGCATCAGGTCCTGGTGCTGGGTCATGAACACGCTGACCTTCTGGATGACCGGCAGGAACGCCTCGCCCAGGCCCTGCGTCAGGGTCCGCATCGCGGCATCCATCTGCTGCGCAGGGTCGTTCTTCATGCTGTCGGTCAGGGCCTTGGACGATCCGGCGGCCTGGTCCATGCCGGACGACGCGGCGGCGCTCGCCGGGTCCAGGGCGAAGAGCGCTTTACCCAACACGTTGCCCGGGTCGCCGAACAACGCGGCGGCCGCGTTGAGTTTGACCTGCTCGGAGCTGGTGCCACGCAGCTTGTCCATCGTCATCTGCAGGGCCTTCTCGGCGGACTTGCCACCGGCCCCGATGAGCTTGGCCATGGTCTTGCTGTTCAGGCCGATGGACTTGAACGCGTCGTCGACTGGGGCGCCGCCCGCAAGGGCGCGCTCGCCGAACTGGCCGATGGCGTCGGCGACCTGGTCCATGTCGCGTGCGCCAGCCTTCACGGCCTGGGCGATCAGGCCGAAAGCTGTCTGGCCGTCCAGGCCGACGCGGCGGAACTGTGTGCTGTACTCCTGCACGGTGGGGATGACGTCGTCGCGCAGCTCGGCCGGCACGGTCTGCATGGCCTTGGTGACGAGGTCGAAGCCTGCGGTCGCGTCGTCGACGAGGCCGGTCTTGATGAGCTGGCCGACGGCGCCGGTGGCGTCGGTGACGTCGACCTCGAACCGCTTGGCCAGGGCCAGGGCGCCCGCGCTCATGTCCTCGAGCTCGGCATCGGTGAACTCGCCCAGGTCGCCGATGCTGTTCTGTACTCCGCCGAGCGCGGTGGTGACGTCCTCGAGGGACTCGCCGAACCCCTGGCTGAACACGTCCCCGGCGACGTCGCCCGCGCGGGCGGCCTCGGCGGAGGTGAGGTTGTACTGATCCTGCAGGGTGGAGCGGGCCTCTTGGATGTCCATGGCCGAGGTGAGGCCCATGACGAACACGCCACCGGCCACGGCGCCCGCGGCGGCCGCCGGGCCGCTCAGCTTGTCGAGCTTCCCGGCGACCTGGTCGGTGCCCTCGTCCACTCCGGACGCATCCATGCCGATGCGCACCAAGAGTTCGTCCAGCACTGTCATCGTCTGACCCGCCCCTTCTGGTCCTGCCGGTCGTACGCGGCCTGGATCCCCTTGACCGTGGCCAGGAGCTCACGGCCGGTCTTGTGCGGGCGGGCCTTGCGGCTCCACTGGATGAGGTGGTCCTTGAACTTGGGCCGCTTGCCCTTCTTCATGTGCGGGGCTGCGACGTCCATCCCGAGGCGGGCGAAGAGGGCATCGAACCTCTGCGGGCCGGCCGGGCCGTAGAGGTTCTGGTACGCGATGAGGCGGATCATCTCCTCCTCGGCGAACCGGTCGAGGACCTCGGCCGGGGTCATTCGGAAGGTCACGGCCAGGTCGTATTGCAGCCTCAGCTCTGGCCGTCGCCGAAATCCTTCTCGGCCGCCGCGATCTTCTGGGTGTAGTCCTTGTCGTCGTCGGACAGGTGCCGCACCAGGGCGAACAGACCACCGACGATTCCGGCCGACCTCCGCGACAGGATCGAGATCCCTTCGCGGAGATCGGGGAACACGAGCTCGTCGGTCTCCTGGTCGCGCAGGGCCTTGGCGACGATCTCCGCTTTGTTCGACTTGATCGTCATCTCCATGCTGGTCGCCTCGTCCCGGCGGGTCAGCTTGGACATGCGGTTCTGGTACTGCTCCCAGTCCCCTGACGGCAGGCCGGTGACGACGAACATGTGGCCGGGCGCCCACTCGGGAATCTCGACGTCCTCCTGCCGGCGGATGTCCTGGGCCTGGCGGATGAGGTCCTTGAGAGATGCCATGGTCGTGGTGCTCCTGATCAGCCGGTCGCGGTGAGGGTGGGCTTGCCGGAGATCTTGACGGTGCAGGTGCGCTCCATCTTGTCCTCCGTCGGGTACTCGTCGCCGAGGTCGGTGATGAGCCCGGAGAAGTCCCAGGTGTGCTCGTCCGGATCGCCCGGCAGGATGACCAGCTGGTAGGCCCGCAGGTCGTCCTCCTCGAAGTCGGCATCGAGCGCCTGGTGGGTGATGTTGCCGGGGTCGTAGTTCAGCGTCAGCTCGACCTCGCCGCCGTCCTTCAGTCCCTTGATGAACTCCCTGTATTTGTTCGGGCTGTCGTGCGCGGTGACCTCGATGGCCTCCCGCTGGCGGGACGGTCCGCTGATGTCGGTGCAGTTGGCGATCACGACGAAAGCGCCGGCGCCCGTGGAGTCGCGGAGGAACTGCGTTCCGAGCGCGTCCTTACCTGCCATGTCAGGCTCCCAGTGTGAAGACGGCGACGGTCACGGACGTGACGGCGTCGTAGGTGATCGCGGCCCGGCCGGTGGCCCCGCGGAAGAGGTTGGTCAGCGGGATGATGCCGCTCTTCCCGGCGGCCACGACGAGCGTGGCGTCCGCGACGGCGTGGCCGGCCACGGTGCCGGGGGTGGCGATGGTGACGGTGCGGGACGCGGCCCCGCCGTTGACGACGAGGAGGAAGGTCCCCGGGCCGACGGGGGCGGTGTCTCCGGCCCCGGCGGCCGCGACCGCGGACGCGGTGATGTCCGCGATCCCGCCGACGGTCGCGGCCAGGGTCGCGCTGAGTGCGGCCATGTCGATGCCCTTCTGTGCGTGCGACGGACCGGGCCGAGGGGCCCGGACGGGAGGGTGTGGGGTCAGGCCGGCAGCTGCTCGGTGACGACTCGGTAGCGCAGGACCACGTGCCGGATGTCGCCGGGCGGCTCCGGGTCGGTGAGTGTCTGGCTGAACTCGTACCGCGTCACCACGTGGGCGAGGCCGGGGACGGTGAGCGGCTGGTGGTCGAGCAGCGCGGTGATGCGGGCCGCGATGGTCAGGCCCTGGGAGTGGCCGCGGTGCTGCGTCCACACGTGCAGGGTCATCACCGTTTCCCGGCCGTAGCGGTCGTGCGCGTTGCCCGGCGTCTCGAGCGACTCTCCGACCACGACGAACGGATACGCGGCCGCCTCCGGGACGTAGTCGTACACGCCGGAGACCGCGGCCGTCAGGGCGCTGTCGCCGCGCAGGACGTCCAGGACGGCGCGCTGCAGCGGCAGCATGGGGGACGGGGCCGTCGTCATCGCAGCGCCCTCCTGACCTCCTCGGTGAGGCGGCCCCGGTAGCGGCCGCGCTCCGCCTCGAGCGCAGGCCCGAGAGAGGGCCGCGCCGGTCGGCGCCGCGTGCCCGCCTCGAGGTAGCGGGCGTAGTAGTCGTCGGGGTCGTGCCATCCCACCGTCGCGGTGAACCCGTCGTCCTCGTACTTGGCGTCGACCTTCCGTTCGAGGTTGCCGGACGCCTTGGGCACGTCCCGTTTGGTGTCCGCCACCACCGCCTCGGCGGACTCCTTCACTGCCTTTTTGATCGCGGCGAGGACCTCGGCGTCCACGTCTTCCAGCTGCTGGCGCAGCCGCGCGAGGCCCTGGATCTCCACCGTCATCCCGGAGCGGGCCACGGCGTCACCTCCTCTTGAGCAGCTTGCGGATTTCGTACAGCTCCCCGGCCACGGCGAGCACCGCGTAGACCAGGCGATCGGCGGCGTTGAGTTCCATGTCCCGGTGTTCGGCAATGCGCCGGCACTCCTGCGGGTCCGTCGGCGGCGGCAGCCTGACGTCGTCCACGTTCATCTCCCTTCGGTCTGGCGCAGCTCGCACAGCGCCTTGGTGTAGCGGGGCCCGGACGGCTGGACCACGGCGTGCACGCTGTACTCCTGACCGGCGCCGCGCAGCTCGTCGCCGCGCTGCACGTCCGCCGTCGGCAGGAGATAGATGCTGTGGGTGAGGGTGGCCCCGGACTGCTGGGCGAGGGTCTGGTCCGTGGCCGTGGGCTGGTCGACCTTCGCGCCGACGTCGCCCTGCGGCATGAGGGTGACGTCCTGGCCGCCGTATCCGTCGTCGGCCGTCACCGGGCGCCAGACCTGCAGCGTCCGGGTCAGCCACCGCCCGATCACGTCTGCGCCCGGTAGGTGCCCAGCGTCCGCCGGTCGGCGATCGTGAGCTCCATGCCGAGCGCCTCGGTGTTGTACGACCGGGAGTGATCGCCGAGGGATTCGGCGGAGAGGCCCTCCGGGTTGGCCCAGCCGACGCCCGCCAGGCGCAGACCGATCCGTTTCAGGGCGGCCGGCCACGTGTCGTATCCGGCGGTGTATTCGACCTCGACCACCTGGTCCCCGGCGGGCCACTCGGCACCGCGGCGGCTGAGAATGCCGGTCCGGGACCAGGTGTAATCCTCGTCCTTGCCGTGGACGAGGACCTCGTCTCCGTCGGTCAGCGTGACCTCGAGGACCGCGGTCACGGGCCACCGGGGCAGGATTAGGCGGCGGCTGCCGGTTGCCGCCTGGTACCGGGAGTCCTCGACGGTCGGGCCGTCCAGGAGGACGGTGTCCGTCGAGGACTCCAGCGCCTGCCCGGCCTCCTCCTCGATCACGCCCTGCGCCAGCTCCAGCAGGAGCTCGGCGGTGGCGGTCTCGTCGTCGGTGAGCGCGGCGGGCAGGCGCAGGAACCGGCGCAGCTCCTCCGGGGTGGCGATGGCCATCAGTCGCCGTCGCTGTCGCGGGCGGCCTCGATCGCGGAGACCACCGTCTTGAGGATGTCGGCCTTGGTGGTGGCGGCGCCCAGGTCGATGTTGTGCTCGGCGGCGTACGCCTTGAGCTCCTCGACGTTGCGCCGCTCGATCGGCTTCTCGGCCGGGGCCTTCTTGGCTGTCTTGCGGGCGGGCCGGTCCGTGTCGGCGTAGACGCCGTACCCGCCGTCGACCAGGGCGCGGGCCTCGGCGTCGTCGAACTCGGCGGTCTCGCCGACGCCGACGGACCGGTCCGGCCCGGCGTACAGGGACATCATCGTCACGCGCTTCATGTCGTCCCCTTCCTCTACTTGGGGGCCACGCGCGGGCTGCCGCGCAGGACCAGGGCGGAGCAGGGGAGCACGGGCGTGGTGCCGGTCGCCGCTTCGATCGTGACGCGGATGTACCGCTTGCGGCCGCGGTAGCCGATCTCGTACACCGCGGCGTCGTTCGCCGTGGTGACGACCGGCGCGGCGCCGTCGAGGTCGGCGGCCGCGACCGCGGTGAAGTCGCCCGGAGTGGTGGTGTCGGACTCCTGCACCTGGAACGTGAACGACGGCGTGGTGCCGGTCGCGGTGCCGGTGTCGATGACGACCATGGCCCGGTGGAAGTTGGCCAGGTCGACCGCGGCGCCGTCGACGGCCGCGGACTGCGCCGCGGGCGCGAGGGACTGCGCCGCGCTGATGTTGTTCTTGAGGTCTCGGCTCACCGCCGGGCCCTCCTCTCTCGGTTGGTGGAGCGGGGGCGGAAGATCAGGCGGAGCACTTGAGGCGGACGAACGCCTCGGCCAGGACCGGCATCCCGTCGACCTCCTGGCGGCCGATGAACCCGACCTGATTCGACTCGGCGTACAGCTCGACGAGGCGCTGAATCTCGAGGTTCAGCGCCTCGGCGATCCAGTAGTGGGAGAAGTCGCCGATCATCCCGGAGTACAGGCCGTCGGTGAACGTGTTCGGGACGAACTCGGAGACGACGTACGGCACGTCGAGGATGGTGTCCGGGCGGTCCGCGGCGAGGCCCGGCTGCCAGATGTAGTTGCCCTGGCCGGCGCCGCCGGTGTCGTCGCGCAGCTTGCGCACGTCGCGGATCGCGTCGCGGTGGAACAGCCACCGCGCCTTCGCCCAGTACGCGGCCTTCAGGGTGTACTTGGCGTCGATGAGACCGTCCCCGGTGAAGCCGGTCGCCGACCCGGTCGCGACGTCGCGGGACGTCGGGATGCCGTCCGAGCTGGCGGTGAACAGGCCGAGGGGCTTCTTGTTGCCGTCCCCCGTCATGTACGCCTTCTCCTGCGTGACGCCGAACTTGTACGCCAGGCGCTGGCGGACGATGTCCTCGGCGCTGCCCGAGGTCAGGCGCAGCAGCTTGCGGGAGACCTTGACGCGCTTGGCGATGGGGTTCGGGGAGAGTTCCCGCTTGCCGAACCGCATGCTGTCGTCCTGGCTGCCCGTGGCGAGTTCGGTGGTCCACTCGGCGTCGTTGAGGTCGATGTCCAGGGAGGGCACGCCCAGGCTGTCGGACGCGGTGAGCTGCTGGACGGTGGCCAGGCCGCGCAGCGGGACCGCGTCGTCCACGGCCTGGATGAGGGCGTTGACCCACTGGATGGGCGCGGTGAGGTAGCCGCCCTCGGGGTCGTTGCCCGCCTGCAGGGCGCGGGCCTGCGTCTCGGTCAGGGCCTGGCGCCCGCCGAGGAGGTAGGTGCGCAGCGCGCCCATGGCGGCGTTGTCCCGGTCGCCGCCCTGCGGGTCCTGGTCGGCGTCGAGGTCGGCGGCCTGGCGCTCGTCGTCGCGCAGCCGCTCGGCCCGTGCGATCGTCTCGTCGAGCTGGTCGCGCTCGTCCATGAGGCGGTCGAAGGAGCCGGTCTCCTCGGCGGTCATGGCGCGGCCGGCCTTGGTGGCGTCGTCCATGATGGCGGCGGCGTCGGCGCCCAGCTTGGTGCGCTTGGCGCGCAGCTCGCGGATGTTCATCAGTAGTTCCCTTCGGGGTGTGGCTGGTGCCCCGCGCGGCTGCGCGGCGCGGGGGGTCAGATTCCGGCGAGGCGCCGGAGCCGGGCGTGGTCGACGTGGGAGACAGCGGCGGGCGCCTGGCGCTCGTCGTCCTCGGCGTCGTCGGTTCCGCCGGCGCCGTCGAGGAGTTCCTGCAGGGCGTCGCGGGCGTTGGTGACAAGGCTCTTGTTCTTCTTCGACAGGACGGCCCCGGCCCGGATCAGTTCGCCGGGGCGCAGGCCGTCGAGCGCGCGGACCAGGGCGAGTTCGCGGCCGGACTCCACGACGGCGTTGGGGTCCATGGGCAGCGGGACGGCCGAGACCTCGAACAGCTCCCAGCCCTCGGGGACTCCGGCGTCGTCGATGTTCCAGACGTCGAACCCGATGCTGAACGCGTTGAGGTAGCCGCCGCGGTACTTCCGCTCAACGGTGCGGGCGAACTCGTCCTCCTGGTCGAACCGCACGTCCATGAGCAGCCGGTCGCCGTCGATCCACGTTTCCTCGGACCGGCCGATCGGCAGACTGTCGCGACCCCAGTAGTTATGGCCGTAGCCGACCACGGGGTTGGACTGGAACCGGCCGAGGTCGGCGCCGTCCATCGTGAGGTTGAGGCCGTCGCCCTTGCGGCCGGCCGTCGCTGCGACGATCCGCAGCGGGCCCGGGTCGGCGCCGTCGGCCGCCTCGTCGTTGTCGGCGCGCAGCACGTAGCCGCGCAGGTAGTGCCGCGTCATCGGTCCCTCCTGGGCTCGGTGATCATTCGGTTTCGCGGCGCCGCATCCTGCTGGCGCCGTGCGGGCACGAACCGGACCGGTCCGGCCGGGATGCCATCGGTGTGCGGGGCGGCGCTGCAGGAGGTGTCTGTGTGCCACCACGCGCCGGACGGTCCGCGTTCGGCCGGGCCGCCGCAGACCGAGCAGGCCCCCGGTTCCATGCCGGCGCTCACAGCGGCACCACCTGGCAGTCGCACCCGGCGTGAACCGGCGGGTGGAATGTGTTCCGCTTCGCGGTGAGCTGCTCGCCGTCCTCGTCGCCCTCGAGGCTCTCGCCCTTGGCGATGAACGCGTCGTCGATGTTGCGGACGGCGCCGTCGAGTTTCTTGCAGTACGGGCAGTTCTCGGAGCCGCGGGCCACCCATTGCACCCGCGTCACACCGGCCGCACGCCACGTCTCGCGCGCGGCCGCGTTCGGGAGCTGACTGGTCTGCCACGTGGTGACGCGCTCGGGCTGCTCGGCCTTCCAGCGGGCCAGGCGCTCGAGGACGTCGGCCACCACCGACTCGGCGTTGTCCGCCTTGTCCGTGACGTTGCGGAGCTGTCCGTACGAGGACGACACCTGGTACTGCGTGTGGGCCAGGGCGTAGGCGCGGGCCCACTCCGTCAGGTCCACGGTGTCCTCGTGGCCGACCTCCTCGGCCGCGTCGGCCGAGACGTCCGCGGCGAACAGCTGGAACAGCGGCACCCACAGGGCGGCCAGGCGCTCGGCTATCGGGCCGTCCGCCGCGTACAGGGCGTCCAGGCCGGAGAGGAACGAGGCGATGGACCGTGTGCCGGTGCGCCCGCGCTGCGGGTCGAGGTGCTCGGCGAGCAGCTCGGTGACCTTCTCCGACTCGAGGGCCACGATCTCCGTGACGCTCGCTTCGATCTTCGGCGCGTACTGGTCGGCGAGCTTGTCGCGGAGCACCGCACCGCGGCCGCGCATGAGGCGGGCCGTACGCATCGCGGCGGACTCGAGCGCCGGGGCGGCCGAGCGTCCGGCCGGCACCATGTTGAGCGGGACGAGGTAGTCGTCCCCGCCTTCCACCGGGTTGAGGTTCTCCTTGTCGCGGACGTCGTTCGCGGACAGCCATCCCCACTGGCGGCCCACCGCGTACGCCTGGTACCGGGCGAGGGTGTCGCCGCGTAGCAGCGAGTCCACCAGGTGCTCGGCGTAGTACCGGCGCCGCTCCTCGGGGAGGAGCAGCTGCGTGACGATCGCCTGCTCCCACCTCACCAGCCAGATGTTCAGCGCGGATGCGACGTAGTCGAGCTGCTGCTGCTCGATGTTGGAGAACGTCGACCGCTCGAGGTCGCCGATCTTGTGCGGTGGCAGACGCAGCCACCGCGCGATCTCGGTGACCTGCAGCTTGCGCGTCTCGAGGAACTGGGCGTTGTCGTTGGGGATGCCGACCTGCTGCCAGGTCACCCCCTCCTCGAGGATCGCGACGCGGTGCGCGCGGTCGATGCCGGAGTGGATGTTCTCCCAGTCGGCCGCCATGCGCTTGCGGGCCTCGGGTGAAAGGTTCTGCGGGTGGGACAGGGCGCCGCCCGGGGCGCCGCCGTTGGAGAAGAACTTGGCGCCGTAGTGCTCGGTGGCCAGGCCCAGCCCGATTGCGTTCGCGGCGTGTTCGACGATGGAGTACCCGCGTACCCCGTCGAACCCGAGGCCGGCCACGTGCAGGACCTCGTCGTCCATGAGCGTCGCGCTGATCCCGTTGACCTCATCGCGGTACTGGTACAGCCGCCGGAAGGCCCCGGGCCCGGTCCGCTTGATGCAGATGCGCAGCCGGTCGGGGCGCAGTGGCCAGATCTCCTCGATCACGCCGCTCTGCTTGTTGGTGACGAGCTGGGCCACGCCGTTGCCCCACGTGAGTGCGTGGCCCTGCAGCGTTTCGCGCAGCTGCACGGACGTCATCATCGGGTTCGGCTGGTCGTGCAGCAGCCCGTACAGCGGGTGGTCCTCGGCCCGTTGTTTCCCCCGGCCGGGCATCCGCTCATACAGGTGGAGCGGCAGACCGGCGAGGTCCTCGGACAGGACCCGCACCCCGGCGAAGAACGGGGCGTACTGCAGGGCGGTGTCCTGGTCGACGCGGATCCCGGCCGAGTTGGCCGAGCCGCCGGAGAACCACTCCTCCACCCATCGCTCGGGGGTGGCGATCCCGGAGAGCGGGCCGGCCGTCGCGCGGGCGACGGATCGCAGGAACCCCATGTCAGCCTCCCGTCCGGGCCTTGATGAGCTGATCCGTGCGCGTGGCCCGTTCGGCGGCGAGGGCGCCGCCCACGCCGAGGACGAGCAGGACCAGGCCCGCGGTGGCGAGGCCCAGCCAGGGGGCGAGCAGGCCCAGGCCGCAGCCGAGGCACGCGATGCCGAGCAGGGCCAGGACGTCGTAGCGGTCCACCGCCACCTCCCGTTGGGTCACAGGGACATGCCCTGGGTCTCGTAGATGGACGGAGCGGGAAGGCCGCGCATGGAGCCGTCGATGGCGAACAGCAGCGAGGGCATCCCGTCGATGCGCTTGCCGGTCTTCCCGCGGTCCGGCTTCACCGGCCGGATACGGTCGGGGTCGTCCCGGGGGCTCTTGCACTCGAGGTTGTCGGCCATCCACCGGGCTACCGGATTCCCGTAGTGCGCGTACTCCCGGGCCTTGAGGCCGCGCATGAACTCCGCCATCGGCGGCGTCATCCGGCTGTACGTGGTGTCGGACTCCACGGTCTTGAGCCGGGTCCGCTTCTCGATCTCCTGACGGACGGGCTCGCCGCACCACTTGTCGTACGTGATGTCGACGATCCGGTACAGCTGGTGGTCCGTCTCGATGTCGTCGTAGATCGTGTCGTAGTCGATCGTGTCGCCGTCGGTCAGCGTGACCCAGCCGTCGCGCGCCCACTCGGAGAACGCGCCGCCGGTGTGCTCGTCGAGGTGGTCGGCGATGGACTCGGGCGCCCAGAACCGCCACAGCATCGACCCGTCGGGGAACAACAACGTCCAGGCAGTCAGGTCGAGTTTCGAGGAGAGGTCCAGCCCGGCGAACCCGCGCTGGCCCTCGAGGCGCCCGGCGATCCATCCGGGGTGCGGAGCGATCTCCCGGGCGTTCATGTCCCACAGGTCCATCGGGATCCACCGAGTCACCTGGGAAACACGCTGGTTGAGGCGGAACTGCCGGAACCCGTTCTCCGCGGAATGGTTCTGCTGGGCCTCCTCGGCCTCCTCCCGCAGCGACTGGATCGACAGGAAGTTCCCCAGGCCCGGGTTGGGCCAGGACCAGTTCGCCTCGTCCCACGGATCGATCGAGACGGGGAGCTCGGGCCGGGCCGGGAACAGGCGCCACAGCCGCTCGAGCTCGTCGACCGTGCGCGGCATCTTCCGCACAAACGCGAAGTGGTGCGGGGCCCGTGCCGGGTCCTCCATGACCCGGTCGGCCTCGTCGATGAACTCGGCCCCGAACGACACCTGGTCGGACGTCTCGGTCGTGATCGCGATCATCAGCGGCTGAGTGCGCGCACCGGCCGCCGTACGCATCGCCTTCCACAGCGAGTCGTCCGGCTGGGAGAGGACCTCGTCCAGGATGAAGCAGTGCGGCGAGTGGCCGAGCTCGTTGTCCGCGTCGGCCGGGATGACCTCGTAGTGGGAGCCGGTCTGCTCGTCGACCAGGCGCCGCTGGTTCTTGATGTGGTCCAGGCGGGCAGCGAGGACCGGCGACTTCCGCACCATCTTGGTGCAGGGCTCGAACACCTTCCCGGCCTGGCGGGTGTTGGCGGCCGCGCCGTAGATCTCCGCGGACTCCTCGCCGTCCCCGACGAGCATGTACAGCGCGATCCCGGACAGCAGCGCGCTCTTGCCGTTCTTGCGGGCCATGACGATCGTGGCCCGGGTGTAGCGGCGGACGTACCGGCCCCACTGGTCCGACCAGTGAACCTCGCCGAACAGCGGCCGGATGATCTCGTGTTCCTGCCACGGCGCCAGCTCGAACCGGTGATTCGCCAGCGCGCCGGCAGGGTGGACGAGGAGCTCGGCGAAGAACTTCACGACGCGGTCGGCGCGCGGCTCGCAGTAGTGCGCGCCCGCGCGTTTGCACGTCTTGCCGTCCAGGGTGTAGCCGCAGGGCCCGCCCTTGCGCGACCGCGGCCGCCACCGCTTGGTGTGGTCGATGCGCAGCGCACGCCGGCGTCCCGGCGGGCGGGTGGCGGCCTTGGACCGTGCGGGCCTCGCGGTGGTCTGCGCAGCCATGACCACCCCCAGGGATCAGGACAGCAGCCGCTCCGCTCCGGCCGGGTCCGCTGCCGGCGAAATGTTCAGCTGGCTGCGGTCGGACGGGGTCAGGCCGAACCGGGCGCCGTACCGCTGGACCTGGGCGTCGGCCGCGTCGAGCGCCAGGAGCCACGGGTTTTTCCCCTGCCGGTGGCCGGTCAGGTCGCCGTTCTTGTTGTAGACGGGGAGCTCCACCACCGCGCCCTCGGCGGCGACATGCGCGGCAGCGTCGCGCCGACGGACCACGGCGTCGCACCAGTTGGCGTACGCCTCGACGTCCCAGGCGGTGAGGACTCCCTTGGCGGCGAGGTCCTCGGCAAGGTGCTCCCACACCTCGAGGGCCTCGGTGCTCAGCCAGTCGGGCGGCCGTACGTCGAGGGCGTCGGGCTGCGGCTCGGCGGTGTTGATGCGGTCGCGCCGGTCGCCGTGCAGCACGCGCAGCGCGGTGGGTTTCGGAGCGGGTCCACGCCTGCCCATGATCACCCCCAGTGGTCACATGTGGTCACACATTGTTACGGCGGGCGCCCTGGTACGGCGGATCCTGAAACCTGTCAGCGCGGGAGGGGGCTCCCCCCCGCGTTCCGCGGGGCCCCGGGCCAGGAATTCAGGCCCCCCTACCCCGTAACTCTCAGTACTCCGGCCCGCGACGGTTCCACCCGCCGGCCTGGTGCTTGGCCGTCTCGGCCGAGTGGCAGGAGTGGCAGAGCCCGCGGCCGCGCCGGGGGTCGTGGTCGTCCAGGCCGCGCGCGATCAGCTCGCGCTTGGACAGCGGCCAGTGGTCCGCGTGCTCGCTCGGCGCCCTCCGGCACAGCACGCACACCGGATCGCGGGCCAGGACCCCCGCACGGAACCGGCGTTCATGCTCTCGCCCGTACCCCTGCGCAGCAGCGGAGGGACGGGGACGGGGCCGGGCGCAGCGGGGGCACTTCCCGGACCCGGGGGTGGGGGTGCCGGGGCAGCCTGGAGTGGTGCAGGGCCTCGGTGCTCGCGTCGGCATCGGTCACCTCCTGGTGCGTGTTCCCTTGGGTCAGGGGGTGGTCGGGGTGCTCGCGTCTCCCGCAGTGGGCTCGGTCTCGCCTCCGGTGTCGGGGTACTCCCGGGTCGTACTGAGGTACTGGCCGGCCGCGATGAGGAGTTCGCCCAGGCGGGCGCGCAGCTGGTCCTCGGAGATCACCCCGTCGGTGATGTCCAGGTCGATCGTGCCGAGGCTGCGCCCTGCGAGGTCGTCGCCGAGGACGGGGACGGTCAGTTGGACGGGCACCGTGATGCTGAACGCCATGGGCGCGCCTCCTGGGCGTGCGTGAGCCCGGCCTGCGTGGTGCGGGCCGGGCTCGGGTGGTCGGGTCAGAAGTCGGGGCAGAGGTGCTTGTGGGTGACGGTGAGGATCTTCTTGGCCGTGGCGAGGCCGTGCCCGTCGGGGTGGGTGGGGCTGGACCACCGCTGGTTGGTCTGGTCGGCCTGCTTGGCCTCGTCGCCGGGGAACCGCTTGATGAGGCCGCAGGTGTCCGAGCCGCGGCTGACGGCCTTCTCGGTCTTGCCGTGGACGATGTCGCGGTCGATGGCGTCCAGGGCCTTGATGTAGGCGGCGGTGGTGGCCGCGTCCGGCCGGGGCGGCAGGCCGGCGGCCTTGCGTGCCGCGTCGATGTCGGCCTGGTTGACCGTGGCGCTGGGCTCGGGTGCGGCGGCCTTGTCGTCGCTGTCGCTGCTGCACGCGGTGAGCGTGGCGGCGAGCAGGCAGACGGTGATGGTGGCGGTGCTGCGGATGCGCATGATCCCCCCCTGGGATATGTCAGACGTGGGGGAGATCGTGTCACGGATGTGAGGGAGCTGTGAGGGACTCGGGGAGGCCGAGCAGGCGCAGTGCGCGCCCGCGGGTGGCTACCTCGGCTCTCGCGACGGCCCCGACGCTGTACAGGGGGTGGCCGCGCTCGGTGAGTCCGCAGGGGGCGATGTGGCCGCGGGTGCGCCACTGGCGGACGGTCGCGGGCCGGATGCGTGCGGCCCCGGCGGTGAGGGCCTGGCGGGCGCGGTCGGCCTGGGCGGCGGCCTGGGCGGTGGTGAGCAGCGTGGGGGCCATGACCCTCCGTCCGGGCGTACGAAAGCCCCTGACCGCCGGTCAGGGGCTCGCTGGGCACACGTGTGGTGCTGGCAGCAGTGTGACGCCAAATGGTGATCATGTCCAGCGGGACTCGGTCGGACGCGCCGGGCCCCGCTCCTGCTTGCTGTAGGAGCGGGGCCCTGGCGCGCCAGTCACCGTCATGGCGCGCCGTCTGCCTCGGCGACGCGGGCACCTGCGCCGGGGTAGTAGTCGGCGAACCGGTCGGCGTGCGCCAGCAGGGAATCTGCGGTGGCGCGCAGTTCGGTCCACCAGCGCCGGGCCGTCTCGTCGTCGGTGATGGTGTGCGCCGGGTCGGCGTCGATGGCGGCCTGAGCTGCGGCGCAGAGCTGGCGCATCGCGTCGTCGGTCTGCGCCGCCCGGCGCGCATGCTGCTGCGCCGGTGTCTCGACGGGCGGCGCAGGGTGCGCCAGATCGCGGCGGACGGTGTCCTTGCCGACGCCGAGCTGCGCCGCGATGGCGCGCTGGGATGCGCCGGTGCGCGCCAGCTGGTGAACGCGGGTGCGCCGCTCCGTCACGGTGAGCTCGGTCATCGGCCGGCCTCCGCGTCGAGGGTGGCGACAAGGGCGCGCAGGCGGCACTCGAGGCGAACGGCGGTGCGCAGCGTCTGGTCGCTGTCGTGAATGTTCGTGGCCGCGGATTCGGCAAGGGCCTGGCGGGCCAGGTCCACCGCGTGATGGAGCGAGAGGAGAGCGGGGGTGCCGTCGCGCTGCTCGTCGTACAGCGGGGAGTAGGCGCCGGTGGGGGTGTCGGTCATCGGCCGGCCCCCTCGGCGGCGATGGTGCGGAGGAGCGCGGCGTACTGGGCGCGGGTCTGGTCGTGGTCGACGGGCGGGGCGGCGGCGAGCAGGGCCTGCTCGGCGGCGTAGGCCTGCTCGGTGGGTCCGTGCAGCTGCTCGGCGAGGACGAGGGCGCGGGCGAGGCGGATGGGCTCCAGCATCAGGGCGTGCGGGCGACGGGTGTCGAGGTGGTCGGCGAGCCGGCCGAGGAGCAGGCGGGTCTCCTCGGTGAGGGACGCCGGGGCGCCGGGCGCGCGGTTACGATCCATGGGTCGGTCCTCCTGGTTGGACAGGTGGGTCGGCTGGCCCCGGTCGGAGGTGCGAACTCCAGCCGGGGCCGTTCTGTTGCCGACCGTAGCGAGAAGTGTGGACAATGTCCACACCTCTCGGGGAGGATGCGCCCATGACGACCGACCACTCCGAGGACCCGCCGGCCACCATGACCATCCCGAGACTCGCGGCGCGCGTCGGCCGGTCCCGGACCCTGATCCACCGGCTCGCCAGCAACCCGGCCGAGGGCTGGCCGGCACCCGTCTACCGGCCCGGCAGCACCCGCCCCGAGTACCCCGTGGACTGGTTCGATCAGTACTGGGCCGCCCGGCAGGCCGGGATGACGCAGGGCCGCCGCACCGACCTCCAACGCCCTCCCGAGGACTGACCGACCACCCGCTGCGCCCCGCCCGTGAACAACGAGCGGGGCGCAGCGGTGTGCGGGGCGGGCCCGGGTCACGCGGCGGCCTGGCGGGCGGCGATGCGCAGGGCGATGGCGGCGAGGGCGGGCATCACCTGGGCGCGGTGCTGGTCGTACCCGGCCGGGGTGAGGACCTGACCGCACGCCTCGCAGGTGATGAGCAGCTCGGTGTCCTGCTCGACCAGGGCGAAGGCGCTGCAGCCCGGACAGGGCGCGTCCTTGTGGCGGCGGCGGGGCCGGGTGTGCGTGATCCGCTGGATCCGGTCCGCCAGGTGCTGCAGCTGCTCGTGCAGGTCCACGGCGTACGGTCTCGTCACCGCGTACGGCAGGTACCGGATCAGCCACGTCGACCAGGCGGTGATGCCCGTCCCGGACCGGGGCACGGCCACCGCCCGGAGGTCCCCGCCGGTGCGCACCACACCGTCGGGGCCGACGCGGACGACCGGGACGTCCGTGGCGATGTAGTGCGCCCACCCGGCGAGCAGCGCGGTGATGGGCACACCGGCGGTCTGGTCGCCGTGCGGGTCGGCCAGCGGCACGGGGCTCCCGGGGCCGAGGAGGTCCAGGACGCGGAGGTCGACGGGCACCGGCGAGTGCGCGCGCCCGCTGCCGCCGCGCTGCGCCGGGCCCACGGCCGGGGCCAGGCAGAGCCGGAGGAGGGCTGCCTGCTGGGGCAGGCCGGCCAGCCAGGACCGGACCCGGTACGTGCAGGCGTCGCACAGGTAGCAGTCGGCCGGGGCGTGCTGGTGGCAGATGCTGCAGGGGTTCGGGATCACGGCTGGGGTCCTCCTCGGCGGATCGGGGTGGGCGGCGGTGCGGGGCGCGGCGCGCGGGAGTGCCCGGGGCAGTAGTCCGGGCTGCCGTTGATCTCCCACCCGGCGCGCTCGGCGGCCGCGGTCGCCTCGTCCACGGACCGGGCCCCGGTGTGCAGCTGGGCGGCGCAGACACCGTGGGGCCCGGCCCGGTCACAGACGACGACGTACCGGACGCTCACGGCCGCAGCTCCTCGGTCTCGGGCTGCTGTGCCTCGTCGGCCTCGCTCATGGCGGTGAGCACGGCCTTGACGGTGACAGTGTCGTAGCCGGGGCGGCCCGCGCACAGCTGCTCTACGGCGTGCAGGCGGCGGGCGAACCGGCGCGCGGCGTCCTCGTGACTCTCCTCGATGTCGACCGGCTCGGGCTGTACCTCGTCGGCCGGGCGGCTGGGCATCGTCGCGAGGATCTCGTCGATGCCGTCGCGCAGGCTCATGGGCGCGTCCGGCTTCCACTGGCGGGCGAACATCACGGCCATGGCGAGGCAGTCGCGTTCGGCAGCCACGTGCACGGCGGCCCGGTCGGCGGGCGCGGGCAGGACGGCCATCACCGCGTCGGCGAGGCGCTCGCGGTCGTCTCGGCGTTGGATCTGCGCGTAGGTGTCCGCGTCGTTCAGCGCCTGGGCGATGCGGTCGCGGAGGTCGGCGGGCGCGGCAGGGGCGGGCGCGGGCTGCTGCTCGGCATCGGCCACGGCCATCACTGCGGCCGCCTCCCGGCGGTAGTCCTCGGCATCGGCCGGATACCCGTTCACGATGGCCTCCCACTCATGGCCGTCAGCTGCTGCGAGGGCGGCCGCGTACCGGTCGCGGCGGACGGCCGGGTCGGGGCCCGAGCAGCCGAGCTGCTCGCGGAGCGGCCCGGTGTGGCGCGGGTCGGTGCACGGCTGCTCGGGAGGCAGGACGGAAACCGGCGCGGTGGGCAGGAGCGGGGCGGTCAGGACGGCGTACTGCGTCCACGTCCACCGGCCCCCGTGGCCGGCCTGCCGAGACATCAGGCGCCAGTGACCCGGGCTGTGCTCGGTCCAGTGGTTCTCGTAGCGGTCGGTGGCCTCGGGGCGAGTCCGCTTGGCAAGGGCGGCGTCCTGGGCGGCGGGCAGGCTGGTGGTGATGGCCGTGGGCGTCCCGTAGAAGGTGACGATGTAGGCCATGGCGGCGGCGGTGGTCACTGGGCGGTCCTCTGTGCGTTGTAGGCCGCGGTGCGGGCCTGGTGGACGTCGGAGCGGCGGTACCGGGTGCCGCTATGGCTGGTGCACAGGACACCGGGGGCGGAGCCGCACTCGGGGCAGGCGACGGCCAGGGCCGGGAAGCGGACGAAGTCGGGCTCGGGCGGGGGCTTGGGCATGTCGTGCTCCTCGATGGCGGCCCGGTCCTCGGCGGCGGTCCCGGGCGTGGTGGCGGTGATACGGCGGGGGTGGGCGATGTGCCCGGTGAGCATCGCGGTGACGATCACGACGAGCGCGGCGGTCGCGAGAACGGGGATCACTGGGCGCTCCCGCTCCGTGCGCGGCGGGCCCGGTACTGGGCGGCGTTGTCCAGGTGCGCCTCGCGGCAGCAGACGGGGCAGCGGCATCCCCAGTTCTTGTACGCGGACGTCCCGTGGGTGAAGGTCGCGGTCCCGGCGGCGCGGCGCGCGTACCGGTCGGCGCGCCCGGCGGCGAGCCGGGCAGAGTGGGCGGTCCGGCAGACCGGGCAGCGGCAGCCCCTCTTGTACGCGCCCGCGGACCCGCACCCGCTCAGCGTCGGCGTCCAGGCGCTCGGGATGTTGTGACGGTTCCGGGCCCGCAGCACGGTGCGCCACGACACCCCGAGGTCCTCGGCGACCTCCCGGTCCGACCGGCCGGCCGCGGCCAGTTCGCGGACGCGGTCGACCTGATCGGGCGTCACCGGGCACCGCCGTCCTGCGCGGCCTTCCACGCCTCGACGACGGACGCGGGGATGGACCCGCGCTCGGCGACCGGCAGACCCTTCGAGCGGGCCCACGCCCGAACGGCAGCCTGAGTAGCCGTGGCCGTCCCCGGCGCGGTCGTCTTCCGGCGGGGGCGCAGCTGCTCCTTGCGGGCCCGTACGGCGGCGAGAGCCTCCAGAAGGCGCTGTTCCTCGGCGTCGGCCTGGGCGATCCGCTCGGCGTCGGCGCGCAGGGTGCGCAGCTCGGCGAGGAGCTCGCGGGCCTGGACCCCTTTGCGGGCGATGCTCTTGGTGCTGTGCGCGATGGCCCAGGCGATCAGGGCCCCGGTGGACAGCGGGGGTTCGTCGTAGGAGTGGGTGGTGTCCTGCGCGGGGCGAGGACCCGGGGCCGGCTGCTGGTTCATGCGCTTCCTCTTCCTGGCGTTGTGCTGGGGTGCCGGATGGCGGGGGACGTCGGGCAGCTCCTCGTCGAGGAGGGCGCGCAGGGCGGCGATCGTCACCGCTGCCACGGGACCGGGCGGACGCCGGTGCGCTGCCGCTCCCCGGCGGGCCGGGCGGGGCGCCGGGGCGGCTGGGCGGTGCAGGTGGCGTGGTGGGGCATGGCCGGCCACTCGCCGGGCCGGATGTCGGGCCGGGCCGCGGTCACCGCCCGGACGTACAGCACCCCGTCGGCGGCCTGCATCACCGCAAGGTTCCCCGCCGTGGTCGGCTCGGCGTCGACCGGCTGCCGGCGCCCGCGCGCGGTGGTGAGCGCCCAGCAGATCCGGGCGCCGCAGCGGCGGCAGGTGGTGATGTGAGCGGTGCTGGGCTTCATGCGGGTGTCCCTTCGGGGTCGGGGTCGAGCTCGGCGAGGTGCGGGAGGACCAGGGCGTGGCCGTAGAGGTAGGTGGCCTGGGCCCGGCCGTGGTCGGCGATGGCCTGGCGGACCGTGTCCGGCGTCGCGGCCGCGCGCAGCTCGGCACGGCCTGCCGCGTCCGGCACCGGCGGGCAGTCGCTCACCGCCGGGGCGGGCACCGCCACCCACGCCACCGGCGTCGGGCGCGGCGGCGGTTCGGGCGGCTGCTCCTGGACGACGTCCTGCTGCTGCGCCCCGGCGGCGGCCTGCAGGGCGTGCATCTGGTTGTCGTGGCAGATGGGGCAGCGGTCGCCGGTGTGCCAGGTGATGCCGTCCTCGCACGCCGCGAGGCCGCAGCCGCGCCGGGGCAGACCGGCGCCGAGGATCCACCGGCCGACGTCGCCGCGGTGCGGGGCGTCCGTGGTGGCCCACCGGCGGGTCAGGCGGGCGGTCAGGCGCTCGGCCCCGGCCCCGGCGGACAGCTGGCGGCCGATCTCGTGCCCGATGCGCCGCAGCACGTACGCCCGGATGCCCTGCAGTTCGTGCCGGACGGGCTCAAGGACGGTCCAGACCCTCGGCGAGAGCTGCAGCCCGGGACCGGTGTACGCGGCCGGGGCGGCCCCGCCGCTGTTGCTGCGCCTTTCGCCGTGGCCCGCGGCCCTACTACTACCCGCGTCTCGCCTACGGCGGATCCCACAACCCACCCCCGCGCTCGTCAACGGTCGGTCAGTCCTACGGTCTTCCTCAGTCGCGAGGGATCCGTCAGCTGTGCGGGGAGCCGATCCGTCATGTATGTCAGGGGTCGCGGTGGCCGGCTCTTTGGGGGCGTTGTCCTGGACGGGGTGGAGCGGGCGCAGGTGGGCCTCGTAGGCGTGGCGGCCGCGCGGGCCCTGGCGGCGGTGGATCGTGATCCAGCCGGAGGTCTCGAGCTCGTCCAGGAGCCGCATCACCTGCCGCTCGCCGAGGGGCTGTCCGGCGCTGTCGCCGTACTGGTGGCGCACGACGGCGCGCAGCTCGGCGAGGGTCAGCGGCATGCGGCGCACCTGGGCGTAGCTGATCGCCGCGTACAGGCGCAGCTGGCGCGGGGGCAGCGAGGTCGCTGCGCGGGCAGGGAGCCAGACGAACAGCTCGTTCTCGTCCATCGTGCGCACCCAGCGCTCGGCGGACTCGCCCTCACCGTCACGGGACGTGTGCCGGACGGTGATGACCTCGGCGATGCCGTCGCTGCCGGCCGTGGTGAGCTGCGTCAGGGCGCGCTCGACCGACGACTTGGACAGGCCGAGGTACTCAGCGATCGTGGCGACCTTGGCGAGGCAGTTCTCGGGGCGCATCGCGAGCGCTGCGATCTTGATGTAGACGCTCAGGGCCGCATCGGCGTACTGAGCGCCTACAACCAGGCGCAGGGGGACGCGCACGCGCTGACCGCCGCCGGTGCGCGGCCGTGCCTCGGCGGCCGCGCGGGGCGGCTGCGGGCACGGCGCAGCAGCAGCGGGTGCTACTGCGTGCGCGACGGCGGCGGTCAACGGATGCTCCAGAGGGTCAGGTAGCGGGCTGGGACTGCTGGGCGGCGCGCTGCCTGCGCAGGCGGGGCTCCAGCGGCTCGGGGATGGTGAGGATGAAGTCGGCGACCTCGAACCGGTCGCGGCGCCGGGCCTGCCGGATCCAGCCGCGCTGGCGCAGGACGGTGAGGGCGACGGCGACCTGCCCGGCGTAGAGGCCGGTGTCGTGGACCAGGCCGAGGAGGCGGGGCTGGTCGCGGGGCTCGATCCGGCCGTCCTGGCCCGCGTGGGTGGCCAGGGCGTACGCGGTGAGCTTGTGGTGGGCGAGGAGGTTCGACGTGCTGATGCCATACAGGTAGAGGTCGCGGTACCCGTCCCGGCTGCTGGCCGGACCGGGCTGGTCCTCGACGGCGGACGGGGCGGCCGGGGTCTCGGCGGCGGACGGGGCGGGGGCGCCCCGGCGGCGGGTGGGCATGTCGGCCGGGCTCGGGCGGCGCGGTGCGTTCACGGCTGCTGGTCCTGTTCTTCAGGCAGTTCGGGTTGGGCGAGGTTGAGGTAGGACCCGGCGGGCCAGCCGGGCCCCGGCGGGGGCTCCGGCCGGCCAGCGAGCGCGGACGGGGTATGCCGGTCGCAGCACCACCCGCGCGGGTAAGGGCGGGCGTAGAGCAGGCCGTGCGGCGGGACGTCCCCGCACGGCCTGCTGCTCCCGCTCACGGGGCGACGACGCGGCCGCACAGGGAGCACGCGAGCCCCGCCGGGACGACGTCGTGCCACCGCGTCATGTGCGCGCACACCGGGGAGTTGCACTGCAGGTAGCCGCCGTCGGTGCGGGGCTCGGCCGGGCGGCGGGGGCCGGGGACGATCGCCGGGCCCCGGTGGCCGCGCGTCCACGTACTGGCGAGCACGAGCGCCAGGCCCACGGCGACGACGACCGCACCGGAGACGAGAGCGTCACGCACTGGCCGTCTCCGGCGTCTGGATGCGCAGCTCGGCCAGGGCGACGCCGTACGTGGCGCACAGCCCGGAGCACCAGATGCGATCCGGGTCCGCCGAGCCGTAGACGCCAACGCGCACCCACCCGGGCGTCAGCTCGGACTCGGCGGTCTCGTCCGCGACGGTGCCGCAGAGCGGCGTGGTGCACGTCCCCGGGGCCACCGGGTGCAGGCCGAGACGCGGCAGGTTCTCGAGAACGTTGGCCGGCTCCTTCTTCTTGCGCGTGCTCCGGGTCTTGGGCGGGGTGTTGAAGCCGGGCATGGTCAGCCTTCCTTGCGGTGGCGGGCGGTGCGGGTGATGTGGCGGTCTGCGATCCAGCCGACGACGACCGCGAAGAGGTTCAGCGCCCCGAGGGCGAGGAGCGCGAGCAGCAGCTGCTCCTCGGTCACTCGTCGGCGTCCGGGTCGTACGCGTCGGCGACCGGGACCGGGGTGACGGAGTAGCCGGTGGAGACGTGCTCGCCGTCCGCCACCACGTCCAGCTCGAGGCCGGGCAGCTCCTCGTCCGCCTCGTCCACGCACCACTCGAAATAGAGGGTCACGCCCTCGGGGTACTCGCGGCTGATCAGGACCTCGCAACGCTGCTGCGCGGCGGCGGCCGTGGTGTACAGGCCGCAGCTGATCGAGTCGTGCGCGGCCCGGTACACCGTCAGGCCGTCGCCGGGCGCGGCCGGCAGACCGGCGAGGAGCGCGATGCCGTCGGCCCAGGACCTCGCCTCGGGCCCGTCGCCCTCCTGGACGAGGACCTCCCCGAGCTCGTCGAGCGCCTCGAGGATCCGGGCCCCGGTGGGCTGCTCGCGCAGCGCCCGAGCGAGCGCGGACAGGACGGTCGTGCGGGCCGTGACCGCAGCCGCAGTGACCTCGGCCCCGGTGGGCGGGGTGGTCTTCTCCGGCTGGTCATCGGCCAGCCGCAGGAGCCCGGCACCCTCGAGGGCCAGGGCGAGCGGCCCGGCCAGGGTGACGCCGGTCTTCTGCGCGCCAAGGATCACCCGCGTCGCGGCTCCGACGCGGCGGAGGTTCATCACGACGTCCTCCCGCGCAGCCGGGCCAGCAGGCCGGCGAACGTGAGCGGCGTCGGCTCGGCCGTCGCCGGTTCGGCCGGCGCGGCGCACGACGGTGCGGTCAGCGCGGCGTACCGGTCGGCGTACGTGATGGGGCGCGGCGCGGGGATCAGCGGTCCGTACGTCCAGTAGACATACGTCAGCCGCTGCGCCGGGTCGTCGCCGGTCCGCATCAGGGCCATGCCGGTGGAGTCCGTTCCGCCGGTCCAGGTCCAGCGGCAGCCGTAGACATCAATCAGGTCGTGCGACAAGTCGTAGGTGATCCCGGCCGCCTCGACGATCGCGGGGATGATGACGGTCGTCATGCCGCACCGCCGACCGCGTCCGCGAGCGGGAGGACCTCGGCGCGCGGGGAGTCGGCCGGGGCCTGGTCCTCGCGCGCCTGCTCGCCGGTGATCGGCAGGCCGTGCCCGGTCAGGAGCGTGACGACGCCCTCGACCCTGGTGGAGGCGTGCAGCCAGGCGCTCTCGTAATACGACCGGAGCTCCACCGCGGCCGGCGGGATCCCCAGAGCGGCGCGCCAGACCTCGTACGCGCCCGGTGTTCCCGCCTGCAGGTCCAGGCTGGTGCCGGTGGACGGCACGGAGATGTAGAGGGCGGGCAGCGTCGGGTACGTGGCCTGCAGGTGGGCCAGGGCCTGGGCGGCGGCCGCGAGGTCGGCGAACGTGCCGGTCGGCTCGGGGCGGGTAGTCTCGGTGGTCACGGTGTCCTCGGTTTCTGTCAGTGGCTGAGGTGCCGGTGAGGGGCTGTCGCGGACCGTGCAGGGTCTGGGCAGCCCCGGTTTGTTGTGGGGCTCAGGCGGCCGCGCGGCGGGCCGCCGGGATGGCGCGGGCGGCGCGATCGGCGGCGATGCGCTTCTGCAGCTCGAGGAGCGAGGGCCCGCCGGGCACGTAGCAGGCGCGGGCGGCGGCCTCGACCGGCATGCGGTCCATGGAGTCGAGGCCGGCGCGCCAGACGCGGGCGGCTCGGCGGAGCGCGGCGCGGCGGGTCAGGTCGGTGGTGCTCATGCGGCGTCGCTCGGGTAGAGAGCGGCTGGGGTGATCCCGTATGCCCGCTCGATGGCGGCCAGGGCCGGGCCCTTCGGCTCCCCCCTGCCGCTGGTCCAGCGGCGGACGGAGACGTACGGGATTCCGATGCGCTCGGCGATGGCGACGACCGTGCTGTCGCCTGCCGCCGCTGCGGCGCTGCGCAGTGGGCGAGGGTCGAATTTCACGCGAGCCTTCTTTCATCCATGAACGGCGATCGTTCATGGATGGAACGTAGCACGAACCGATCGCGGATGGAACAAACGGTTGAGATGGGCCGTTCGGGTTGACGTCAGCGTGTTGCTGGTGTGACGGTATGCAAGCGGAATGTGCAGAACCGATGAATAATCGATCGCTTGTGCGATACCGTGGGAGCGTGACCGCATCAGCCGACACGGGGGAAACGAGTCAGCTATGGCAGAGAACCGACCATCACTCACTATGAACCGCTCATGCGCGATACATTGTCGACATGACATCCGGCTCGCACCCCGAACCGCCACTCGCCGCATCAGTCGGCGAGTGGCTCAGATGGGCACTCCCACGTCACGGATACGACCTCGCAGAACGCGGCGGTAACGCACGCTTCGCCGAGGCGTCCGGCATTCCCGTCGCCACAGTCTCACGGCTGCTGCGCGACGACGGATCCCCCACCATCCGGACCCTCCTCGCCGTGGGCAAGACCCTCGGCGTGCCGGTCATGCCACTTCTAGTACGGGCCGGGATCCTTCCCGCCGACGAACTTCCGGCCTCCCGCACACCACAGGCACCCCCCACCCCGCACGATGCGCTGACGGCCCTCGGTGTCACCACACCCTCAGACCAGGACGCAGTCCTGAGCGTCATCCGCGCCCTCCGCGCCAAAGGGGAGGAGGGCGCCTCCTAGGAAGGTCGCCATGTCGCACCGCACCGTCTACCCGTCAGTGATCTACGCAGCACTCGTCCTCGTCGTCGGCCTCACGGTCCTCATCACCGGCGTGCTCACCAGCCGTGTGGTCGGGCCCACGATCATCACCGGCACCATCACCACCCTGCTCGGAGTAATCGCCACCACCGTCACCGGCCACCGCGCCGCAACCGCCCACATCCACCAGCAGATCCACCTCGCCGACAGTGCAGCACTGGCCAAAGAGATCATCCGCCACGACACCACGGTCACCACCGCGCCGATCGCCAACCGCACCGTCGTCGAACTGGGCGCCAGGCGCCCTCGGGAGAACACCACGTGACGCACCACCGCACCAACGCCACAGGGCTCCCCAGTGCCATCGGGGAGCCCTTCTCCGTTCCGCCACCGACCCGCGCGCAACCGCGCCACAGGACGTGACCATGACCACCACCCGACTGCAGGCATCCCGTCTCGAGGCCGTGCCCCGCATCCAGGTACCGGCAACGTTCAAGGCCGCCGCTGATGACGACCGAGAACCGTGGGTCGGCTACATCCGCGTGTCGACGTACTACGAAGACAAGATCAGCCCGGGCATCCAGCGGGCCGCGATCGACAGCTGGGCCGAGCGCACGCGCCGCCGGATCGCCTTCTGGATCGAGGACCTGGACATCAGCGGCCGGACGTTCAAGCGCAAGATCATGGCTGGGATCAAGGCCGTGGAGGCTGGCGAGGCGCGCGGTATCGCCGTCTGGCGCTACTCGCGGTTCGGCCGCAGCCGCCACGGCAACGCGTTGAACCTGGCGCGGCTCGAACAGGTCGGGGGACGGCTGGAGTCGGCGACCGAGGCGGCCGACACCAGCAACGCGTTCGGCAGGCTGCAGCAGGGCATCGCGCTCAAGTTCGCCGAGTTCGAGAGTGACCGGATCGGGGAGGGATGGGCCGAGACTCGAGAGAATCGGCTCGGGCGCGGCCTGCCTACCACCGGCAAGGCACGCTGGGGGTACATCTGGCACCGGCGGCTGCTTGATGAAGACGGCGTAGTGCACCCGGAGTGGTACGAGCCGGATCCCGCGCTCGGCCTGGTCGCCAATGACCTGTACGAGCGGGTCGCCGACGGCGAGCCGATGGCGTCCGCCTGCCTGTGGCTCGGCCGCAACGGGTACATCGGCACCAAGGGCAAGCCCTGGCGGCCCACCGGGCTGACCCGCTACATGGACTCAGGGTTCCCGGCCGGCTGGATCCGGACCCACCCCCCGGACTGCCCGTGCCCGCCCACCGACCCGGATGCCACGGTTTCCCGCGCCGGCCTCTGCTCCAACCGAATCTGGGTGCCCGGGTCCCATGAAGCCGTCACCAAGGAATCCACCTGGGAGGGCTACCAGCAGGCCCGCCAGCGCGCCAAGACGAATCCGCGGTCCCAGGTTGCTGCGTACCCGACGTCCGGGCACGTGCGCTGCGCCCGGTGCGGTGGAGACGCGTCCATCGGCGGTGGCGCGACCTACGGCGCGGGCGGGGTCCTGATCAAGAAAAATGGCTATGTCCACAGGTGCACAGAGCGCAAGGAGAGCGGGACGTGCGGCGGCGTCTACATCCTGCGCACCGTCGTGGAGGCGGCCATCCTGACCAGCCTTGCCGAGTGGGCCGAGGAGATCGAGGCCGAGGCCGCGCGCCTGGCCGAGGAGGACGGCCAGGGCGACGGGGCCGGAGCGGCGCCGGCCACCGCAGCCGAGCGCATGGCGAAGGCGCGCGCCCTGTTCACTCAGCGGCTCGAGGAGATCGCGTCCGAGCTGGACCGGCAGACCAGCCTAGTGAGCCGCGGCATCATCCCGGAGGACTCGTACATCCGGGAGCGCGACCGGCTCACCGCAGAGCAGTTGTCCACGACGCAGCAGATCACGCAGCTTGACGAGCAGGCCGAGCAGGCCCCGACGGACCGGGCGGCGCTGCTGCCGGTCATCAGAGGTTTGCTGGATCGGTGGGAGATCACTCCGGTACGGACCCGCCGCGACATGCTCCGCGAGGTGCTGCGCGGGGTGTGGGCGCACCCGCGGGCCATGCTGCCGAACGGGACGGAGCAGGACCCGTACGCGGTGCCGGTGCCGGTGTGGGACGACGAGCCGACGCCGCTGGGCCGCGATTGGTGCGTACCCGCAGGTCAGAGCAAATAGCCCAGAGTCTCCAACATGAGCAGATTGGCCAGGCTTTCGTTGCTCACGACATCTCCCATTCCCAGGGTGTCCGTTGTGTCCCGGGCATAGCTCATCAGTCCAAGAGCCGGGTGACAAGTGTCTGCCGGGAATTGGTTTAGACCTGTGTCCTCGTGTATGGAGGCACGGGTCCCGCTTCCGCGAGGAGGCGGTGCGGTGTCACCGGGGTGGGGTGACATCGGCTGGGTTGCCGCCCCGCGCGACGCCCCGATGGTGGCGGGAACGTGACGTGCGGTGACGGGATGTCGCGGAAACGGGACCACAAGGTCTCACGGACCCGGTGCCCATCCGGTTCAGGCGCCGCTGTGGGCCAACTCGGCCGGACCAGCCGGATCGGTCCGGCCGGCCGGACGGGCGAGGTTGGTGGGATGGTCAGGGTCGGCGGGATCGCCTGGGTCGATGGGACGGCCCGGAGCGGAGAGGAGGCCGGGGGTGGCGGGGGAGCCGCCGGATTCGGTCGGGGCCACCGGGGCGAACACCGGAACCCGGACCTCGACCGAACGACCGTCCCCGCCTCCGGCCCCTTCGCCGTCGGCGCCCTCCCCTGCGTACCGGGTGCGTTCGTCCTCGGTGGGCTCGTACTCGGCGAGCAGATACGCCTGCGCCTCGGCCACATGGAAGTACATGCCGTGGAGCTGCAACGCGCCGGCGGCCAGGCGTCGCGCCACCGAGGGATGGGCCCGCAGATGGTCGAGCTGCTGGACCACATTGGTGAGGCAGAGCTGCTCCAGCTCGTCGGCCGGCACCCGCGACGAGATCCGCGCCCGGTGCCCGTTCGCCGACCCCGCCCGTTCCAGACTGGGCAACCCGTGCCGGAGCCAGCGTCGGAGCGAGGTCTCGGCCACGGCCACGGCCTGCGGGCCTGAGGGCCCCGGAGCGCCTGTCTCCGGAACGCCTGTCTCCGGGATGCCTGTCTCCGTCGTGCCTGTTCTCGGATTGCCTGTACTCGAGGTGTCGGGTGAAGGCTCCCTGCTGTCGAGCAGCGCGTTCATCGCCCCGCAGCCCGAGTGCCCGCAGATGGTGATCGACTCGACCCCCAGTACATCCACCGCGTACTCGATGGCCGCGCCGACCGAGTGGTCGCCCTCCTCGGATCCGGGCGTCGGCACGAGGTTGCCGATATTGCGCACGGTGAACAGATCGCCGGGTCCGCTCGCCGTGATCATGCTCGTCACCAGCCGTGAGTCCGCGCAGGTGATGAAGAGCTGCGACGGGCGCTGACCCTCCCGGGCGAGCCGGGCCAACTCCTCGCGGACGAGCGGAGCCGTATGACGTTGGAAGGAGCTGAGGCCGCTCACCAGCCGATGCCCGCCGTGCGGGCGCGTCGGGGGTGCCGTGTGGTCCGCTACGAAATCCGGCGCGGGGGCCGCTGTGCGGTGCCTTGCCGGGGGCGTCGCGGTGTCCGGCGTGGAGTCCGGTCCGGATGCCGGGGGCCGGTCCGGTCCGGGTTCCGGGGTCTGGTCCGGTCCGGAGGACGGACCCGGGGCGGAGGCCGGGGCTGCGACCGGAACCGTAACCGTGGCGTGGACAGGGGAAGGTTCCGAGGCCGGAACGGTGTGTGCGGGGGAAAGCCCGTGCACGGCATCCTGGAGCGACGTGGTGCCGGTGATCGGGATGTGCTCGGGGCGGTCGTGGCAGTGGTGGTTGCGCCACGGAGTCCAGGGACGGCAGCAGGCATGGGCCGCCGCGGCCGGCTCCGCGATTCTGCCTCCGGACCGGCCGCCGAACGAGACCCGTCCGCCATGGGCGGTATGGGCGTTGCTCCAGTCCTGGATCATCTCGTACGCCGCGTGGTCCATGAAGAACCCGTCCAACTCGACGGTCACCGAGGCGTCATGGGGTACTTGGCCCAGGGCCCGGCTCAGCCGCGGCACCGCCAGGAAGGTCAACTGCCCGCTGACGACCACCCCGTACCGTCCGTCCTGCTCGGAGACGGTGATCCGGGTCCTGCCCAGTCGGTGCAGGGCCACCGCGACCGCCACGGCGCCGCCGATGGCCACCCCCTTGAGGACGCCGAAGAGCAGGACACCGCTGATCGTCGCGCCGTACACCAGGAACTCCCGGTGCCTGTGCACCTTGCGGATGTGCGCGAGGTTCACCATCTGGACGCCGACCACCATGACGAGCGCGCCGAGCGCGGCCAGTGGGATCCACTCCAGCGCCGTGACCAGCAGCCCCGTCGCGAGCAATACCCAGACTCCGTGCAGCACGGTGGACGCCCGGCCGGTCGCCCCGGCCCGCACATTCGCCGAACTGCGCACCGCGCCACCGGAGACGGCCAGTCCGCCCAGCCCGCCGGACACGATGTTGGCCACCCCTTGCGCGCGGAGCTCCCGGTCGAGGTCGGAGCGTCTGATCGGGGGCATGACGGGCGGTGCAGCGGAGGATGAGGGGTCGGTCTCGGAGCCTGTGCCGGTCACCGAGGGGGCGGCTCGGTTCCGGTTCCGGTCGGCGGTGAGTTTGTCCACCGCGACGGCTGCCAGCAGGGATTCGAGACTTGCCACCAGCATCATCGTGAAGACGGCGGTGGCCAGTCCGAGCACGGGTCCGTGCGGGATCTCGGGGAGGGCGTGGGAGCGCCAGGACGGCAGGTCCACCCGGGCGACCGAGGGCGCGGCCAGCGCGGCCACGGCGGTGGCGAGGGCCACTGAGGCCAGGGCGGCCGGGAGGCGTCGCACCATCCGTCCGGGGCGCCCGGGGATCCGGGGCCACAGCACCAGAACGGCGACGGTGAGCGCGCCGATCAAGGGGGCGGCGAGGCCCGTGCGGGCCAACTGCTCGGGGAGATGGAGGGCGTTGGAGACAGCAGAGCTGTGGGGCGAGCCGCCGAGCACGATGTGCAGTTGGGCGAGTGCGATCGCCACGCCGATACCGGCGAGTGTGCCGTGGACGATGGCCGGGCTGACGGCCAGCGCGTTGCGCGCGGTGCGCAGTGAGCCGAGCAGGATTTGGAGCAGACCCGCGCCGATGGTGATGGCGCAGGTGGTGCGCCAGCCGTAGAGCTGGATGAACTCGGCGGTCACCACGGTGAGTCCGGCCGAGGGGCCGGATACCTGGAGCGGGGTGCCGCCGAGCAGTCCGGCGACGATGCCGCCGACGGCGGCGGAGAGGAGACCTGCTTCCAGGGGGGCGTCCATGGCGACGGCCAGGCCCAGTGACATGGGGATGGCAAGCAGGAAGACGGTGATCGACGCGGACAGGTCGGAGCCGGTGATGCGGAATCGTCCGCCGCGGTGCGGCGGAGGGCTGTGTGGTCGCTTCACTCCCGACGACCGGGACGGTCGGGAACTTCGGGATGAGCGGTCATGGCGAGTGGGGACGCAGGCAGACATGTTCCCGTCTCCTCCGGGGCAGCGCGGTCGCGGAACGTGGGGACGCGGCCGTGGGTCACGGCGTGCAGCGGCGGGATATCTCAACTCTCAGTAAACAGATCGTAATGGAGAGTAAAGACGGCTGTCCAGGATTACGGTCAAACAGGCTATCTAAGCACCCATTCAAGTGAATAAGTATCTTTTCATACGGCCTGTCGCCCGAATTTCTGTGCGGTGCGTGCGACTTTGACCGCGCCATGTCGGCGCGTTCGCGCACACGTTTACTGCGAGGAAGAGGGTGGGCGGATGATGGCCGCCGCGAAGAGGATCGCCTTGGGTGTCATGACTGTCGCGCTGGTCGTGGGCGCGGCCGGATGCTCCGGGTCGGGGGCCGACCGGGAGGCGTCCTCCGGTGTGGCGAAGGGGGCCGCCGGCATGAAGGAGAAGGCCGCCGAAGCCGCGCCCAAGAGCGTGTTCCGCGCCATCGGGGACGGCTCCACCGCCTTCACCGGAGTCCAGCCGAAGCAGCCGGCCGTCAAGCGCTTGATGCCCGGTCAGAAACCCCCGCAGTTCGTGGTGTTCTCCTGGGACGGGGCGGGCGAGGACAGCCAGCGGCTCTTCTCGCACTTCCGCGAGGTGGGCAAGAAGTACGACGCGACCATGACGTACTTCCTCAGCGGCGTCTATCTGCTGCCGGAGGCCAAGCGCGCGCTCTACGACCCGCCCAAGCACAACGCGGGCAGCTCCGACATCGGGTTCAACGACACCAAGGGCATCCGCGACACCCTCACCCAGGTCCGGGGCGCCTGGCTGGACGGCAACGAGATCGGAACCCACTTCAACGGCCACTTCTGCGGCACGGACGGAGGTGTCGGCACCTGGTCCGTCGAGGAGTGGAAGAGCGAGATCAGCCAGGCCAAGTCCTTCGTGAAGGCGTGGAAGACGAACGACCCGTCGCTCAAGAACGAGAAGGCGCTGCCCTTCGACTACGACAAGGAACTCGTCGGAGGCCGGACCCCCTGCCTGGAGGGGCAGAAGAACATGGTCGCCGCCGCGCGCGACATGGGCTTCCGCTATGACTCCAGCGGCGTCAACGACCAGGTCTGGCCCAAGAAGAAGGGGGGCATCTGGGATCTCTCGATGCAGCTCGTGCCGGTGCCGGGGCGCGCGTTCGAGACGCTCTCGATGGACTACAACTTCATGTTCAACCAGTCCGGCACGACCCAGGGCGACCCGGACCAGCACGAGTACTGGGGCAACCAGATGCGGGACGGTCTGATCAAGGCCTTCGACCGCGCCTACGACGGCAACCGGGCGCCCCTGATCATCGGCAACCACTTCGAGTCCTGGAACGGCGGCACCTACATGCGCGCCATCGAGCAGACGATCCGGACCGTGTGCACCAAGGAAGGCGTGCGCTGCGTGTCCTTCCGGCAACTAGCGGACTGGCTGGACGCCCAGGACCCCGCGACCCTCGCGAAGCTCGGCACCCTGAAGGTCGGTCAGGCGCCCGCGGCCGGCTGGGCGACGTTCCTCGCGGGCGCCCCCGGCAAGCCGGCCGCACACTAGGCCGCGTACGGCGGACCTCCGCTTCGCCCCGAGTGCCGGGCCGTCCGCGATCGGGCGGGCGGCCCGGCACTCGTCCGAGTCAGGCGGGCAGCGCGGCCCCGGCCCGCGCGGACGTTTCGTCGAGCACGAAGGCGGGGTCGACCTGGGCGGCGAGGTCGGCGCCCGTCTTCTCGTTGCCCCAGCTCTCCGCGTTCTTCAGGTGGAAGTGCACCATCTGGCGCGTGTAGCGCTCCCAGTCCCGCTGCTCGTACGAGTCCTCGGCGGCATTCTGCAGGGTCTGCAGTGCCATCCGGTTGTCCGCTTCCAGCAGTTCGAAGCGGG
The DNA here is from genome assembly GCF_053597115.1 of Streptomyces sp. NPDC001515. Classification (NCBI taxonomy): domain Bacteria; kingdom Bacillati; phylum Actinomycetota; class Actinomycetes; order Kitasatosporales; family Streptomycetaceae; genus Streptomyces; species Streptomyces sp. NPDC001515. The sequence continues at coordinate 185,020 of NZ_JBSFHN010000014.1, forward strand.
AGGGGCGGCCCTTCTCCATGGCCCGGACCCAGTCGGAGTGGCCGACGGTCACGAGCAGGTCGTCGCCGACCTCGTCGCGCAGGAACTCCAGGTCGTCCGGGCCCTGCACCTTGTTCCCGACGACCTTCAGGGCCACGCCGTAGTCCCGCGCGTACTCCTTGTACTGCCGGTAGACCGACACGCCCTTCCGGGTCGGCTCGGCGACGAGGAACGTCATGTCGAACCGGGTGAACATCCCGGAGGCGAACGAGTCCGACCCGGCGGTCATGTCGACCACCACGTACTCCTCCGGACCGTCCACGAGATGGTTGAGGCAGAGCTCCACCGCGCCGACCTTGGAGTGGTAGCAGGCCACCCCCAGATCCGACTCCGTGAAGGGGCCCGTGGCCATCAGCCGGATGTCGCCGTCGTCGAGCCGCACCGTCCGGGCGCAGGCGTCGTAGATCGGGTTGTCCTCGTCCACTCGCAGCAGCCGTGAGCCCTCACCGGGCGGAGTCGTCTTGATCATCGTCTCGGCCGAGGCGATCCGCGGGTTGCTCCCGCGCAGATAGTCCTTGATCAGGGGGAGGTGCGCCCCCATGGCGGGCAGTGCCGCCGACTCCTCCTCGTCGAGGCCGAGCGCGGCCCCCAGGTGCTGGTTGATGTCGGCGTCCACCGCGACGACGCGGGCTTCATTGGCGGCAAGGTGGCGGATGAAGAGCGAGGACAGCGTGGTCTTCCCGCTGCCGCCCTTCCCTACGAAAGCGATCTTCATGTTCACCTAGGGTAGCCGCATGACTGCGGTGTGCTGTCGAAGTTCGTGAAGAAGGCCACTCCGGGCCGGTAGGTGTGCAAGGGGCGCGTAGCCTCGCTACTTATGAGTACGACTTCCTCGGACCCGTTGGCCACCCTGGGCGCCCTGCCGGGCGTGAGCGACGCGGTGGACTCCGTGCGCAAGGCCGTCGACCGGGTCTACGGCCACCGTGTCATGCGGCGCCGCAGCAACGAGGTGACGGCCGAGGCGGCCCTGCGCGGCGCCCGTGGGTCGGCCGCGCTGTCCGGTGCCGACTGGAATCTGGAGGAGGTGCGCCGGCGCACGGACTTCCGTGGTGACGACGGCGCGCAGGTCGTCGGTGCGGCTCTGCGGCTGACCGCCGAAGCGGGCCAACTCCTCTCCATCTGGCGGCAGTCCCCTCTGCGCGTCCTCGCGCGGCTCCACCTGGTCGCCGCCGGTGGCGCCGCGCCGGACGACTCCGTCGGCCGGCCCCGGCTGGCGGGCGAACCGGTCGACGAGCCGCTGATCGAGGCACCGCTTCCGGATGCCGAGGAGGTCGCCGGCCGACTGGAGGGACTCGGCGGACTCATCCTTTCGGGGAGCGCGGCACCCGCCCTGGTGACGGCCGCCGTGGTCCACGGCGAACTGCTGGCTCTGCGCCCCTTCGGCTCTCTCAATGGACTGGTGGCCCGGACCGCCGAGCGGATCGTGCTGATCGGGAGCGGCCTCGACCCCAAGTCGATCTGCCCGGCCGAGGTCGGCCACGCCGAACAGGGCAAGGCCGCCTACGTGAAGGCCTTCGACGGCTATCTGTCGGGGACGCCGGAGGGGATGGCCGCCTGGATCGCGCACTGCGGACGGTCGGTGGAGCTGGGCGTCAGGGAGTCCACCGCGGTCTGCGAGGCGCTTCAGCGAGGCGCCGCCTAGGGTGCGAAAAAGCCCGGGAAAAGGGTTGCGGCGGTACCGGAATCGGTACCGCCGCTGGCATGTCCACCCAGTTACCAAGCGTCCTCGATATACGCCCATCAGGCCGGGGTCTTTGCCCGCTCCTGGTGCGGCTGGCCCGTAATCGACGGGTCGACGTCGCGTGGGTGCCGGGTTTTCATGCGCGGTCCGTGGGGCCTGTCTGCGTACTCAGGTCATCCTCTCGGATGTCCTTGGTCTCGCGGGCCGTTGAGTCCTTTGTACTCCAGGGGCCCGGTGAGCGGAAGTGGTGGCGGCACATCTTTACTTTTACGTTCAATTACGGACGAGTTGGTTCAATTCAATGCGGGCGCATTACGCGGACGCGGATGTCGCGGCTCGGCGACGTGCGGTGTACCAGACGAGCCCGGCCGTGACGGCGGCCGCACCGACGGCGGCGGCCGCCATGAGCGCCGGCCGGGGCGGCATCGAGAAGGCGGGCAGGCGCTGCTTGAGCCGGACCGGGCGGTTGAACACGAGGATCGGCCACTCCCGCAGCGTCGCCTCGCGGCGCAGCGCCCGATCGGGGTTGACCGCGTGCGGATGGCCGACGGACTCCAGCATCGGCACATCGGTGGCCGAGTCGCTGTACGCGTAGCAACGGGCGAGGTCGTACCCCTCCGATACGGCCAGGGCCCGGATGGCCTCGGCCTTCGTCGGGCCGTACGCGTAGTACTCCACCTCCCCGGTGAAGCATCCGTCGTCGCCGACGACCATGCGGGTGGCGACGACGCGGTCGGCCCCCAGCAGCTCGCCGATCGGCTCCACCACCTCGGCCCCGGAGGTCGAGACGATCACCACATCGCGTCCTGCGGTGTGGTGCTCTTCGATCAGGGTGGCGGCCTCGTCGTAGATGATCGGGTCGATGAGGTCGTGCAGGGTCTCGGCGACAATTTCTTTCACCTGCTGCACGTTCCAGCCCTTGCAGAGAGATGACAGATATTCACGCATCCGCTCCATCTGGTCGTGATCCGCGCCCCCGGCAAGGAACACGAACTGTGCGTACGCGGTGCGCAGTACGGCGCGGCGGTTGATCAGTCCGCCTTGGTAGAAGGACTTGCTGAAGGTCAGTGTCGAAGACTTCGCAATGACCGTCTTGTCCAGGTCGAAGAAGGCGGCTGTGCGCGGCAAGAAGCGGTTTTCCACAAGGCAGAGCATAGGGGCCCGCCATTCGGCGTAAACCCCGGCGCGTGGGTTTGCCTGAGAAGGGCCTCGGGTACACCATGGAAGTCACGGATCGTTCGCGACCGTGCTAACCCGGTCCGACTCCTCCCCCCCCCGAGTCGGCCGTGGGGACGACCCCCGCTCTCCCCCCCGGCGGGGGTCGTCGCATGTCCGGACGCGGTTCTGCCGCTCGGAATCGCGCATTTCTCCTCCTTCTCGCTCGTGACGGGTCATGCCCGCACTCGACTCGCACCAGCATGCTCGGTAACGGTGCGTAGCGGAAGGGCTGCTCTCCGGAAGTCGCCGGATCGAGCGACGAAGTTATTCACAAGGGCGGACTTGTCCACAGTTCTTGAGCAAGATCCACACGATTTTCCGTATCGCTGCACGGTGATTCCACCCGTGAAGTCCACGGGTTCCGGAATCGCCGTTCTCGGAACGCTCCGAGAGCGCGGTGAACCGCGGTGAAGGCGAGTGAAGAAGGGGGCGGAGAACGTGGCTGAATCCAGTGCACGGGATCGTGTGCCGGCCGGTCCGCGAAGGGGTGGGCCGCTGATCGTGACCGAGGACGTGGAGCTGCTCGACGACCTGCTGCGGCTGTGCGCGGCGGCCGGGGCCGAGCCCGAGGTCCATCACACGGCGCCCGACCGACGAGGTGGCTGGGAGCAGGCGCCCCTGGTCCTGGTCGGGGACGACGCGGCGGCCCGGTGCGGCGGTGCCGCGCGTCGACGGGGTGTGATGCTCGTCGGACGGGAGCAGGACAGCCCGGACGTGTGGCGAAGGGCCGTCGAGATCGGCGCCGAATACGTGCTGCGCCTGCCGGACGCGGAGAACTGGCTGGTCGACCAGATCGCCAACGCGGCCGAGGGCGTCGGCCGCCCGGCGCTGACCGTCGGGGTGATCGGCGGACGCGGTGGCGCCGGCGCCTCCACGCTGGCCTGCGCGCTCGCGGTGACAGCGGCGCGGGCCGGGCACCGGACGATGCTGATCGACGGCGACCCGCTGGGCGGCGGCATCGATGTCCTGCTCGGCGGCGAGCGTGCCGAGGGGATGCGCTGGCCCGACTTCGCGCACTCGAAGGGAAGGGTGGGTGGCGGCGCCCTTGAGGAGGCGTTGCCCGCGCTGCACGGGTTGAGGGTGCTCAGCTGGGGCCGGGACGACTGGGTGGTGATCCCCCCGCAGGCCATGCAGGCGGTCCTCGCCGCGGCACGCAGGCTCGGCGGCGTGGTCGTCGTCGACCTCCCGCGCCGGGCCGACGAGTCGACGGCCGAGGCGCTGGCACAGCTCGACCTCGGGCTCGTCGTCGTGCCCGGGGAGTTGCGCGCGGTGGCGGCGGCGAAGCGGGTCGCGTCGATGGCCGGAATGGTGCTGGGCGACCTCCGCGTCGTGACGCGCGGACCGTACGCGTCCGGGCTCGACGAGCAGTGGGTGGCACGGGCCATGGGGCTTCCGCTTGCCGGTGAGCTTCCCGCCGAGCCGGGGCTGCTCGCCGAACAGGACCGGGGCGAGCCGCCCGGCGCCGTTGTCCGCGGGCCCTTGGCGCGGTTCTGCTCGGCCTTCTGGGACCGCGCCCTGGCCGGAGAAGGCGCCGCCGGGGGGTCTGTCGTGGGCGGCGCGTCATGACCGAGGCGCTGCTGGACGCGGTGCGGCAGCGGCTGGCGCAGAGCGGTGCGGCACCGACCCCCGCGGGTGTGGCCGCCGCGCTGCGTGCACAAGGGAGGCTGCTCGGCGATGTCGAAGTGCTCGGCGCTGCGGACGAGTTGCGCGGGGAGCTGGTCGGCACAGGGGTTCTCGAACCCCTCCTCGCCGATCCGGACGTGTCCGACGTCCTGGTCTCCGCCCCGGACCGGGTGTGGGTGGACCGGGGCCGCGGGCTCGAACTCACCGCGGTGACCTTCGCCGACGCGGCCGCGGTCCGCCGGCTCGCGCAACGGCTCGCGGCCGTCGCCGGGCGACGACTGGACGACGCCCGACCCTGGGTGGACGCCCGGCTGCCCGACGGCACCCGTATGCACGCCGTGCTGCCGCCCGTGTCGGTCGGCTCGACATGCCTCTCCCTCAGGGTGGTGCGCCCCAAGGCGTTCTCGCTCCGCGAACTGGTCGGGGCCGGGACCGTGCCGCCGGGCGGCGACCGGATGCTGAGGGCGTTGGTGGAAGCCCGCGTCTCCTACCTCATCAGCGGTGGCACCGGCGCGGGGAAGACCACGCTCTTGTCCAGCATGCTCGGTGCGGTCGGGGATCGGGAGCGGATCGTCCTCGCCGAGGACTCGGCGGAACTCCGCCCCGACCACCCGCACGTGGTGCGGCTCGAATCCCGCCCCGCGAACCAGGAGGGCGCGGGGCGGGTGTCCCTCCGGGACCTGGTGCGGCAGGCCCTCCGGATGCGCCCCGACAGGCTCGTGGTCGGAGAAGTGCGGGGTGCCGAGGTCACCGAACTGCTGGCCGCCCTGAACACCGGCCACGAGGGCGGTTGCGGAACGGTCCACGCGAACGCAGCCGAGCACGTGCCCGCCCGGCTGGAGGCGCTGGGTACGGCCGCCGGGCTGGACAGGGTGGCGCTGCACAGCCAGTTGGCGGCGGCCCTGTCGGTCGTGGTCCATCTCGTGCGGGACCGGGCCGGTCGGCGCAGGATCTCCGAGATCCAGGTCCTGGAGCGCGATCCGGCCGGGCTGGTGGTGACCGTTCCGGCGCTGCGCTGGGGAGTCTCCGGCTTCGAGCGGGAACGCGGTTGGGAGCGGCTGGAATCCCTCATCGGCGGTGGGCGATGAACGGCGGCGTACCGATGGAGACGCCGGAGACGGCGTATGCGGCGGCGCTGTGCGCGGGCGCGGCGGCGTGGCTCGTGATCTCGGGGCGGAGCGGCGGACACCGCAGGGCCCGGGGGTTGTTCGGCTCCGAAGGCGCGCGGAGCCCCGCGCGGGAGAGCTGGAAGAGCGTTCGTGACCGGCTCATGGGGTGGTGGGGAGGACGGCGGGAGTGGGTGTGCCTCCCGGTCGCGCTCGCTCTGGCGGTGTGCGGTGCGTCCCCGCTGCCGGTGGTGCTGGGCGTGGCCGCGGTTCCGGTGGCGCGCCGGTGGCTGCGCGGACGGAGGGTGCGTCGGGAGGGGGAGCGCCGGGCGGATTCCGTGGTCGGCCTGTGCGGGGCGGTGGTGGGTGAGTTGAGGGCCGGGGCCGAACCGGGGCAGGCGCTGCTCGCTGCCGTGCGCGGGATCGGTGCGGGGGACGCGTCCTGGTCCGGGGTGTTCGCGGCAGCGCGGTTCGGCGGCGACATCCCCGGGGCACTGGGGCAGGCCGCGCGCGAACCCGGGCGCGAGGGGCTCGTGGGTGTGGCGGCCTGCTGGCGGGTGGCCGCGGACGGCGGTGCGGGTCTCGCGGCCGGGCTGGACCGGCTGGAGAGCGCGTTGCGTGCCGAGCGGCGCGGACGCGAGGAGTTGCGGGCCCAGCTGACCGGAGCCTGGTCGACCGTCGTGGTGCTGGCGTTGCTGCCGGTCGTGGGCATCGCGCTGGGGACGGCGCTCGGCGCGGAGCCGCTGAGAGTCCTGCTGCACCATCCGGTCGGGCTGGCCTGTCTGGTGGTGGGCGGATCGCTCGAAGCGCTCGGCCTGGCCTGGGCCGCACGGATCGTCCGCGCGGGGGAGGCGCCATGAGCGGTGTCGTGCTCGCCGACGTTGTCCACAGGGTGGGGACGGTGGCCCTGCTGCTGGGCGCATGCGCGCTGCCGGTCCGTGTTCTGGTCATGTACCGGACCGGGCGCAGGGTACGGCGACGCGGGGCGGCGCTGTTCTCCGTCGCGGTGGTGGAGGCTCCGGAAACGGGGCGCGCGAGCTCGGCGGACCTGCCGCCACGTCGAAGGGGCGGACGGGGGACAGTTCCGGGGCTCGGACGGTGGCCGGTGCTGCTGGGCGTGGTTGTGACGGGCTGGTTCCTGGTGGGCGGCCCCGTGGGATGGGCGGCGGGGCTTCTGGCCGCCTGGGGCACCCGGCGATGGCAGCGCACCCGCCACGGGGAAGGGGCCGAGGTGGAGGCCGAACGGGCTGCGAGAGCCGCCGAGTCGCTGCGCCAGATGCCGATGGCGGCGGATCTTCTGGCCGCGTGCATCTCCGCGGGGGCCGGCCCCCGGGAGGCGGCCGAGGCGGTCGGTACGTCCCTGGGCGGTCCCGTGGGCACGCGACTGGCCCGTACGGCGGCGGAGATCCGGCTCGGGAGCGATCCGGTCGCCGCCTGGGGGCGGTTCGCCGAGATACCGGGCGGATCGGCGCTGGCGCGCTGTTTGGAACGGGCCGGATCGACCGGGGCGCCTGCGGCGGAGCCCGTCGCTCGCCTGGCCGAGACGCTGCGTGCCGAACGGGCGAGCGCGGCCCTGGCACGGGCTCAGCGGGCCGGCGTGCTGATCACCGGCCCGGTCGGGCTCTGCTTCCTCCCGTCGTTTCTTTCGATCGGAGTGGCCCCCGTGGTGGTCGGACTGGCGGGCGGGCTGCTTCAGACGAGGTGACCTGATAGGTCCGTTCAAAGTAATTAATCCACATATCTATATTTATCGGGGGTTTGGAATGATGCAGACGATCACGCGCTGGGTTCGAGTCACGGCGCGGCGCATGCGGACCGACAGTGGAATGACGACCTCCGAATACGCGGTCGGAACGATCGCGGCCTGCGCGTTCGCCGCGGTGCTCTACAAGGTGGTGACCAGCGCACCGGTGATGGCGCAGATGCAGGCGCTGCTGAAGGACGCGCTCGATGCGAAGTTCTGAACCGGCCGAGCGGGACGCTGCGTGCCGGCCGGCCGTATCCGCGCGGGAGGGGCCGCACGGCGGTGGCGCGGGGCGCCGGGACCGGGGCGCGGTGACGGCGGAAGCCGCCATGGCGATCCCCGTACTGGTCCTCTTCGCGCTGGCGCTCCTGTGGGCGCTCATGGCGGCATCGGCCCAGATCCGGTGCGTGGACGCGGCACGGGCGGGTGCGCGGGCGGCCGCCCGTTCCGAACCGGAGGCGGAGGTGCGGGAAGCCGCCTTGTCGGCCGCGCCCGACCGGGCCCGGGTCGAGGTGGTGCGGGCGGGGGCGCTGTGGCGGGTCACCGTCGCGGCGCCGGCGCCCGGTCCCGGTCCGCTCGCCGTGACGTTGGGCGCGGAGGCCGTCGCCGCGGCCGAGGACACGGTCGGGGAGGCGCCATGACACGGCTGGGCGAGGCCCGGACCGGATGGCTGGGGGAGGCCCGGACCGGACGGCGGGGGGCGAGAGGTCCTGGGGTGTCGCGGTGGTCGGGCGTGTGCGGTGAGCGCCGGGACCGGGGCGTGGCGACCGTCTGGGCCGCGGTGACGGCGGTGACGCTGTGCGCGGTGTTCGCCGCGGTCCTGGCGCTGGGGCAGGCGGTGGTGGCCCGCCACCGGGCCGGGGGCGCCGCCGATCTGGCCGCGCTGGCGGCGGCCGACCGGGCCCTGGAGGGCGCCGAGGTCGCCTGCCGGTCGGCCCGGGAGGTCGCTGAGGCGCAGGGGGCCGAGCTGGTGCGGTGCGCCGTCCAGGGGGAGATCGCGGATGTCACGGCCCGGGTCCGCCGTGGTCCGTACGCGCCCGAGGTCAGGTCGCGGGCGGGCCCGGCGTCGGAGACGCCTGCCGTGCCTCAGCCTGCCGTATCTCAGCCCGTCGTGCCTCCGCCCGCTGTGTCTCCGTCGGCCGTTCCTCCGCCCGGCGGGGCAGCGGGGGCCGCGCGGGGCGCGGCTGCCCCGGCCGCCGGATCGGGGCGGTGTCTCGGAGGGGCCAGGGCCCCGGACGGCCGGTGGCCCGGGGGCCTGCGGCTTGCGGGGCCGGCCGGGCGGAGGCCCGGGGTGTCACGTGGGCCGGAGGAGTTCCGTGAGGAGGCGGACGGCGCCCCGCTTGTGCAGCGGTTCGTTGCCGTTGCCGCACTTGGGGGACTGGATGCAGGACGGGCAGCCCGCCTCGCACTCGCAGGAGGCGATGGCCTGCCGGGTCGCGGTCAGCCACTCACGGGCGGTGCGGAAGGCGCGCTCGGCGAAGCCGGCGCCGCCGGGGTGGCCGTCGTAGACGAACACGGTCGGCAGCAGGGTGTCGGGGTGCAGGGGCACGGACACCCCGCCGATGTCCCAGCGGTCGCAGGTGGCGAAGAGGGGGAGCATGCCGATCGACGCGTGCTCGGCGGCGTGCAGCGCGCCGCCGAGGATCTCCGGGTTGATGCGCGCAGCGTCGAGCTGGTCCTCGGTGACCGTCCACCACACGGCGCGGGTGCGCAACGTGCGCGGCGGCAGGTCCAGCTTGGTCTCGCCGAGCACCTCGCCGGTGATCAGCTTGCGGCGGAGGAAGGAGACGACCTGGTTGGTCACCTCCACGGAGCCGTAGTACAGCCGTCCGTCCCCCCAGGGGACCTCGGTGTCGGTCTCCAGGACGGTGATGGCGGTGGTGTCGCGGGCGGTCGTCGAGTACGGCGGCTGGGCCTCCTCGACCAGGGCGACCGAGTCCTGGAGGTCCAGTTTCCGGACCAGATAGGTGCGGCCCTGGTGGAGGTGGACGGCGCCCTCGTGGACGGCGGTGTGCGCGGCGGACTCGTCGACGGTGCCCAGCAGCCGGCCGGTGCCCTCCTCGACGATCTGCACGGGCCGGCCGCCCTCGCCGCGGATGTCCGTCAGGTCGGAGGCCCGCTCGCGTCGGGTCCAGTGCCACCCGGCGGGGCGCCTGCGGAGCAGCTTCGCGGCTTCCAGCTGCGGCAGCAGCTCGGCCGACGCGGGACCGAAGAGCGCCAGGTCCGCTTCGGTGAGCGGCATCTCGGCGGCGGCGGCGCACAGGTGCGGGGCCAGGACGTACGGGTTGTCGGGGTCGAGGACGGTGGACTCCACCGGCTGCTGGAACAGCGCCTCGGGGTGGTGGACCAGGAAGGTGTCCAGCGGGTCGTCGCGGGCGACCAGGATGGCGAGGGCGCCCTGGCCCGAGCGACCCGCCCGCCCGGCCTGCTGCCACAGGGACGCCCGGGTGCCGGGATACCCCGCGATGACGACGGCATCCAGGCCGGACACGTCGATGCCGAGTTCGAGGGCGGTGGTGGCGGCCAGGCCGAGCAGGGACCCGGAGTGCAGGGCGCGCTCCAGGGCGCGACGCTCCTCGGGGAGGTAGCCCCCGCGATAGGCGGCGACCCGGGCCGGGAGGGAACGGTCGACCTCGGCGAGGCGTTCCTTGGCGATGACGGAGATCAGCTCGGCGCCGCGCCGCGAGCGCACGAAGGCGACGGAGCGCACGCCCTGGACGGTCAGGTCGGTGAGCAGGTCGGCGGTCTCGGCCGTGGCCGTGCGGCGGACGGGGGCGCCCTTCTCGCCGTGCAGCTCGGTCAGGGGCGGTTCCCAGAGGGCGAAGACCATCTCGCCGCGCGGGGAGGCGTCGTCGGCGACCTCGGTGACGGGAAGCCCGGTGAGACGGCCCGCGGCGACCGAGGGGTCGGCGGAGGTGGCGGAGGCGAGGAGGAAGACCGGGTCGGCGCCGTAGCGGGCGCACAGACGGCGGAGCCTGCGTATCACCTGGGCGACGTGAGAGCCGAAGACTCCCCGATAGGTGTGGCACTCGTCGATGACGACGTAGCGCAGGGCACGCAGGAAGGAGGACCAGCGGGGGTGGGACGGCAGTATCCCGCGGTGCAGCATGTCGGGGTTGGTGAGGACGTAATTGGCGTACTGACGCACCCATTCGCGTTCTTCCACCGGGGTGTCGCCGTCGTAGACGGCGGGCCGGACGCCGTTGCCCAGCGGGGCCGCGAGGGCCCGAACGGAACGGCGCTGGTCGGCGGCCAGGGCCTTCGTGGGAGCGAGGTACAGAGCGGTCGCCCCCCGGCCGTTGGGGGCCTCGGAGCCGTCCAGGAGGGTGCTCAGGACCGGGGCCAGATAGGCGAGCGACTTGCCCGACGCGGTTCCGGTGGCGATCACGACGGACTCGCCGTCGAGGGCGTGCTCGGCGGCGGTGGCCTGGTGGGCCCACGGATGGCCGATTCCGGCCCCCTGAATCGCGGCGATCACTTCCGGACGGATGCGATCGGGCCAGACGGCATGGGTTCCCGCGCGCGGGGGCAGGTGCTCCGTATGAGTGATGCGCGCGGACCGGCCCGCCCCTGCGGCGAGCCGGTCGAGGACCATGTCGGGAGAGGGGCTGGAGCCCGCGCTCCCGGGCGGTCGACTGGGGCGGTGATTCTTGGCCATCGGCACCGAGTGTGTCACTGGCGAGACGGACAATGGTCCCAAGGCGTCGTGCATGGCTGCCCGTAAGTGATTGAATGCCATCGCGGCTGGCGATCCGTCCCCTGACTCCGTCGGGGAGACCGAGGGGCGACCGCTCGATAGCAAGGTGCTGGAGGATCCGTGGACCTGTCCTTGTCGACTCGCAATGTGTCCGGCCCTGGTGGCGACCGTACGGTCGTCGAGGTCGGTGGCGAGATTGATGTGTATACCGCGCCCAAGCTGCGCGAGCAGTTGGTCGAGTTGGTGAATGACGGCAGTTACCACTTGGTGGTCGACATGGAGGGCGTCGACTTCCTCGACTCCACCGGTCTCGGCGTGCTCGTGGGCGGCCTGAAGCGCGTGCGCGCGCACGAGGGCTCGCTGCGCCTGGTGTGCAACCAGGAGCGCATTCTCAAGATTTTCCGGATCACCGGCCTCACCAAGGTGTTCCCGATCCACACCACGGTCGACGAGGCCGTGGCGGCGACCGACTGACGTACCGCGCGCGGTCGGACCGGCTGTGGAGCCGGTCCGGCGGTGTGGCTGGCACGTCGGCCGTGATCGACGGGCCGCCGGGTCGGCGCAGCCGTGTGCCGGTGCTCGGTGGACGGGTTCGGTGAGCCCGTTGAAGGGTGCTCGTCAGCGCCCGTCACCAGCCGTCCGTCACCCGATCGGCGGATGGTGGCCGCATTCATCCGTGGACGCGGCGGCCGGTCCGGCACCGGTCGGGTGTACCCGGTCGGCGCTTGGCGTGGACGGTCGCCGGCCGATGGCCCGACGGCGTCGACGGCCGGACGGCAGGGCCTCCCAAGCGGGGCGGTGAACCGGGCGGTGCCCCGGGGCCCGCCGATGCAGACATACGAAACGTTCGAGGGGGATCGCATGGCCACCGTTGAACTCCGCTTCAGCGCCCAGCCCGAACACGTCAGAACGGCCCGCCTCGTGGCGGCCGCCGTGGCGCGCCGGGCCGGAGTCGACGAAGCCGTGCTCGACGAGGTCAGACTCGCCGTGGGGGAGGCATGCAGCCGAGCGGTGGGGCTGCACCGCAGCCATGGCATCACGGCCCCCGTGAAGGTCGTCCTGATCGAGGAGGAGAAGTCCTTCTCGATCGAGGTCGGTGACGAAGTGCCCGGCCCCGGTGCCGACGCGTCCGCGGTCGGCGGATCGGGAAGCCGTGACGCGGCCACCGGTGGTGGGCCCGACGAGCCGGAGCCGGACGCCGACGGTGAGGACGAGATGGGCCTGGCCGTCATCAGCGGTCTCGTCGATGACGTGGAGGTCAGGTCCGGGGCGGACGGCGGCGTCATCCGGATGAGCTGGCCGAAGACCCCCGCGACCGTTCTGCCCTGAGCGTCACCTCGGGCGGTCCTGAGGGACCCGGGCGGTCCCGAGGAACCCGGGCGGCCCGAGGGACCCGGCGGGTCCGCCGTCCCCTGACGGGCCGCGCTCTGCCGGAATCCTCCGATGCCGCGCCGCGCTGCCGAGACGGTCATCGCGGCAGGGGTGGACCGAGGCCCCCTCCCGAGCGCTTACGGCGCCCCTGATCGATTGTCCCGAGAGGCCCTGCTGAGCAGGGCCTTTTTTCATGAACGCGCTATCCGCGATCATTCATCGATGCGCTGAGCCCATTACTCCATTCGGATCAATGGGTGAACTCGAAGCATTGCCGTTCGGTGGATGAAAGCCAATGGTATTTACCGCACACTGTTTTGATCGTGCTCCTCTCCCTACAATCCGTCCACGACTTGAGCGCTGAGCGTCAAGGAGGACGTATGGCGGGGTTCGGCACCACATCACTCGCAGAACCGACGCAGTATTCCGCACTTTCCGACCCATCCGACACTCTGGCCGCCGCGGTGCTCACCGATGACAATCGCGTCATCGTGATCGTTGTCGCGGTCGTCGCCCTGGCCGCACTGGTCGTCGCATGCCTGCTGGTGAGGCAGGTACTGGCGGCGGGCGAGGGAACCGAGCGGATGAAGGAGATCGCGGCGGCCGTCCAGGAAGGCGCGAACGCCTATCTGGCACGGCAGTTGCGTACCGTCGGCGTCTTCGCCGTCGTGGTCTTCCTTCTTCTTCTGCTGCTTCCGGCCGACAACTGGTCCCAGCGCGTGGGGCGTTCGGCGTTCTTCCTGGTGGGTGCGCTTTTCTCGGCGGCCACCGGATACATCGGGATGCGACTCGCGGTACGGAGCAATGTCCGGGTGGCGGCCGCCGCGCGTGAGGCCACTCCGGCGGAAGGCGAACCGGAGAAGGATCTCACCGCCGTTTCGCACAAAGCGATGAAAATCGCTTTCCGTACGGGCGGGGTGGTCGGCATGATCACCGTGGGGCTGGGGCTCCTCGGCGCCTCGTGCGTGGTCCTCGGATACGCGGCCGACGCGCCCAAGGTGCTGGAGGGCTTCGGGCTCGGGGCGGCGCTGATCGCGATGTTCATGAGGGTCGGGGGCGGGATCTTCACCAAGGCCGCCGATGTCGGTGCCGACCTGGTGGGCAAGGTCGAGCAGGGCATCCCGGAGGACGACTCGCGCAACGCCGCCACGATCGCGGACAACGTGGGCGACAACGTCGGTGACTGCGCGGGCATGGCCGCCGACCTCTTCGAGTCGTACGCCGTCACCCTCGTCGCCGCGCTCATCCTCGGCAAGGCGGCCTTCGGGGACTCCGGACTCGCCTTCCCCCTGATCGTGCCGGCGATCGGGGTGATCACCGCGATGATCGGCATCTTCGCGGTCGCGCCGAGGCGCTCCGACCGGGGCGGGATGACCGCGATCAACCGCGGCTTCTTCATCTCGGCCGTCATCTCGCTCGTGCTGGTGGCCGTCGCCGTCTTCGCGTACCTGCCGTCCTCGTACGCGGAGCTGGACGGGGTCTCCGACGCCGGCATCACCTCGCACGGCGGAGACCCGAGGATCTTCGCCCTGGTGGCCGTCGCGATCGGCATCGTGCTGGCGGCACTGATCCAGCAGCTCACCGGGTACTTCACGGAGACGAGCCGACGCCCCGTCAGGGACATCGGGAAGTCCTCGCTGACCGGGCCGGCCACCGTCGTCCTGGCGGGCATCTCCCTCGGACTGGAATCGGCCGTGTACACCGCGCTGCTGATCGGGCTCGGCGTCTACGGGGCGTTCCTGCTCGGGGGCACGTCGATCATGCTCGCGCTGTTCGCCGTGGCGCTGGCCGGGACCGGGCTGCTGACCACGGTCGGCGTGATCGTCGCCATGGACACCTTCGGTCCGGTCTCCGACAACGCCCAGGGCATCGCCGAGATGTCCGGGGACGTGACGGGTGCGGGGGCGCAGGTCCTCACCGATCTGGACGCCGTGGGCAACACCACCAAGGCCATCACGAAGGGGATCGCCATCGCCACCGCGGTCCTGGCGGCGGCGGCGCTCTTCGGCTCCTACCGCGACGCGATCGCCACCGCGGTCGACGACGTCGGGGCCCCGGCCGGGGAGATGGGGCTGAGCCTGGACATCTCGCAGCCGAACAACCTGGTGGGGCTGATCCTCGGCGCGGCGGTGGTGTTCCTCTTCTCCGGACTGGCCATCAACGCGGTGTCCCGGTCCGCGGGGGCCGTCGTGTACGAGGTGCGGCGGCAGTTCCGCGACCATCCGGGGATCATGGACCGTACGGAGAAGCCGGAGTACGGGCGGGTCGTCGACATCTGCACCAAGGACGCGCTCCGGGAACTGGCCACGCCCGGACTGCTCGCGGTGATGGCGCCGATCGCCGTCGGGTTCACCCTCGGCGTCGGGGCCCTCGGCTCGTACCTGGCGGGCGCGATCGGCGCGGGCACGCTGATGGCGGTCTTCCTCGCCAACTCGGGCGGTGCCTGGGACAACGCCAAGAAGCTCGTCGAGGACGGCCACCACGGTGGGAAGGGCAGCGAGGCCCATGCCGCGACCGTCATCGGGGACACGGTCGGCGATCCGTTCAAGGACACGGCCGGTCCGGCGATCAACCCGCTGCTCAAGGTGATGAACCTGGTGGCGCTGCTCATCGCGCCCGCCGTGGTGCAGTTCAGCTACGGCGCGGACGCGAGCGCGGGCGTGCGCGCGCTGGTGGCGGTGGTCGCCCTCGTGGTCATCGTCGGGGCGGTCTACGCGTCGAAGCGGCGCGGCATCGCGGTCGGGGACGACGGCCCGGACGGAGGGGAGGGTTCCGGTCCCGTACGGCCGGTCGGCCCGGCGGCGCTGGGCTGACGCCGCCTCAAGGACCCGGTGGGGGCGCCCCGGTTGGGGGGCGCCCCCCC